>JBEKJJ010000083.1:0-34766 GCA_050011295.1 Bryobacteraceae bacterium
AGACCGAGTACGATCGTCAGATGCAGATCGTGGATTCCATGATCGCCCAGCACGTGGACGGATTGGCCGTAGCGGCGGCGGAGCGCAACGCGCTCAATCGCTCGCTCGATCGAGCTGCGGAGCTGGGCATTCCTGTCGTGGTGTTCGACTCCGGCGTGGATTCCACCAACTACCTGACGTTTCTAGCCACCGACAACTACGAGGCCGGACGCATGGGCGCGCGCGAGCTGGCGCGTCTGGTGGGCGCGAAGGGCACTGTGGCGATCGTCATGCACGCTCCCGGCAGCGCATCCACCATGGATCGCGAACGCGGATTTGACGACGTCATGAAGAACGAGTTCCCCGGGATTCAAGTGGTAGCGCGGCAGTTCGGAATGTCCGATCGCTCCAAGGCCATGGGCGCTGCGGAGAATATCCTGACGGCGCACCCGGATCTAAACGGCATCTTCGCATCGTCAGAACCCTCCAGCATTGGAGTGTCGCTGGCGCTGAAGTCGCGCAGGCTTGCCGGCAAAGTGAAATTTGTGTCGTTCGACTCGAGCGACTCGCTGATTGAAGACCTGAAGGCCGGCGTTATAGACGCCATGGTGGTGCAAGATCCATTCAAGATGGGTTTCGAAGCCGTGAAGACGCTAGTGGATAAACTCAACGGAGCCACGCCGCCCAAGCGTATCGATCTCCCGGCGCGTGTGGTGCGCAAGGTGGATTTGGATAAGCCGGATGTGCATGAGTTGTTGTTTCCGGGGAAAACATAAATGGCCACGGATACACACGGATGAAACGAACCCGATTTATCTGTGTGCATCCGTGTGCATCCGTGGCTAAGATGTTGCCTCACTCCACCGCGACAGTTGTCACATTGCTGGACCTCGCCCCCGCAGTTACGACTAGATTCGCGGCCGCGCTCGCGGCCAACCCCGACGGAACCTGGCAATTGATCTGATCCAGGCCCACAAAGCCTGGTGCGGGGCCGGCGTAGGTCACCGGACAACTTGCGCCACCGATTGTCACCTGAGCTTGCGTGTCTGCTCCGAGACCCGTCAGGAACAGTTCCAGGTAGTCACCGGCGTGGAGAGGATTGCCGATCGATACCGGCATTCCATTGCGGGCGTCGATCGCGGCCGCTGGGCCTGAGCCCGTGCTGTTCTGGGTGAATACGGCCGGATGCGCGGCCTCCACGACAATATTCACAGTGCTTGCGCCGGAAGAATTCTGAACTGTCAACGTCATAAATCCCGCCGCGGTAGAAGGCAAAACGGCGTTGATCTGTTTTGGAGACACATAAAACAGTTCCAGCGCTGAGCCATTCAGCATCACTTGCGCATCACTCAACATGGTTGGCAGCGGAACGGAACCGGCTTCAATGGTAGACTGCGCGAGCGCGTCTCCGAAGATGGAAACGATCATGCTAGGGGCGACTGTCAATGGGAAAACCGAAGCTGCGGCCGGTTGCACACGCACGATGTTTGGACCCGGCTTCAGAGTAACGGGCAGGTCAGTTCCAGCGGGAACAGTGACAATCTCGGTTAAATTCCCCGAGGGAGTAGCCGCGTCGATGGTCACTTGACCCGCTGTGAGCGCATTGGTGTAGGCAATCTGATTGTTCGACTTGCTCAAGTTCATCGCGGCCGCGGTAGCGGAATTATACTGCTCAGGCTGGCCGGAGGCGGTGCGCGTCCGCACGTATAGCCCACCCAAAGTCGATAGAAGATTGTTCTGTTCGGCTGCCTGCCCCACTGTCTGCCATTCCGCGGTGCCGTTCAAAAATGACACCAGAATCTGCGCCGTTGGATGGTCAGCGGACGTGATGAGCGCGATGCCCTTCGCGTCCGCTGCGCACAAACCGGCCAGTGTGATCAAGCCGCCGCCATCGACGTGGCAGTAGGGAACCACGCGCGTTCGCGCCGGCTGATAAAAGCCCAGGGACGCGCTGGTCAGCGGCACCACTCCATCGTCAAAACCGGGCATGGTGGCCTCTCCGGTGCCTCCATTGCCGGCCACCGCAACGGCGTCGATGCCGCGCAAATCGTCGGTTCCGGTGTTCCACGTCGCCAGATCGAAAATAAACTCGCTGCCGCTGGTGAGCTCATTCAACTGGTCGTTCAGGCCGAACCCGAACGCCGCGATTCCTGTCCCAAAGTTCGGCGACGCGATGAAAACAGCTTTCCGGATGCGAATCGTAGCCGGAGGCGAAAACACGCCGTCCTGTTCCTGCTTGCCCGTTAAGTAACTGCGCACGATCAACCCGCCCATGCTGTGCGAGACCACGTCGACAATATCCACCGTCGTGCCGTCGTCATATTTGAGCGCGGCCAAGTAACTGGCAAAGGCGCTTCCGACAGTTTCGATGGAAGGTTGGCCTGGCACCGTGCAATTGTCGAAGAAGAGGCTCACCTGGCCGTTGGATTGAAGCACCTGGTCAGCGATCCCGAACGTTGCCGCGAAGGATGAGCCGCTGCAATCTTCCTGATAGCCGTTCAGGAAAACAACAGGAGGATTCGGAGTGTGTGGAACCGGTTGGCCCGGAGCAATCAACTGGGCGGAGAGCACTGCGGCATGAAATGCGCCGGGGAGCGCCAGCCTGGCCCACCGGGAGCGACCATGGATCATCTTCTCAGCGTAAACCTTACCGGCAGCTTTTTCTCAGTTGCCTTAGCATCCGCATAAGATTTTCGCCTTAGCTCGCGCACATTGCGACAGATTCTGTCTCCAGCCAAAAGGCGGATTCACCGAGAGCCAGAAAATGCTCCGGAATAAACATCCTCACGTGCCATCGGGAAGTGGAGTTGAGTCCGATTCTGACGAACCATCCCAGCTGGTACACAAAGTCGGTGGATTCTACAATTCCATGAAGAGCATGGCCTTTTATCCGGAATGAAACGGGCCGCCCGTCTTCCAGCGGCTCCTCCACCAGGACGGTCGCGCTAGTGGATGAGATTTCCTCGAGATTGCCCAGAGCTTCACGAACGCCGCAGAAACGGTCTTCATAGAGCACACTGACAAGCTCCGAACACAGATAGCGAAACGCGCTGCTAGGGTGTGACATGACACTGCGGAGTGCAAGTACCACGCCAAACATCCATACTGGGAGAATGGCAAACGGAAAAGAGCAGAAACCGAAAGAACAGAAACCGAAGGATCCGAAACCGAAAGACCAGACGGCCAAAGAGCCGAAGGCCAAGGAGCCGAAAACTAAGGAGCCAAAACCCAAAGAAGCGGCGCCGAAGACCGAAGAGAAAGGACTGCTCCAGACTGCAGCCGAAGCAATCGGTTCCACCATCGGAACGATTGCTGTCAAAACGGGCTTGGCGCATCCGGAAGGACGAGTTTCGCAAAAGATTCCAAAACTCGCCAAGAAGAACAAGTCGAGGTTGCCGCGCAAGGAAAAGAAGCGTGCGCGCAAGGTGCGCGGCGCCGAATCGAAGTGAGAGCTTTTTCGGTTGGCAGGCGAAAGCGCCTGCCCCACGCCCCAACCTAATGCCGCAAATGCAGCGCCACCAGGTCCGCTTGCACCGGCACGCCTTGCGTTACCTTCACGCGCACTACACACTCGAACGGTGCGATTTTGCCGGAAACAGGTCCTCCGATGCGCTTCACCAGATCCTCGGCCGTGTTGGACCGGCTGACGTATTCCACCGCGGCTTGCGTACCGATTGTCGTAAGGCCGGCCAGCAACATCACCCAGCGCGCGGGATTCATTCCCGGCATTAGCCCAATCACAGCATAATCCTCAGTGATGGGAAGTCCCTTCGTCGAGATGTACGAATTCTCCTCGCCCTTCTGCGGATGCACGTTCACTACCGAAAGATCGCCCTTCCGAGGTCCCTTGTCAACGCTGCGGAAAACAAAATCCTGCGTGGTGGGAATCTCGCGCAGCGAAAGATTCTCCGATGGCGATCCGACAAAGATGAGATCGTTGTTCTTCGCATCGTCCAGCGAGAGCAGGCGCCCCCGCTTCACTCTGAGCCCGTGGTGCAGCGACGCGAACACGCGATCCAGCTCGTGGATGCCCAGCACTTCGCCCACGCCCGTGTAGTGATCCAGGATCGGCTGTCCTCGATCGCTGGCTGGATTGTAATAGTGCATGCCGGTTTCAGGCCGCCCCGCGAATTCCGCGTTGCTGAAAATCACCCACGGTTCTTCGGGAGTCATCACAAAATCGTTCCACAGAAATGCCAGAGCCGCAGGCGCTTCCGGCGGGGCCGGGTTAGCCGTCCGCCGGGCATTGGCGCGGTTCAACAACAGCGTCACCAGCGCCGCGACCAACAATACCGAAATTGCCGAGAGAATGATTACGGTGGTGAGCCACGCACTGTGGCGCGGCGTACGGTCCTGTGCGCTGGGGGCCGCTTTGTCTAGAACCTGAGCGGGCGCTAGTGGATCCGCTGCCGGAACCAGGTTACGCGGGTAAAATACCAGCGAGTAGGCACCTTTGGGAATCTCAAGCATCCAGGGGTCTTTTTTTCCCACGCCTGCATAGTATTCGGACAGCTTAGAGCGCAGCCGGCCGGTCTGTACCCGGACCGTGGCGTCCAGCCTAGGATCGAAATCCTGGGGACGTTTGAACAGCTCTGTAGCGATCTGGTATTCCTTAACTGCAGCCCCCGGATGGTCGATGCAGTGCTCCGCCAGATAGCGTAAAAGCTTGCACAGAGACTCCGACCCGTGCAGCAAATCGCTCCCCACCACGCGTTCAACTTGCCGAAGCTTTTCTTCGCGTTCGGCGACCACGACCCCGGTAACCGACATTTACCCGAGGGTAACAAAGTCCGCAAACTTTTGCAAGTGTTGATTTTAGTTCATGTAACAGTATCAAACCTAGGAATAACTTGTATAAACATACTAGTAGCCCCAAACTAAACGGAGTTCGTATTTGCTTTGGCCAATGTCTGGCCTATGGGGTTGTACCAAGTCTCACATGGATGTTCCAAGGAGAACACAGTATATGAGTAATTCAAGCAGGACCTTCCTGACCGTCTGGCTGGCCGTAATTCTGGCTTTAGTAGCCTTCACCACACCAACCTCTGCACAGCAGGTATTTGGTTCCATCTACGGCACCGTTACGGATGCCAGTGGCGCCGCTGTGGCGAATGCAAAAGTCACCATTACCGATGCAAGCAAAGGTACAAAGTTTGAGGTTACTACCGATGCCAACGGTAACTACAACAAAGGGCAGTTGATTCCCGATGCTTACAAGGTGGAGATTCAGGCCGCTGGTTTCCAGCGCGTGGCCTCGAACGAGATCCCAGTCCAGGTCGACGCGGCGGCCCGCTTCGACGTAGCGCTCAAAGTTGGCGAGGTCACGACGGAAGTGGAAGTGCTTGCGGTCGCGCCGCTGCTGCAATCTGATCGAGCCGACATTCAGCAGACGTTCACTTCCAAGGAGATTGAGGACCTTCCCAACATCTCGCGCAACGTGCAATCCATGGAATTGCTGCAGCCCGGCACCGCGAAGCTTGGTTGGCAGCACGCCTCCGATGAAAATCCGCAGAACAGTATTCAGATGGTGGTGGACGGCCAACTCTTCTCCCAGATGGGCTATGAATTGGATGGAACCACGAACCAGGACCCGATCCTTGGAATCATCGTTATCAATCCGAACATCGACTCGCTGGCCGAAGTGAAGCAGTCATTGCAGAACTTCGACGCGGAGTTCAGCTATGTTGGCGGAGGTATCGCTTCCTACTCCACCAAATCGGGCACCAACGACTTCCATGGCAGCGCCTTCGAATACAACCAGATCAACACGCCAGGTTTCGTTACTGTCGCGAGAAATCCCTTTGGATCGCTGCCGTCCGCTCTCTACCGGCAGAACCAGTTCGGCGGTTCGATCGGCGGCCCGATCATCAAGAACAAGCTGTTCTTCTTCGGCGACGCTGAGCTGAACCGGCAGTTTCAAGGCGGTTCCATTATTACCAGCGTCCCCGACGCGCTCAGCCGGTCGGGCAATTTCAGTCAGTGGCTGGCCTTCAACAGCCAATATCAGATATTCAATCCAAACAGCGGCAACCCGACCACAGGCCTCGGTCGAACGCCGTTTGCGAACAACACCATCCCCGCCAGCATGATCAGCCCGCAGGCTCAGGCGATTATGGCCTACTTCCCGGCCCCGAATTATCAGCAGATTAGCGGTGCGCCTTTCGTTAACAACTACGACGTCAACGGCGGCACTGCCATCACGTATAACAAGTGGGACACGCGCGAAGATTATTACCTGAACCAGAAGAACACCATCTTCGGCCGGTATAGCTACGCTTCCTTTACCGAGGCCGCGCCGGGAGCATTCGGCGTGCTGGCAGGTGGTCCCGATTTCGTCAACTACGCCGGCAGTTCAGTATCTCAGGACGACAGTTTAGCCATCGGGTGGACCTACACCGTCAGCCCGACGACGATCAACGAATTCCGCTTCGGCTGGATGCGGTATCACGTTTTTGACGTACCGCAAGGTTACGGTACCGATCCTGCCACGCAGGCGGGAATCCCCGGCCTGAACCTGGATAAGACTTACACTTCCGGCATGCCGTATTTCGACATCAACGCTCCGGATAACGACTACAAGCTTGGTTACGCACTCGGCGTCAACCAGTGCAATTGCCCCCTCACTCAAACCGAACGGCAATTCCAGTTCATTGACAACCTAACCCACACCATTGGAAAACACACCTTCAAGTTCGGCGCCGATCTCCGCTATGCGGAGAATCTTCGGGTTCCTAGCGATAGCCACCGTGCTGGTGAGCTCACCTTTAGCGGCAATAACACCGGAGAGGTGTTGGCCGCTGGTCAGAGTGCATCGCCGGGTATCGGTCTCGCAACATTCGAACTGGGGGATGCGACCAATTTCACGCGCTATGTAAGCAGCAGTACCAACGCTCAGGAGCAGCAGAAGCGCTTCTTCTGGTATGGACAGGACGAATGGCGCCCCACCCCCAAATGGACCATCACTCTCGGCGTGCGCTGGGAAATGGTCTTCCCAGAAACTGTGAACGCTCCCGGTAACGGCGCTACGCTGGATCTGGCGAACGGTTTGATGTATGTGTTTGGTGAGGGTGGAGTATCCTCCCACGGCATTCAGAACATGGACTGGCACAATTTTGCGCCCAGACTCGGTTTCGCCTACCAGCTCACTCCAAAGACCGTCATCCGCGGCGGCTACGGCTGGTCCTACGATCTGGGCGTCTTCGGATCCACGTTCGGACACAATGTGACCCAGAATCCGCCAGTTTTGTCGCAGCAGCAGCTCACTGCCACGGCCAATTTCGCCGACGTGTTTAACTTGGCCCAGGGCCCATCCGCACCTCCGACCACCGCTGTGAGCTCGAATGGGACGTTCCCCCTACCGAACGGAATCACCCCGAAGTTCCGTCCTCCCATCGAGACGCTGCCGACCGTTTACCAGTACAACATCGCTATTCAGCACCAGTTGACCAACAAGATCGCGGTGCAAGGCTCCTACGTCGGAAACCAGGACCGGCATGCGTTTATCGGAACTTCCGGTCAGACGGTTAACCCCAACGAAGCGATCTTCGTTCCCGGAGTTTCCAATACCAACCTGGACAAACCGTACTACAACCTGTACGGGTGGACACAGTCACTTTCCTATTACTGCGACTGCTCCAACGCGCACTACAACTCTTTCCAGGGACTGGTTAACGTAAGAGCCTGGCAGGGTTGGAACCTCCAAGTGAGCTACACAAACCAGCGGTCGTGGAGTGACTCGCCAGGAAATAACGGCTACGACAACAACTATTACTTCCTGTACGATCGTTCCGCCGGCACCGGGAACAGCGGTTTCTTCCCCAACCAGCAGTGGACCTTCGCACAAACCTATGACGTTCCTATTGGTAAAGGGCGCAGGTGGGGATCGAGCATGAATCGAGCGGCGGATATGGTTCTGGGCGGTTGGGAACTGAGCGGAATCACAACCTATTACAGCGGATTCCCATTCAGTCCGGACCTTGAGAATTACGGACCCACCAACATCCAGCCCAATGTCGGACCGAACAACCGGCCCGTCCAAGGGTCCGGGAACCCCTACGCCGGGGCACAAGGCAACCGGAATCAGTGGTTCGTCGGATGCCCGACCCAACAGTGCACCAGCGGTCCATTTGAATGGCCGGCCTCCAATTCGTTCGGGAACTACCCGATCAACTCGCTGTATGGTCCGCATTTCATCCAACAGGACCTTTCGGCCTTCAAGACCTTCAAATTCACAGAGCGCTTTGCTTTCACGTTGCGTACCGATTCACGCAACGTGTTCAACCACACCAATCTGGGTATGCCGAACGCCGACGTTCAGAGCCCCAACGCTGGACAGATCACCGGGATAGCAGCCGGCGGCTACATGCGCCAGTTGCAGTTCTCGGGAACGCTCCGCTTCTAAGTTAATCGCTAACGTTTGATTATCGGCCGGTAGGGGAAGCCCTACCGGCCTTTTTCTTTATGATGGATAGCATGCCGGGCCGCAAAAAATGTGGGGCAGGCGCTTTCGCCTGCCAACTAGCAAATTGCCCTCCGATGTGGCGCCATCTTCTGGCCGCCCCCGCACTGCTCTTCCTGTGCCTGGCCACCAGTCGAGCCCAGGAACCCTGCGCCCGCTGCCATCCGTCCGAAGTCGCCGCGTTCGAGCGATCCCCTATGGGCCGATCCATCGGCCCTCCCTCTGTTTTCGATGAAGGCCACATCGTTCACAAACTCTCGGCGAGCACCATCACTATCCAGAAGCACGATTCCCAGCTGGAACACCGGCTCGAGCGCCGTGGCGTTGTTGCCAAATACCCAGTCGCGTACTCGGTAGGGGCCGGCATTGTTGGTTACAGCTACTTGGTTCGGCTGGGACGATACCTGTTTCAATCGCCGGTTTCCTACTATACACAAACCAAAAGCTGGGATCTGACCCCCGGCTACGAGACCGATTCTCATCTCGATTTCACGCACCAAATCTCCAGCGGCTGCCTCTTCTGCCACACCGGATCGGTGGATCTAGTCAAGGGAACCGACAACCAGTTCGGCGATCCTCCCTTCACTCCGATCTCTTGCGAAAGGTGCCACGGCTCCGCGGCCGCGCATCTCAAGAATCCCGGCCCAGGCTCCATCGTAAATCCGGCCAAGTTAGCGCCGGACCGGCGCGATAGCGTATGCGAGCAATGCCACCTGGAAGGCGATACCAGGATATTGAATCCCGGCCGCGATTGGTGGGATTTCGATAGAGCGAGTTGCTGGCCCAGAGCCAGTGCGCAAAGCAGAGCGGCGGCCGTTTGTGGTGCGGCACTTGCCACAATCCGCACGGCAACCAGCAGGGCAACCAGCAGAACCGCGCGCAGGCCATCCAAAAAGTGTGTATCTCCTGCCATGGCGATCTCTTCGCCGCCGGGCGCCATAAGCCAGCCGAGGAATGCGTGAGCTGTCACATGCCTCGGCTTCGACCGACCAATGTGGCCCATTCCGCCGTCACCGATCACAGCATCCCGCGTAAACCGCACGGCCAGCTCGAGGGTGGGGACAGTCCCGAACTGAAGGCGTGGCGCGAGCCGGATCCTGTGCTGATTCGCCGTGATCTTGGCTTGGCCTATTTCGAGATGGCGTCCGCGAGCCACGCCGGGCCGGACTTGTTGCAGGCCTACCAGATTCTTTCCCAGTTGCCCTCCGAACAGCGTCAGGATCCGGCGGTGGAGGCCGACCTGGGATCCGTCTTGCTGGCGCAAGCCCAGACCCAGTTGGCCATCCGGATGTTCTCGCGCGCCTCGGCGCAGCAACCCTCCAACGCGCGCTATGTGTATTGCCTGGGAACAGCCCTCGAACATGCGGGCAAAACGGAGGAGGCGGTCAAGGAGTTGAAGCGCAGTATTGAGCTCGACCCATCTCGGCCGGATGCGTACCTTGAGTTGGCGCAACTCTACAAAAAAGCCGGGCGTGAGACGGAAAGCCGGAACGCACTGCGCGAATACCTGCACTTTATGCCCCAGAATCTCCAACTACGATTGACGGATTAAGTAATATAGGCGTTTTCGTCAGCCACAGAGGCGTACGTAATTCCCGATCCGGAGAAGGGAGTAATATAGGGCAGGAGGAGCAATGCGCGCGAATCTCGACTCCGCTGTTCCTCGCCGTCGCGCTCACCATTGGCGCGCAGCCGCCCGACCCTGAGCAAGTGCTGGCCAAGGCGCGGGACAACATCCTCGATCGAACCGAGCGCCTACCCAACTACACCTGCGTTCAAACCGTGGACCGCAAATTCCTCAAGCTCCAGAAGCCAATTTTCCCGATTCCTTCTTGCAGTGAGATGAGCGCGACAAAAACCGGCATTCTGAAACTGGAAGCCACGGACCGCCTGCGGCTGGATGTTCAGGTTTCGCACGGAACAGAAATCGGCGCCTGGGCGGGCGGCGGCCATTTCGATGAAGGCACTGTGGTGAGTTTTATAAAAGGGCCGTTCGGCACGGGAGGATTCGGCAATTTTCTGACTGATATTTTCACCGGCTCCGGAATCACGCTTTCTTTTGAGAGCGAGGAGCGGGTGGGTTCGCTCACATTACTCCGCTATCGATTCCGGATTTCCAGGGAATCCAGCCACTATATGGTCCGCGTGGGAAGCGATTGGCTGGCTACTGGATACAGCGGCGAGGTCTGGATCGATCCGAAATCGTCCGAACTGAAACGCCTGGTGGTTCAAACCAGCGAACTTCCCGAAGAGACCGGGGCGTGCGTATCCAACAGCACGATTGAATACGCAACCATGCGGATCGGAACCGGGGATTTTCTGCTGCCTCAGCGCAGCACATTGCATTTTCTAATGCGGGACATGACGGAAAGCGATGTTGCCATAGCTTATTCCCGCTGCCATCAGTTCCACGGAGAAGCGAACCTGGTTGCCGATCGGAGTGTAACCGCCAGCGAAGAATCACCAGCCACGCCCGAGCCGATTTCAATCGCACCTGGTCTGGTATTAACGCTGAAACTGGCCCACGCGATCGATACAGATACCGCCGCGGCCGGCGACGTGGTTGAGGCCACCGTCAGCGAAGCCGTGCGCGATCCAAAATCAAACGAGGTAGTCATACCAGCTCACTCCATGGTCCGGGGACGCATCCTAAGGATGGAGCACTCGCTGGATACTCCACGACGTTTTGTCATCGTCGTCCGACTTGAGACTGTCGAAATCCACGGGATTCCGTCACCGTTCTACGCAATCCTGCTGCGTGACGATGAAAAACAGGCCGCGAAGAATGCGCCTTCAGCGCTCGTGGAGAGAAGCCACCAGATAATCCTTCCGCCGCGCGGGGAGTCGCCGCTCGCGGCCAACTTTTCCGCTACCAGCAAAGCGAAACATTACGTCCTGCCACGCGGACTGGAAATGCAGTGGCTCACCGTCCCGGACCCGGAGTCGCCCCAGCCCTGATGATACCCAGCATCCATCGTGGCGCACGCACTCATGCCGACGCCCGGGCTAGCGAAACGAACGAAACGGCAACGAGACCCATGCGTGCGTCCATCGTTTCCGCGACACTGCTTTGCCTGGCTCTGGCAACAAGCGCCCAAACACCGCCCAATCCCGAGCAGGTGTTGGCGAAAGCGCGCGATAACATCTTGGACCGTACCGAACGCCTACCCAACTACACCTGTGTTCAGACCGTGGACCGCAAATATTTCAAGCTCAAGAACCCCCAGTCCCCGGTTCTTTCCTGCGACGACATGAGCGCCAAAAGGAACAAGAAGAACAATCTCCTGTACCTCGAAGCCACGGACCGCCTGCGCCTGGACGTGAAAGTTTCGGGAGGAACAGAGATCGGATCCTGGGCAGGCGCCAGCCATTTCGGCGACGGCAACGTAATGAAACTCATTAAAGGTCCATTCGGCACTGGGGCGTTCGGCACTCTTCTGACCGATATTTTTACAGGATCGAGCGTCAGCTTTTATTTTGACGGCGAAGAGTCAGTGGATTCCCTCAAGTTATTCCGGTATCGATATGAGGTTAGCCGGGAATCCAGTCATTATATGATCCACACGGGCAACGATTGGGCTTTTACCGCATACGACGGCGCGGTCTGGATCGACCCGAATTCGTTGGAGCTCAGACGGTTGGTGATGCGAACTAGCGAGCTTCCGAAAGAGACCGGCGCCGGCGAATCCACTACCACTGTTGAATATGCATCCACTCGAATCGGAACCGGCGATTTCCTGCTCCCTCAGCACAGTGACTTGCATTTTTTGATGCGGGACAACACAGAAAGCGACGTCGCGACCATTTATTCCGCCTGTCATCAGTTTCACGTGGACGCGAATCTGATCCCGGATCCTGGCGCAGTGCCCGCTGAGTCGCCAGCCGCGCGCGCTCCGAGTTCAATTCCAGCGGGCCTTGTATTGACTCTGAAGCTCGCCGAGCCCATTGATACGGACACCGCCGCGGCCGGCGATGTGGTCGCGGCGACGGTAAGCGACGTCGGGCGGCTGGATCGAAAATCCAAAAAGATTGTGCCGGCCGAAGAGTCCGTAATCCAGAAAGGTTCCCCCGTCCGGGGCCGTATTGTATTACTGCTACATCTGCTGGACCTTCCACGCTCTTTTGTCATTGCAATCCAGATCGAGACGGTGGAGATCAATGGCATTCCATCGCCGCTCTTCGCATTCCGGCCGCAAGACAGTGAACCGTGGACGGTGACAAAAGTGACGCTAGAACACCGGTACCGAGCCCGCCCCATATTTTTTCCGCCGCGAGGCCAGACAGCTCTGGTGTGCGATTTCTCATTTTTCACCAACGCGGAACACTACGTCATGCCGCGCGGTTATGAATCTCAGTGGACCACGGTTCCGCCCCTAACCGACGCGCGACCGTAAGGGTGCTGTTGCTGTCATTGACGCCGCGTTGCCAGGCGTTGAAGCGCGGCGCTGATCGGAAGACACAAGCGGCGTACCTCGTTGGGCAACAATGTGAAACCGTAATGCTCGTAAAAATGTTGCGCCGCCTCGTCCTTGGCGTCAACCACCATGGCGAACACACCGAGTTCCGCACGCGCGATGCGCTTCAAGGCATCTGCCAAAAGGATGCCGCCGAGCCCCCGGCCCTGGTAATGACGGGCAACGGCAAGCCGTCCCAGCAAAACCGCGGGCACCACTGGATACCGGGGAAGTTTCTTCGCGACCTCCGGCGCCAGCGCATTCAGGGCTACGCTTGTGGCTGTAAGCGTATAGTAGCCGGCTACCTCTGGGACAGCGACGTTGACCGCCACGAAACACGTCGCGATGCGCCGCTTGATGTCTTGCGAAGCCTGCTCCCGAAAATTCTTGTCAAGCGCATCCGAACCGCTAAGAAATCGCGACCTGTCATGATCCGCCGATAAAGGATCAATGCGAAACGACTCCGCCACCTTCACTCGTCGATCACGGCGCGATGACGTTTAAAAGCTTTCTTCAAAGCAGGCGACAGAGCGGACGGGCGCAACAGCAGCGCCGCGAATTTCTCCTGGGCTTCACGCGAAAGCCGAATGATCTCGATTTCCGTGACTGTCTTTTCCGCGGCATCCTGCGCGGCGGCAACGACAAAATCGCTGACCGAGCGGCCTTGGATCTCAGCGGCACGACGGACCACCGCCAGGGCCTCACGCGTAATCCGCGCCTCCAGGCGGGCCGTTCGGGTTGTTTGTTGCGGCATGGACCTTCCCGAGCTATGGAAACACCCACAATGTACGTCATTTTACCGTACAAGTCAAGATCCTTCCTCTAACCCACTGTTTCCAGAACACAAAGCGAAGTGTCTGCGACTGCTGCTCCTCAGCTAACATAGAAAAAGATCCTTTGCGTCTGCGCTTCCCTACTATCTCCCGCCGCGGCTTCGTCCGCTCGCTCTGCGCCACTCTGCCCGTCTTCTCCTTCGACCAACTCATCGCCGCCATGGGACTCGGCATCCAGTTCGTCAATGTCGCTCGGGAAGCCGGACTAAACGCGAAAACCATCTTCGGCGCCGAGCAAAAGAACAAATTCCTGCTTGAAACTACCGGCTGCGGTTGTGCCTTCGTTGATTACGATAACGACGGCTGGCTGGATATCTTCCTGGTGAACGGGACGCGCTTCGAAACCAAATGGCCGGCGGGCGAGGCTCCCGTGAGCCGTCTGTACAAGAACAATCGCGACGGTACATTCACCGATGTCACCGTGCAGTCAGGTGTCGCGCGCACCGGCTGGGGACAAGGCGTGTGCGCGGGTGATTACGATAACGACGGCTTTGACGACCTGTTCGTCACCTACTGGGGCGAATGCGCTCTCTGGCACAACAACGGCAACGGAACATTCACTGACGTCGCGAAGAAGGCCGGCGTCACCACCAATCCGGGCGGCGGCCAATGGCGCTGGAACACCGGCTGTGCTTTTGTCGATTACGACAAAGACGGTCACCTGGATCTGTTCGTCGCCAACTATATCGACTTCGATCCGAAGACCGCTCCGCTGCCCGAATCCGGTCCCTGCCTCTACAAAGGCATCCTGGTGCCGTGCGGCCCTCCCGGACTCAAGGGCGGCAAGAATATTCTGTTTCACAACAACGGCGACCAGACGTTCACCGACGTCAGCGAAAAATCCGGCATTTTGAAGACTCCGGGCACCTACGGGCTGGGCGTCTTGGTCTGCGACTTCGATAACGACACCTGGCCGGACATCTACGTAGCGAACGATTCCACCTCGTCCACCCTTTACCGGAATAACCACGACGGCACCTTCACCGACATCGCGATCGAGGCCGGCGTTGCCTACAGCGCGGACGGCAAGCCGCAAGCCGGTATGGGCGTATCGGCCGCCGACTACGATTGCGACGGGAACTTCGACGTAGTGAAAACCAATTTCGCCGGCGACACCTCCAGCCTGTATCACAACCAGGGCAACCTGATATTCGAGGACGAAACCTTTCAGTCCGGTCTGGGAAAGAACACGCGCTTCATGGGCTGGGGCGTGAATTTCATGGATTTTGACAACGACGGTTGGGTCGACATCCTGGTCACCAACGGCCACGTCTATGCCCAAGTGGGTGAGACTGATATCGAATCCGGGTATCGCGAGCGCAAGGTGCTGTACAAGAATCTGCGTAATGGACATTTCGCCGACGTAACCGCCGAGGCGGGGCCGGGCGCGATGGAAAAGGTCGCCGGCCGCGGCTGCGCCATTGGCGATTTCAATAACGACGGAACTCTGGACGTGCTGGTGAATTGCGTCAACGATGTCCCGCAACTGCTGCGCTGCGACAGCACACTCAAAAACAATTGGATCAAGATCAAAACAGTCGGCGTAAAATCCAACCGCTCCGGCATCGGCGCCCGCATTTACTGCACCACTCCAGGTCACCGCCAGATGGATGAAGTACGCAGCGGCTCATCCTATGTTTCGCAAAGCGACCTACGCATCCATTTCGGCCTAGGCTCAGCGGAAAAAGCCGATCTCGAAATCCACTGGCCCAGCGGCACAGTAGACAAACTCCCCGCCGTAAAAGCGAATCAAGTAATAACGATAAAAGAGGGGACCACTTCGCCTCGCTGACGCTCGGCGGTTTCTAGTTTCTAGTTTCTGGTTGCTGGTTCACGACAGTACCTAACCAGAAACCAGAAACGGTTCTTAACGGCTTTTAAGCTCCTGCCACTTTGCCAGTTCCTTCTTCCCATCCTCGGTTTTCCCATCCTGCATCAGCGCCTGTCCCAAAATATAGTGCGCCGTCGGATTCTGCGGATCCAACTGCAGCGCGTGCCGCAGCACACCCTCCGCGTTCGCCAGCTGCTTCTGCTTGAGATAGACCTTGCCTAGCAGAATGTACGGCCCGCTGTAATTCGGATTCAACCATATCGAGCGTTCGAGTGGTCCCTGCGCTTCATCCCAACGTTCCTCGCGCGTGTATGCGTCGCCCAGCCGGTAATGGGCCATCGCAAAAGTCGGGTTGATCTCAATCTCCTTCTTCAGGTCGGCGATAGCGCCTTCGATATCGGCCTGGAAGATGGCCACCTCGCCGAGCAGGAAATTCGCTCCTGCAATTTTCGGATCGATCTCCAGCGCCTTCTTCGCCTGCGTGGCCGCTTCCGTAGCAAGATCCTGGTGCATCATCATGCGCGCGGTGGTCAAATGCGCCGTCGCGGAATCCGCACCAACCTGAAATAGTTGCGCGAACGCCTTCACAGCTTTCTCGCTCTGCTGCGTCAGCAGACAAGCATTGCCCAGCATGTATGCCGCTTCCGGAGTGGTTCCCTTCGCAGCCGTAGCTTTTTCGAGCCATGGGATGGATTCGGCATACTTCGACTGCAGATATAAGCTCTGCCCCAGCAGCAGCACGGACTCGCCGTATTCCACGCTCGTTGGGTCTTCCGTCTTCAGCGCCTCGGTGAACTGAGCCACGGCGTCCGCGAACTTATGCTGTTTGTAGGCCGCTAACGCTGCTTGATGCGTGGCTCCAATATCCAGCAACAACAGCATGAGGGGCCACATTCCCTCAGTATAATTCAGTAAAATAATGAATATGCTGCGGAGCGGGCGATGGTTGTGTCTCGTCCTGTGTTTCCAGTTGGTCGCTTTCGCCGCGGACAGCCTGGAAGAGATTGAATCCCGCGCCACGGCGCTGAAAGCCTCGGGCGACGCGGCGGGAGCGCTGGCCGCTTATCAGGAAGCCGCGACGCTCGATCCAAAATCGCCTCGTTATCAGGATGAGATTGGCTTCTTGCTTCGCATATTGAATCGCGGCACGGAGTCCACCGAACATTTCCATCGGGCTCTTGAGTTGGACCCGCAATTCGCGCCCGCGCACTTTCACCTTGGAGTCGCCCTCTGGCTGGATCACGATACCATCGCCGCCATTTCCGAGCTACAGGCTGCGGCGAATCTGGATCCCGAGAACGGCGCCTACCAATCCAAGCTGGGGCAAGCTCTGGAGGGTTCCGGACAGTACCAGGAAGCGCTCCCGCATCTGAAGGCCGCTGTTCGGCTGCAGCCGGCCGACGGAACAGCGTGGAGCAGTCTCGGGAACGCCCTGGAAAAAACCGGAGATGCAATCGCAGCAGTGGATGCCTACACGCATGCCGTTGAGATTGCGCCCGCCAACCTGGATGCGCGCAACGGCCTTGGCTTGATGCTGGTGAAGACGCGCCGCCCGGACGAAGGGATTGCCGAGTTTCAAAAGGTGCTCGCGGCTGATCCCGCGAACAACACTGCGCGTTTTAATATCGGCTTCGCCCACTTGTTAAAAGCCGAGCTGGACCAGGCCATCCCGGCCTTTCGCGATGTCATCGCGCGCGATCCAAATCACGCCGCAGCGCATTACAATCTTGGGGTCGCGCTAAAAAACAAGGACGACATTGATGCCGCCAGAACCGAGTTCTCCCGCGCTCTCGATATCGATCCAAAGCTGGCCGAGGCGCATTACATGATCGGTATCACCTGCTGGCAATCCGGAGAATTCGATCGCGCTGCGGCAGAGATGCAAGCTGCCATCGCATTACGGGCAGATTATGGCGAAGCCTATTTCATGCTGGGCACGGTGCTAAAACAAAAGGGCGAAGTCGCGCCCGCGGAGGAGGCTCTACGCACGGCCATCCGTCTGGACCCAGCCAACCCCGGTCCCTACAACACGCTAGCTCTGCTGCTCCGCCAGAAGGGCGACCTCGAAGGCAGCAAGCGCCTGTTCGCCGAAGGCGCTCGAGCCAAGCAAGCCAAGGAGAATGAGCTCGGCGTGATGTTGGGACGGCAATAAGTTGAAACTTTCCTTACTGGTTCTGTCGTGCCTGCCCCTTTCCGCCGCGCCCCTGACATTCTCAAAAGACATCGCTCCCATCCTTTTTGAATACTGCGCGCCATGCCATCGACCCGGCGAAGCTGGACCTTTTTCTTTGCTGAGTTATGAAGACGCGCGAAAACATGCCCAGCAAATCGCCATCGTCACAGGGAAACGCTACATGCCTCCGTGGCCACCAGAGCCAGGCTACGGCGATTTCGCCGGCGCCAAACGGCTGACCGACGCCCAGATCGATCTATTGGCGCGCTGGGCGAAGACGGGCGCGGCCGAAGGCGATCGCG
Organism: Bryobacteraceae bacterium; assembly: GCA_050011295.1. GTDB lineage: Bacteria > Acidobacteriota > Terriglobia > Bryobacterales > Bryobacteraceae > Palsa-89. Next base: position 18,031 of record JBEKJJ010000083.1, read on the forward strand.
CTCAACTGCCTCCGGCGCCGCACTTCGTGGAAGGCTGGCAACTCGGCCAGCCCGACCTCGTGCTCCACATGCGCCAGCCTTTTAAAATGCCCGCCTCGGGCGTTGATGTTTTCCGCAATTTTGTGATCCCGGTGGAATTGAAGGAGACCAAATATATCCGCGCCATGGAACTGCGTCCGGGAAACAAGCGAGTGGTGCATCACGCGAATCTGATTGTGGATCATGCACGCATGTTGCGCGAGCGTGACGGGCAGGATGGCCAACCCGGGTTCCCCGGCATGGATGTAGAAACCGAGGTCTCTGGCGAATTCGATCCGGATTCGCATTTTTTGTTTTGGAAGCCCGGCTCGCCGCCTCAAGAGGAACCACAAGACATGGGTTGGAAGCTGGCCCCAGGCTCGGACCTCATCGTGAATCTGCACCTGCAGCCCACCGGAAAGCCCGAAACTGTGGATGTTGCCGTGGGACTCTACTTCGCCGATCAGCCGGCCACACGATTTCCCATGCTGCTGCAGTTGGAGCACGATGGCGCGCTGGATATTCCGGCAGGCGCCGCGCGATTTGTGGTAACCGACCATTTAAAACTCCCCATTGCAGTGGATCTGCTGGCAATCTATCCGCACGCCCATTACCTCGGCAAGCAGATCGACGCGTGGGCGGAGTTCCCGGATGGCAACCGGCTCGCGCTGCTCAGAATCAACGATTGGGATATTAACTGGCAGGCCACATACACCTACCGGGATCCAATCTCGCTGCCTGCCGGAACCACGGTCCAGATGCGCATCACATACGACAACACGGCCAACAATCCACGCAACCCCAGCCATCCGCCCAAGCGCGTCCACGGCGGCAATCGAAGCATCGATGAAATGGGCCACGTTTGGCTGCAGGTACTGCCTAAAACAGCAGGCGAAGACGATCCGCGCCTGGCACTTCAGCAGGCAGTCATGTTGCGAAGGATCGAAAAGTACCCCGCTGACTTCGTGGCGCATTTCAACTTGGGCGCCGTGCTGCAAGCCATGGGCAAGTTCGACGAAGCAGTCCCTTACCTGAATCAAGCCCTGCTCATCAAACCCGCCAGCGCCACAGCCACCAATAATCTCGCCGTATCGCTTTTGATGACGGACAAAGTAGATCAGGCCATTCAGGAATTCCGAAAGTCACTGGCGCTCGATCCCGCATATCAGAACGCCCGATTCAACCTGGCCCGAGCGTTAATCGCCAAGGGTGATTCGAATGCAGCGCTCAGCGAGTTATTGACTTATCTGAAAGCCGTTCCCAGCGATGCCCAAGCTCACGAAACCGTAGGTCGCATCTACGCGTCAACCGGCAATCTGCCGCAGGCAGTGCCGCATCTCCGCAAAGCCGTGGAGCTGCAACCAAATGATTCCGCTCTGGAGACAAATCTAGGTGCCGCCCTGGCCATGGCCGGAAATTTCCGAGAAGCCATCGCGGCATTCGAGAGCGCTCTTAAAGCGGACCCCTCCAATCGAACGGCTCTCGAAAATCTAGCGCGCGCCCGCGAGGGCCTCAAGAATAAGTGACCGCCAGTTACCAGCCACCAGCAACTATTTGCCCCCGAACTTGTCGCTTTTCACAATCCCCGCACCCTCCCGCACGGTGATCAACTGATTCGCCGCAACTCTTGACAATTTCTCCTTCTCACCGTTCGGCCACCGAACCTCGACATCCACCAGCTCCACCGGCCCTAGTCCAAAATGCAGCCGCAAGTCATTCACGGAATAGAAACTCGCCTGGCTGAGCACTTCCTGCGCCTGCACCTTCCCGCCATAGTGAACGGTGACGCGCGCTCCAATCGCCCCGCGATTCGATTTCACTCCAGCCAGCTTCACTTTCAGCCAATGACCACCACCCGAAACATCGTTCCGAAGCAGCGAAGGCGGCTCATTCATGTTGATGATCACCACATCCATATCGCCGTCATTATCAAAATCGCCGAATGCACAACCTCGGCTGGCATGCGCTGCCGCAACACCGCTTCCCGCTTCTTCAATCAACTCCTCAAACTTCGTGCCTAGGTTGCGGAACACAATGCGCGGTGTTTTATAAGGAAACTCCTTCAATATCTTCTCCACTTCCGGATACACATTGCCCGTAACGATAAATAAATCCGGCAATCCGTCATTATCCAGATCCACAATCCCGGTTCCCCAGGAGACGTAGCGTGTCTCCACGCCCAGCCCCGATCGGATGGTGACATCGTCAAAGTTCCCCGCCCCATCGTTCTTGTATAAAACAGCGGTATCCTCCGCGAAATGCGTTTTGAAAATATCCAGGTGGCCGTCCAGGTTGATGTCACCCACGCCCACCCCCATGCCGGCCTGCTCCATTCCGTCCTCACTGAGCGCGGCGCCGCTGGCCAGGCCAACTTCGGTGAACGTTCCGTCTTTATTGTTTCGGAACAGCAAGCTGGGAGTAGAATCGCACGCCACATAGATATCCGGCCAACCAGTATCGTGAAAGTCAGCCGCGACCGCCGTCATGCAGTAGCCTCCCGCGGCCTTGCTGATTCCAGCGGCATCGCTGATGTCTTTGAACGTCCCGTCGCCGTTGTTGCGATACAAATAACAGCGCCCTAGCGGTAGGCCGCGTGGCCCGCAATTCACTGGAATTCCCTTCCAAGTGCAATTTATATTTTCACCCGGCTTCGGGACCTTCTCCGGATCGAATTGAAGATACGTTCCTACAAAAAGATCCAGATGTCCGTTTCGATTGGTATCCACAAAAGTGCAACCGGAACCCCACCTACGTTCCGGATGCAACAGCCCGGCCTCTTTGGTTACATCCGTGAACGTGCCGTTGCCATTGTTGCGGTAAAGCACATTCTGTCCCCAGTAGGTCACATACAGATCATCGTGCCCGTCGTTGTTGTAATCTCCGACGCACACCGCCGAAGCCCAACCCGTTCGCCGCAATCCGGCTTTATCCGTGACATCGGTGAACGTTCCGTCGCGATTATTGTGGTACAGCCGATTCGTAGCTTCCTCGGGATCGCCTTCCACCCGCGTCCCGCACAGCACAAAAATATCCAGCCATCCGTCTTCGTCGTAGTCGATAAACGCGACTCCGCAGCCGGTGGTTTCGATGATTTGCTGTTTCCTGTCGATGCCGCCGTAGATGGTAGGCGCGCGTAATCCAGCCGCTGCGGCGATATCCGTGAATTTTGCATGGAACGGCAGCCCAGAAGGCTTGCCCTTCGGAAGAGGTTTTACAGAGCGCGTCGAAACACCTTGCGCCCACGCCGCAACACCCGGCAGCGCCATCAATTTCAACCAATCCCGGCGATGAAACACGCTACCAGTATAAGCGTGGCGCAAACTTTAGTTTGCCGCGTTCACACTCATTTGAACGCTGTGTGGGAGACTAAGGCGTGGCAACAGTCACCAAACCAGAATCCTCAGAAACGGCGGTCCCCGCGCCCCAACCAGCAACACGCCTGGTCGCCTTAGACGCCCTGCGCGGTGCAACCATCGCTCTCATGGTCATGGTAAACAACGCCGGCGGGCCGACGTCCTACGCTCCGCTCAACCATTCAGCCTGGCATGGATGGACCCTCACCGATACGGTCTTTCCCACCTTCCTGTGGATCGTGGGCGCGTCCATCACGTTGTCCCTCGGCAAGCGCCTCGCTGCCGGCGTTCCGCGCAGTCACTTGCTGGGTCCAATCTTCCGCCGCGCCACCATCCTTTTTGTTTTCGGCCTGGCCATCTATGCGTTTCCGGAGTTCCATCTTTCCTCATTTCGCATCCTCGGCGTGCTGCAGCGAATCGCAATTTGTTATTTGATCGCGTCCCTCATTTATCTGTACACAGGCATCCGCGGCCAGCTTATCTGGACAGCCGCGTTGCTCGCGGCCTATTGGCTCATCATGACGCTGGTGCCCGTTCCCGGCTACGGCGCGGGCCGTCTGGATCTAGACGGCAACTTCGCTCACTATGTCGACCGCATTGTGCTGGGCCATCACAACTACTCAGGAAACACCTGGGATCCTGAAGGAATCGTAAGCACCCTACCCGCCATCGCAACAGCGCTGCTCGGAATAATGGCAGGGCACATCATACGCTTGAAGCGAGCCTTGAGCGAACGCGTCACCTGGCTGTTCTTGACGGGCAACATCCTGATCGCAATTGGACTGATCCTGGACATCTGGATGCCAATCAACAAGAAGCTCTGGACCGATTCCTTCACCATCTTCATGGCGGGCCTGGATTTTGTTTTACTCGCAGCATTCCTCTGGATCGTCGATCATCTCGGCTACCAAAGATTTGTGAAGCCCTTCGTGATCATGGGAATGAACGCCATCACGTTGTACATGATCTCCGAGTTCGGCGCCGAACTCCTGGACATGGCCAATCTCCATCCTAAGATCTACAACTTCTTCCTCACCATGGCCTCGCCCGTCAACGCATCCTTGCTGTATTCTGTCGCCTTCATGCTTGCGATATACGTGATCGGGTATGTCATGTACAGGCGCCGCTGGTTCCTCAAGATTTGATCGTCAGCGCCGGACCATAATAGCCGCCGAACGCGCCGGCAACGTCACGGTCAGCATGTCATCGCGCGCCGGAGTATTTCCAACGACATCTAACAAATCCCGCCAAGTGCCGCTGGCCGCAGGAGCGATGATACGCGCCGGCTTGACGCCATTATTAAACATGACGATCATCTCGCCGCGCGTGAACAAGTAAATATCGTCAGTGGCGCCCAACTGTTTCATCGCGCCACTGCGTAAGTCCGGATATTCCCGCCGCAGTTGCGCGAGCTTGCGAACATGCTCGAAAACACGCTGCTCGCCGGGAGTTCGGCCCTCCGCCAGGAACGCGTTCCGCGCATCCTCCTTCCAACCTCCGGGGAAATCGCGCCGATTATCCGGATCGTTTCCTCCCGGCATGCCGATCTCGTCGCCATAGTAAATCATCGGAATCCCGCGCGATGTCAGCAAGTATGTGAAGGCCAGCTTCAGTCCATCCACCGTCGCGCCCGGTTCGTTCATGAAGCGCGCCACATCGTGCAGTCCGAGGAACGTCACCAAATTATTCGGATTCGGATACAGATAATCGTGCCCCAGCATCGTGGCCAATTCACGAATGGATTTTCCTTCAGCAAACGCCCGCCGAATCGGATAGAACGATGGAAAATCGAATAGCGCATCAATGCCGGAGTCGACGCCGTCGAATCTCTTCTCGCCGCCCTGGAAGAACGAAACCAGACCGGGGTCTCCATCAAACATCTCACCCACCACGCGAAAATTCGGGTACTCCTTCTTAATGGCGGCCGACCAATCGCGCCAAAATTTACGCGGGACGTAGGGCAGCGTGTCTTGGCGGATGCCATCCAACCCGGTAGCTGCCACCCACCACAGCGTGTTCTGGATGATGTAGCGCGCCACTTCCGGATCGTCCTGATTGAGATCGGGCAGGATGTCGATGAACCAGCCATCCAATGTCGACGCCGTGAGAAAAGGCGTGGCATGCGGATCTATCAATGTCCAGGTCTGCCATGTTTCATTCAGGTGTTTCGCTAACGTTCCGTGAAACCAGGTTAGCGTCGGCGGATCCTGCACCCACGGATGATACGGCCCGGTGTGATTGGCCACCATGTCTAGAATGATTTTAATACCGCTGCGATGCGCGGCTTCAACCAGCTCCTTCAGCTTCGCGAGATCGCCCAGATGTTCATCCACGGCGTAGAAATCCACCGCGCCGTAGCCGTGGTAATCCGTGATGGCCTCGCCATTATATTTTTCCTTCTCGTTCAAGTGATTCGCGTTGTCGTAAACCGGATTGAGCCAGATGGCGGTCACGCCCAAGTCCTTGAGATAGGGCAGATGATCGATCACGCCCTGCAAGTCGCCACCGTGATAGTAGCGAGACTTGCTGCGATCAAAGAGTCCTTTGGAAATGGCGGGATCATCGTTGCTCGCATCACCATTCGCAAAACGATCCGGCATGATCAGGTAGATGAAATCGTCCTGGGAGAATCCTTGAAAACGGCCCTCCCGGGCGAGTGGCGTGAGAGCTTCAAAGGTGGCCGTAACAGAGCCCTCGGACGTGGTGATCTTCAACGGATACGATCCTGCGCGTTTGATGGTCGCATTCACAAAAAGATACGTCCCGTTCGCATTCACGCGCGGTTCGCCCAGCTCGATCCCCTTAGTGGCGCTTTTCACCGTCGCGCCAGCGAGCCCAGTCCCGCGAATCAGCAATCGCACAGGATTAATGGAATAACCAGCCCACCAGAAAGGCGGATCGATCTTCGTCACAGTAGGAGCCGCCTCGAGCGAGGCAGCCAGCGCAGCGAAGAAGTATATCAGTCTGAGCATATATGTGGCGCACGCACTCTTGCGTGCCGCGTCGGCACTCATGCCGACGCCCGGTCTTTTCTCATCACGTAGCAGGAACCGGTTTCAAACTGGCAGGCGCCATCGCGGTACGATCCTGCACACGCTGCATCAAAATTGCAGCCAGGATCATGAAAATCCCTCCCGTGATCACGGCCGCGAGACGATTGTTGTCAAACACGTGACCCATCAACCAGCCGAACGCGAGCGACGCGACAATCTCCGGCAGCACAATCGAGAAATTGAAAACGCCCATGTACACACCAACTTTGTTGGCCGGCAGGCATCCGGCGAGGATTGCGTACGGCATGGCAAGAGTGCTGGCCCACGCGATTCCAACACCAGCCATGGAAAACAACAGCAGCCATTTGTCATGGATAACGGCAACAGATATTAAACCGCCTGCTCCGCACAGAAGGCACAGCGAGTGCGTGTTCTTGCGTCCCAGCCAAGCCGCCAGCCCAGGCAGCAGAAACGAAAATAGGAAACAGACCGCCGAATACATTCCGAAACATAATCCGGCCCACTGAACGCCATCGGTATAGACACGCGATGTCTCGCTCGACGCGCCGAACACGTTGTGCGCCACGGCCACCGGAAAATAAAGCCACATGCAAAACAGGCCCAACCAGGTACAAATCTGCACCAACGCGAGCTGCCGCATCGTCGTCGGCATGGCGCCGATAGATTGAAATATTTCCCGCGCATTAGCTCGGAAGCCCTGAGCCTCAGCTTTCGCTTTTCGAAACGCATCCAGATCCGGCGGCGGATATTCCTTGGTAGTGAAGATGGTCCACAACACGGCGCCCAAGAACACCACCGCTCCCGCATAGAAAGAAATCCGGACCCAGGTTGGAATGGTGTGCGCCGCGGTTCCGCCGGCGTCCACATGCAGCCAGTTGGTCAGTATGAATGGGAGACCCGAGGCAATCACAGCGCCAAGCCCAATGAACAGGCTCTGCATCGCGAATCCGCGCGTGCGCTGCTCTTCCGGCAATAAATCCGCGACGAAGGCACGGAACGGCTCCATGCTCACATTGATGGACGCATCCAGAATCCACAACAGCCCGGCCGCCATCCACAACGTCGAGGAATTGGGCATCAGCAGCAACGCCAGCGAACTCAAAAGAGCGCCGGTCAGGAAATACGGACGGCGCCGTCCCAGCCGTCCCCAGGTATGATCGCTCATGTGGCCGATAATCGGCTGCACAATGAGTCCGGTCAGCGGCGCGGCCAGCCACAGAATGGGGATCTGATCCGCGCGCGCGCCCAGATACTCGTAAATGGCGCTCATGTTCGCCATCTGCAGGGCCCAGCCAAACTGGATGCCGAAGAAGCCGAAGCTCATGTTCCAGATCTGCCAGAACTGCAGTCGAGGTTTTTCCATTGAATATGCCCTTAACGATCGTACAGCAGCGTGAGTTGTTTTAGGCGGTCGCGCATTTCCTTCGTAATCGCATTCGGGCGCGAGCGCCACCGCCAGTTCCCTTTCATGCTTCCCGGCAGGTTCATACGAGCCTCGTTTCCCAGCCCCAGCACATCCTGCAGCGGGATGATCACCGTGTCCGCAACCGATGCCATGACAGTACGGATGAAATCCCACTGGATCTCGCGCCCATCGGTATTGAGATAGGCCTTGGTGAATCCGCGCTCCCGTTCCACATCTGCGAGCGACCGCGTGCTATCTCCAACACCTTGGCTCTCCCACCATCCAACCGTGGTGTCATTATCGTGCGTGCCCGTATACGCGACAACCTCTCGCGGATAATTGTGCGGCCGGAACGTGGGCGCCTGCGCGTCCGTACCGAACGCAAACTGCAGAACGCTCATGCCCGGAAATCCGAATCGATGGCGAAGCGCTTCCACCTCCGGCGTAATAACTCCTAGATTCTCGGCAACGATGGCGAGCTTGCCAAGCGCCGCCTCCAACGCCTCAAACAAATTCGCTCCCGGCCCTTTCACCCAGCGTCCATTGATCGCGGTTGTTTCGCCGGCCGGTACTTCCCAATATCCTTCAAATCCGCGAAAGTGATCCAGACGGACCATATCCACCATTTGAAAAGTCGCCTGCAGCCGCTCGATCCACCATTTGTATCCGGTAGCCTGCATTCGATCCCAGCGATAAATCGGATTCCCCCAAAGCTGCCCGGTGGCACTGAAATAATCCGGAGGGACTCCGGATATCTTAGCGGAGCTGCCGTCGGCGTTGAGTTCGAACAGATCTGGATTCGACCAAACATCGGCACTGTCATGCGACACATAGATCGGAACGTCTCCCATCATCCGCACACCGCGCGTCTGGCAATAACTCTTCAACTCCGCCCATTGCCGGAAGAATTCCCACTGCCAGAACTTCTGGAGCTCAACCTCGCGCGGGTCCGCATCCTGAATGCGCCATTCCGTCCAGGCCACCTGCCCATTGGCACTCTTGAGCGCCATGAATCGCGCGAAATCGTCGAGCCACGCCCGGTGCTGCGCGCAGAATTTCTCAAACTCCGGCGGCGAACGAAAATTGTCAAAAGCCTTGCGCAGCAATTGGAACTTGTACGGAATCACGCCGGCGAAATCCACCGTGTCTTCCGGAAAGACTGGCGTGTGGTCAAGATCCTGCGCGGAAAGATAACCACGCTCGACGAATTTTTCCAAACTGATCAACAGCGGATTCCCGGCGAAGGACGACAAACTCTGATATGGCGATTCACCATACCCGGTAGGCGCGAGCGGAAGCACCTGCCAGATGTGCAGCCCGGCGTCTGCGAGAAAATCCGCGAACCGGTAGCCCTCCGGCCCCAGGTCCCCCACTCCAAAACGGCCCGGCAGGCTGGTAGGGTGCAGGAGAATCCCACTCGATCGCGGAAACTTCATGCAGCCATGCTACCAGACGGCTCGCGGCGCGCCTTCCAGACACGTGTTCCCAAAATCTCGAAGCACCCGTTCCGAACCGCGACCGGCAGGAAGCGCAAAGGGTGCGGCGCGCACCGCAAAACGGACCAGGAACCGGCCCGCGCCGCACTCCGTTTTGCGCGAAGTTCCTTAGAAGCGCAAAGGGTGCGGCGCGCACCGCCAAACGGACCAGGAACCGGCCCGCGCCGCGCTCCGTTTTGCGCGAAGTTCCTTAGAAGCGCAAAGGGTGCGGCGCGCACCGCCAAACGGACCAGGAACTGGCCCGCGCCGCACTCCGTTTTGCGCGAGTTCCTTAGAAGCGCCACCACGAACTTAAAAACCAGCGGCCAGTCGCTATACCCACGCCCATCTGCGGTAAATTGAAAAAAGTCCCGTGGATCCATTCCGAATCGCCCTCGCCAATCTCAGATTCCCGGCCAGTTCCGAGGAATCCATCACCCTTGCCGTGGATGCGATCGCGAAAGCAGCCACGCAGGGAGCACGGATCATCTGCTTTCCGGAATGCTACATCCCCGGATATCGAGCTCCCGGTAAATCCGTTGCGCTTCCCGATCCAGCGTTCCTCGAGCGCGCCTGGTCCGTCGTCGCCGATGCAGCCGCGGAAGCTAACGTCACGGTCATTCTCGGAACCGAACGCCTGGTTGAGGGCAAACTGGTGATCACAGCTCTGGTTATTAATCCCGACGGATCCATTGCCGGGTTTCACGACAAGGTGCAAATCGACATCTCGGAAGAGAGCACCTACGCGCCAGGTTCCGGCCGCCGCGTCTTCGAAGCCGGGCCGGTGACTTTCGGTATCTCAATCTGCCACGAAGCCTGGCGGTATCCGGAGACCGTCCGCTGGGCCGCGCGGCGTGGAGCGCACATTGTGTTTCATCCGCAATTCCACGAAGCGGAGCCCGGTTCTTACCGGCCCACGTCCTACGCCGATCCCAAGAATACGTTTCACGAGAAGGCGGTTCTCTGCCGCGCCGCAGAGAATACCTGCTATTTCGCAACCGTGAACTGCGCGAGCCTCGGCTCTCCCACCACGTCAGCGATCGTCCGTCCGGATGGCACCCTCCTCAGTTATCAGCCCTATGGCGAAGAAGGATTGCTGATTGCAGATATCGACATCACCACCGCCACCGGCTTCCTCGCGGCACGCTGTAAGTATGCCGTCTAGGCGCGCAAGGCAGGGACCCGGATAGCCTACGGCGCACCTGGCCGATCCCGCAGTCCGCGGATCATCTTGCGGGTCGCCTCATCCGCTTTGAACCAGTCGAGCAACAGATCCGTGATATGACCTGGGCTTTGCGCGCGATCTCGGGCAGCGCGGGCGTCAACACCTCCAGGATGTTGCTGAAGAGCGCCTCGCCGGCCAATTGCCGGTGCGCCAGTTCCTGTGATTCGCCGCCCCAGGCTTTCAGCTCAGCGGCCGTTTTTGTGTCGTTGGCTTTCTTAGCAGCCTCCGACTCCGCGTGCTTCAGCTTCAATGTTTCGGCCCATTGGGGAGAACGGCAAAACGCAACAACGATAGATTGCTTATTAAAACAGGATCGCAGCCCGCACTAAATTCCAAAATAACTGCATGTTCAGCCGCATGGTGCTGCTGCAGGAAGCGGCGTGCGACAAGCGCCGCTAACCCTGCCGCACGCGCGGATTGCGCTCTCTACATGCTGTAGAAGAACTCTTCGTAGACGATCTTTCCGTCCACCACTTTGTAGACGGCCACTTCTTCCATTTGAAACCGCCTGCTTTGCGGCTTGAAGGTGACGTCCAGCTTGAAAATCACCGAGAAATACGGACCAGCAACCAGCGGACCCTCCACCGTGGACGAGTGGACTTCATGGTTAGACACCCACCATTCGCCCTTGGCTTTTACTGCAGCAAGGCCCTTGGACTCGCGCGATTGTCCGGGAGGTGCGCCGGCCTCCATACTAACGATGTCCTCGCCGTAAAGGGCCTTCATTGCGTCCTCGAACTTGCCTTGAGAACATAGTTTCACGAGTGTGTCTGCTACTTCTTGGGTGGTCATGGTCGATCTCCTCAGGAAACATTGTCTCAGATTTCTGTGACGAGATCGTTACGACAATCAAGATCGTTCCTCTTCAGAGCAGCCGGAAATTCACTTCGATAGTGGCTTGGACCGTTACGGCAGCGCCATCCTTCGTGGCGGGCTGGAATTGCCATTGTTGAACTGCCGTTACAGCATTTTCGTCCAGCCCGAAGCCCAGACCTTTGATGATCCGAATATTTTGGGCCAGACCGCTCGGATCGATTTCAACGGTCAGGACCACCGTCCCTTGATACTTGGCCACGCGCCCCTCTTCGGTGTATTCGGGTTCCATTTTGTTGAGAACTTTAGGCGCCGTAACGCCGCTGCCAATGCGTAGCGCGTTAGACTTGACCTGACGTTCTTGTTCTCCCAGCGCCTTTCGAATGTCGGAAGCGCGATTGGACATGGACCTCGCTTCCTCCGCGCGTCCCTGTTGCTTGAGAAACTGAGCGTAGAGTTCCATCGTGGTCGCCGCACCATCCGAGCTTGGGGCTTCAACAGCGATCGCCCTTTGATAAAAACTCTCGGCTTCCACGGGATTCTGCTCGCGCTCGCGAAGGAGTGCCATCCACATCAGGGCGCGGCCGGCTTCGCCTGCATCCAGATTCTGCGCCTTCTGGAAATACTCGGCGGCTTGTTGGTAATTCTTATTGCTCAAGTTCAGCACGCCCAGGTGAATCATCGCGGGCGCGGCTTCAGGACGGTCGCCCAACAACTGAGCCGCGCGGGCATACAACTCTTCCGCCTGCTTGCGCTGGCCGCGCTTTTCCTCCAGTTCAGCCAGCTTCACCATTAGGGCGCCTTGCTCGCCGATCGGGATGGCCGCATCCAGAAGCTTCTTCGCATTGTCGTATTGGCGCAGCGCTTCGAAAGCTTCCGCCGCTTTTACGAGCATCTCTGAATTCTTTTGAGCCTGCGCCGCTCGAATGGTGGCGTCGATGTCTCCGGGCACGGGCACGGGCACGGGCGCGGATGCCTGATCCTGTGCGCGCAGAGCTGCGAACGGAGCGGCCATCACTATCGCCAGCAGCGCGGCCCCGAACACAGCTGCGCGGGCGGGAGTTTTGCGGTCCTGGCGGGAATCCAGAATAGCAACCACCCGTCCTTCCAATTGGGACCGGCGAGCCATCGCCACCGCGCCCCATGCCAGCGCGGGTTCGGAGCGCATAGCGCGCGCCACTTCCAGCAGATGACCGGCGTATTCGGAAGCTCGCGCGCCGGAGCGAAGAACCAGATCGTCGGTGGCCCGCTCGCGCTCCTTCAGAAATTCGCGCCACGCCATCCAAGCCAGCGGATTCCACCAGTTCAGAATCAGCGCCAGGCGCGCGCACAGATGCGTTGCAACATCGCCGCGCCGCACGTGTGCCAGCTCATGCAGCAACACCATGCGACGCCGCTCGTCCGTCCAGCCTCGAGCATCCGAAGGCATAAAGATCACCGGGCGCAGGATGCCCCAGGTCATCGGCATGCATCCTGCCGGGGTTTCGAGCACCTGCACGGCATGCGAAAGTTCCAAGTTGCGCGCCAACTCGGCGGCCAGCTCGCCATCGACCGATGGTCCAGCGGCGCGCCGCATCCGCGACATAGCCGCGAACGCGATCGACATTTGAGTAAAAGCTGCTGCAGCGCCGGCGGCCCACAGCGACATTAGTAGCAGACGCCAGTCCAGCGGCTTCTGGATCGGGCGTTTCGGGGATGCTACTCCGGATCGCCCCGCCAGTCGGCCCGTGGCGCTGTCTGAGCTCACTCTGGCCGTAGTTTCGAACAATGCTGCGACACCGGGCGCAATTGTCGCGGCTGAGGGGATCGGTAAAGCCGGCAACCAAAGCGAGAAGAACGGCACTGCCAGCACCGCTGCGGCTCCAGCAGTCCAGACGAGATGACGCATTGCAGCCGATCGCCGGCGCAGCGTGAACGTGATCAGCCACGCGATGCCCAGCACCAATGAGCTCTTTACCGACACTCCCACCCATAACGCGGACCACATCGATTCGTTCGACATTCTATTTGCCCTCCTGCTTTGCCTTTTCGATCATTTCCGCCATGCGGTCCAGCTCCTCGCGCGTCAATTCGGTGGAAGAGACGTCCAGAAGCGCCGCGACAATCTGCTCCGGCGAACCATTGAAATAAGTCTTCAGCAGGTGCTTCACCGCCGTGCGCTTGGCCTTTTCGGGCGTGATGGTGGGCAGGTAGACGTAGCGCAGCCCTTCGGCCCGGTGCCGCACATGGCCTTTGTCCTCCAACACGCGAAGCAGTGTGCGGACCGCCGAATAGCTGGGTGCATCCGGCATGGATGCCCGTACGTCCGTGGCCGACGCTTTGCCGCGCTCGATGAGAATTTCGAGGATCTGCCGTTCGCGCCGGCTCAGCGAGCCGAGACCGCTCACCGGCCCGGCTCCTGCTTACTGTTTAGCAGCATGCCAAAATATTAGCACCTGTGCCGCGAGCTGTCAAGAGCGTAGCGCATACCCGGTTCCCAGCGCGTAAGCCCAATCCGGCCGCTCGGCGGAAGCCGCATCCTTGGACGCTTGCTCCCAATCGTATTCCACCGCGACGAAGTCGACTTTCAGTATCCCGGCCTCCTGGTCGATCACCGCGTAGCGCGCATGCTGACTGCCCGTCTCTATGTAATGGACAGAAGGGCTCGTGTCGTCATACGCCGGCAGCCCCACGCTTCCTGGATTCACGATGGTCCCGTCGCCCGCGGTCTGCACTATGCGCGGAAGATGCGAATGCGCGCAGAGTACCAGCGGGGCTTTCGACTCGCCTAGCCGTGACTGAATTCGATCTGCCGGCGCCAGCCGCACCTCAGTCCCGTGGATTTCCTCCAGCAGATATTCGAGATCATCCGTGGGTGTTCCATGGCACAGCAGAATCCGTTCGCACAGCTTTTTGGCAGCGGGCAGTTTAGCTAGCCACTCTTTGTGACGGCTGCTCAGCTGTCCAAATGCGGCCCGGTCGGAGGGCCCCATCTGCTCAGGCGGACGGTCCAGGAGCTGACGGTCGTGATTTCCTCGTATGTGTATGTAGTCGGTTCCGATCAGCAGATCGGCTGTTTCGGCGGCCTGCAGCGGTCCCGATAAATGATCGCCTAGGTTGACCACCACGTCCGGGGCATGACGCCGCAGGTCAGCCTGGACGGCTTCGAGCGCCCGAATGTTTCCATGAATATCGGCGATAACCGCGATTCGCACCTTTTCCTTATCGACCGGATCGGCCGGCTTTTATTACGGTCGCGCCTTAGTACTATTCACCGCCCATAACATCTTCACCCAGATCATTGGTCCGGTTTTCGAACTTGGTAAACTCCCGCAAAAACACCAGATTCACTTTGCCGGTGGGTCCGTTGCGCTGTTTTGCGACAATCAATTCCGCCAGTCCGCGCAGATCCTCGCGCTCCGGCTTATAAACCTCTTCGCGGAAGATAAAGGCAACCAGATCGGCATCCTGCTCAATCGATCCGGACTCGCGCAAGTCACTCAACTGAGGCCGATGGTCGCCGGGCCGCGTTTCCGGCGCGCGATTCAATTGCGAAAGCACCAGCATGGGCACTTTCAGTTCCTTAGCCAGCAACTTCAGGCCGCGCGAAATGGTACTGATTTCCTGGTTGCGATTCTCATAGCGTCCCCGGCCGCTCATCAACTGCAGATAGTCGATCACCACCAGCGCCAGACCATGCTCGCTCTTGAGCCGGCGAAGTTTCGCGTGAATGTCCATCAAGTGCGTTCCTGCCGTATCGTCGATGAACAAGGGCGATTGCACCAGATCGGCCGTACCCTTCGCCAATCGGCGCCGCTCGTCCTGATTGAGATAGCTGGCGCGAAACTTCTGCTGATCCACGCGAGCCGCCGCGCAAACCATGCGGGTGAGGAGCGATTCCGACGACATTTCGAGCGAAAACACGGCGACCGTCTGCTTCTGCGTAGGATGCATGGCAACATGCTGAGCGATGTTCAGCGCCAGTGCCGTTTTTCCCATGGAGGGCCGCGCGGCCAGAATCACCAGCTCGCCTTCGTGGAGCCCGCCCGTCATATCGTCCAGCTTGAGGAACCCGGTGCTGAGCCCCTTAATTCGCTTGCTTGGATCGAGGAACGCATTGATTCCACCCTCGAACTGATCCAGAATCCGCTGCGGACTGGCGAGGGCATCCTGCGTCCGGGAGTCGCCCAGCTTCAGCAGGCTCTCTTCGGCGCTGGCGAGAATCTCGTCGGGCTCTTCTTCGCCGATGATGCAGCGATCAATCAGCTTCTGCGAAGTGAAGATGATGCGCCGCAGCGTGGCCTTGTCCTTGACGATGCGGACGTAGCTGTCGAGATTCGCGAGCGTCGGCAGGCCTTCGTCGAGCGACACCAGGTAACTGACGCCATCCACTGATTCGAGCTGATTTTGCTTCATCAGCTCATTGGCGACGGTCACGCGGTCGATGCGTTCGCCGCGCTCATACAGCTCGCCCATTCGCAGAAAGATGCGGCGATGCTTTTCCAAACTGAAGTCTTCGGCTTCGAGCGTCCCAGCCACCTGGATGTAGAGCGCGTCATCCATCAAGATGGCGCCCAGGACGAACCGCTCCGCATCCTGATTAGCGGGAAGTCCTTTTTCAAGCGCGATGTCAGCGTGCGCAGCCATACCCCAGAGGTTCTAAGTTAGAGGAACGCTCCAGCAGTAGCAACGATAATCTCGTATTAGCATTGGTAGCGAGTTAGCTTGTGAATAACGGGTGTGGAAAACCTCAACGCGAGTGGGCGGCCAAAGTGTTGCGAAACAACGGCCCTGCAATTTTTTTCCGGCGATTTCCACAGACATGGACGCAATAATCCTAGCAACAATTCTACCTGTGTTTGTTTTATCCCAAGCGGGCTGGTCGGCGCAAGGCCCTCGGGAGAGTCTTATCCGCGTCCATCCGCGGCCTAAGAACAAATCGTGTCCAGCCTGACACCGAGTGTTTGGTTCGACACGACCCGCGCGCACGATATAGCGCGGAATCAATCGGTTAGCAGTGGCCCGCGGCATGCCTTTCCTTGGAGCGACGGAGGAAGAGGCAATGCAAGTAATCAAATTCCTGGCAGTTCTGGCGGCTGCGGCCACCGAGGTTTTCGCCGAAGGCGGAACGCGGCGGATCGTAGTGAGCCTTCCCGATCGGAAAATAGCGCTGTTCGAAGACGGCCGCGTGGTGAAGGTTTATCCGATTGCGGTCGGCAAGCACAGCACGCCGAGTCCGAACGGCAGCTTCCACATTGTGAGCCGCGTGGTTCGGCCCACCTGGTATCAGCCGGGAAAAGTGGTTCCAGCAGGACCCGCAAATCCGCTCGGAACCCGCTGGATGGGGCTCGGCTACAAAGGTTACGGTATTCATGGAACCAATCGGCCGAAATCGATTGGCAAAGCGGCTTCGCACGGATGCATCCGGATGCGCAATCAGGACGTGGAAGATCT
>JBEKJJ010000084.1:0-25607 GCA_050011295.1 Bryobacteraceae bacterium
TTCGCTGTTGCCGGCGTAGTTATCAACCTCGCGGGATTCGCGATCGTCGTCGGATTGCCCTTTCATTTGCTGGTCGCCGTAACCCTGGCCCTGATTCCTCTGGTCTTGTTCGCATCAGCCGTAGAGCTGCTGATCTCCACCTGGTCACGCAATATAAAGGAAGCGCATACCTACCTGTCGCTGGTAATCTTCCTCCCCATGGTCATCGGGATGTTTTTGGTATTCTTTCCGCACATGGGTTCGACCTGGCTTTGGTTACCAGTGGCCGGTCAGCAGTTGCTGATCGATCTCCTCACCAAGGGCGCGCCTGTTTCGATATTTTCATCGCTGGGGCTTAGCCTGATCACCGCAGCCTCCGCGGCGCTCATCTTGCTAGCCGCCGCAAAACTTCTGCATCGAGATGAATTTGTCTACGGCAGCTAGCTTCGAAGCCGCGGACGCAGAACCCGCAATCGAAGAGCAGCTCAATCGATTGCTAACCGAAAACGGTCCGGCGCTGCTGCGGCTGGCTGCGAGCTATACCAACACCTCCAGCGATCGCGACGATCTGTTTCAGGACATCGCGATCGCGCTCTGGAAAGCGCTCTCCAGATTCCGAGGCGAATGCTCCGAGCGGACATTTCTATTCCGCGTGGCCCACAACCGCGCCATCGATTATCTGCGGCGTCATCGCGCACCAACTTCTCCCATCGACCCGGAGGCCCCGCTCCGCGACTCTCGCCCCAATCCCGAAACCGGTCTCGCTCAGGAACAACAGGGCGAACGCCTCCGCCAGGCAATTCATCGCCTACCGTTGCCCTACCGGCAAGTCATCACCCTGGCACTCGAAGAAATGTCGTATGGTGAGATCGCAGCCATCCTGGGCGTCACCGAAACCAATGTTGGCGTTCGCCTGAATCGAGCGCGCCAACTGCTGCGGCAACTCCTGGAGAAAAGCAAATGAAACTGGATGCTGAACTAGAACTGTGGCGCGAACAGTGGCAAGCCTCGCGAGAGGCGCCTGTACTGACGGACCTTCGGAAGCGAGTAGCGCGCCAATCGCTCTACATGCGGATCGTATTAATAGCCGAAATCCTGGTGACATTGGTGATCGGCGGCGGCACGGTGCTTTTGGCCATGCGGAATCCACACCCCGCAATGCTGATCCTAGCCGCTGCAACCTGGCTCTTCATTGCGGCCGCCTGGACCTTCGCATTATCCAATCGAAAAAACGCCTGGTCACCCGCAGCCGTAACCAATTCGGCGTTCCTGGATCTTTCCATCCGCCGTTGCCGCGCGAATCTCCGCTCCGTAACATTTGGAGCAATTCTCTACGCGGTAGAAATGACGTTCTGCCTCTCCTGGATCTACCACGAATCCGGCCACTTGTCCTCAACCCTGATCACGGTGGTCACCCTAGTTACACTAATTCTCGCCGCAACTCTGATCTGGTACCGAACAAAGAAACTAACCGACCTAGCATATTTGAGCAACCTTCAACGAGACCAGACGGCAGCAGAATGACACGTTTTATTCGCGTTCATTCGCGTTCATTCGCGGCCAAAATAGAAATCTCCCTCTCCCCATCGCCGATCGCCCGTAGCCGTATCTCCACCCTCTCCTCCGGCATCAACTCCATAAACCGCTCACCCCACTCCACTAACACCACCGCTGGGCGCTCGAAAATCTCATCCAGGCCAATCGAGGCCACCTGCTCCGCGCGATCCAACCGGTACAGATCGACATGATAGACCCGCGGCCCGTATTCATGAATCAGTGTAAAGGTAGGACTCGAAACTTCGTCAGGCTGTGCGGCCCCCAGCCCCTTGACGATGCCCTTCGCGAGCGTAGTCTTGCCGGCTCCTAAATTGCCGATCAATAGCACTACGCATTTCGCCGGCAACTCCGCAGCAAGCTCCTCGCCCAGCGCAACGGTCTCCTCTTCAGACCGTGTGTGAATGATCCGCGACTTCACGCATGGCCTCGGGCAAGAACTCAAACAAATCCGTAGCAATCAGCGATTTTTCGCCAAGCTTCGCCGCGCCCAGCTCGCCGCATCTTCCATGCAAATAAACCGCGGCCAGCAACGCAGCGTCAATTTGATCCGGAAACTGCGCGACCAATCCAGCGATCAGACCGGTGAGAACATCGCCCGTCCCTCCAGTCGCCATCGCCGGCGAACCAGTGGGATTAATCCAAACCCGCCCATCCGGCGCGGCGATGACGCTGCGGTTTCCCTTCAGAACCAGGTAAACATCGCGGTCAGTGGCGAACGATCGAGCAGTCGCGATCCGATCGGCCTGAATCTCCGCAATGGTGCGGCCGTTCAAGCGCGACATTTCTCCTGGATGCGGCGTGAAGATGCGTGGCCATCGATACCGCGTCGGACGGCCGGCCAGCGCGTTCAATCCGTCCGCGTCCACCACCATCGGCAATTGCGTTTGTTCCACCATCGTTCGAACAAACCGGACAGTCTCAGTATCCTGGCCAAGGCCCGGCCCGATTGCAACTACGTTCTTGCGTTCGAGCATTCGAGCGCGCGCCGCTTCATCGAACCCGAGCAGCTCAGTCATAATCTCAGCAGCATGGGCGGCGATACTACCGAGGGCGGCTTCCGTGGACGCCACTGTCACTAGTCCCGCTCCCGCGCGCAGCGCTGCGATTCCAGCCATAGCCGCCGCGCCGCTCTTCCCGCGAGATCCGGCGATCACCAGCGCGTGCCCGTACAATCCTTTGTTCGAATCCCGCACGCGTGGCTGGAACAAGTGCGCGAACAGCGCCGGTTCCGAGAGCGAAAGATAAATTGAGGCGTCCTGCTCGAACAATTCCGGCGGACTACCAATCGCTTCCACGTGCAATTCGCCGGCGAGTTCGCACGCCGGCGATAGTACATGGCACAACTTCGGCGCGGTGAACGTTACAGTGTGGTTGGCGTGAACCGTTTCTCCTGGCGGAACTCCCGAGTCGCTATCGAGGCCGGAGGGAAGATCCACCGACACAACATCTGCCAGCGGAAACCGGCCGTTGATGGCCCGGATCAGCTCCAGCGCGCGGCCTTTCGCGGCTCCGTGAATTCCGGTGCCTAGCAGCGCGTCCACAATCAACGTCGCAGTTTCCATCTGGGGAGTAAGTTCGAAGCTCACCGGACACCCAACCGCCTCCAGCATCCGATAATTAGCCGCTGCGTCGCCTTCCATCTCAGCCGGATCGCCCGCCAGCACTACATCCAAAGTCCGCGGGCGAAATCGCGTATAAAGCTGCCGCGCCACCACCAATCCGTCGCCCCCGTTATTACCCTTGCCGCAGATCACCACGATGCGCTGCTCGCGCAACGGAGCGTATTTGTGAGCCAGCAGCTCCACCACGCGTTGCCCGGCATTTTCCATCAGAACCAGCGAAGGCACGCCGAGCTCGCTCGTCCGGCGATCTACTTCACGCATCTGGGCCGCCGTCAAAATCTTCACGCCTGCACCTCCGTCAGCATCTGTTCCAACTTATGCAGATTGGCGCTCTCGCCCATGGCGATCAAAAAATCGCCGCCCTCGATCTCGGCCTCAGCCGGCGGATTGAACAGCATCCGGCCATCGGATTTGCGGATGGCCAGAATGATCACGCCCAACTCCCTGCGGATCTGCATCTGCTGCAGCGTCTTCGAAGCCAGTTCGCTCGTAGCCGGCACGCGTACCTGCTCGATTCCGACATCCAGCCCCATGCCTTTGGTTGTGAAATCGATGAACTGCGAAACATGCGGCTTCAGCATCACCTGCGCCATCCGATTGCCCGTCATATCGTAAGGCGCGAATACATAGTCCGCGCCGGCCAGCCGCATCTTTTTCTCGCTCTGCTCGGATGCGATGCGCGCCGAAACCAGCAGCGTGGGTTTTAGAGCTTTCGCGGAGAGAATCACAAACAGGTTGTCCGCGTCGCTTTGCAGGGTCGCGATCAACCCCTTGGCCCGCTGCAGTCCCGCGTCGGCCAGCGTCTGGTCATCGGTGGCATCCGCCAGCACCGCCAGCATGCCGAGCTTCATGGCCCATTCCACCTTGTCCTCGTTCCTGTCCACCACCAGAAACGGCGCGCCCGCCCTCTGGAGCTCCAACGCTGCGCCCCGGCCCACGCGGCCAAAACCGCAGACAATGTAGTGGCCCTGCAAATGATCGATCATTTTCTTGGTCCGCCGCTTTCCAAAATACTGGTTCAGCTCCAGCTCGATGATAGCCTGCGTCATGCCGCCTACCGCTAGCAGCATGATGGTAACGCCAAAGAATATCAGAAAAGAATTGAAAACCCGTCCCGCATGGCTCAGCGGATGCACCTCAGCGTAGCCCACCGTACTGATGGTGATGAGCGTCATGTAAAACGCATCGAACACCGGATAGTGGTCGATCAGGACGAAACCCAGCGTTCCGCCGAGTTGCGTGATCAGGATAGCGCTGCCTATGAGGATGAATCGTTTGCGGAAGCGCTCCATGCTTCCGTTATTCTAGCGCTAGCACCAGAACTTCTCTGCGCCTTTTGTGTTCCCAAGGTACGGGATCGGGCGCTCCCCGCTGCGTCGATCGACGGTCCCGAATCCAAAATCCAGGAGTGAACCCAATGTTCACATTTACTCAGAAGATGTGTGTCTTCGCGATGGCCGCAGTTGGGCTCTTCGCTCAATCTACTCCAGTAGTGCCGGCGCCCGAAACTCGTACCTCCGGCATGATCGGTATTACGGACGGACAAGCGGCCCGCTTGAATGTTCTGAACCCAGGTGTTCTGAATCCAGGCGTTGCCGCGCCCGCCGTGGGCGTGGTTTGCACAGCCACTCTTAATTTCTGGGATGGCAAAGGCACTCTGCTCAAGACTGCTCCGGCCATTGTCCTTCCCGGACAAAGTCAATACTTGGATCTATTCAGCGACAAGGATCTTGCGCTGACCGCCCTGGACCGCCGGGAGATCCGAGCCGCCATTACCATTCCCGCCATTGTCCCGCCACCCACCTCCACCACCACAACCGCGGCTTGTACGCTGATTGGAACACTGGAAATCTTCGATGAATCCACCAGCAAGACGAATGTAGTGCTCGGAATAGGGCACGTGATCACAAGCCCAAGCGTTGCCGCCGGCAACCCATAGCCCGTTGCGCACATTAGTACCAGGACCGGGTGCCCCTCCAATCCCATTGTTCGCTCAACTGGCTGGCGGCTAGACTGAGGTCGAACTATAGATTGGAGAAGAATGAAATTTACACTGCTGTTTCTTACGTTGACGGTCACCGCAACCGTCGCCCTAGCCGATCCGGCGCCTATTACGAGCCCCAGTGATATTGGGCTGGCGCGGTCGCTGGATCTTATCGCCACACCTTCGGGATCTTCCCAAATGGGCGTGGGCGGAGGCGAATTCTCGGGGACCGTCAACGGCTACAGCACTCTGTTCTGGTGCGTTGACGATCAGGAAGAGTTTAATTTTGGCGACACCGGCTTCGGCAACGTGACCCTGCTCGGGAATGTCGCCGCCAGCTCCAACTTCGTCAAATTCGGGAACGTCACCAACGGCGGAACGCCGAGCTGGACCAATACAACCGACACTTTTGATAGTGTCGCGCTTCCGGGCGATGCCACGTCGCGTTATGAAATGGCCGCCTATCTGGTGTCGCAATACGACGGCTTTACGGGTTCCGAAGCGGGCGCCATTGTAGCCAACACCCCGCAGGATCTGGCGATTCAGGAAGCCATCTGGGCTCTCACCAACAACAGCAGCCTCTCGGGAGGCTTCTCCACCATCAGTGGAAACGATTCAGACAACACCACCGATCAGTATTGGATCCACCAGGCGCTGCTGAACTACGCTGGAGTAAACACGGCCGACTGGGCGGTTGTTTCTTGGACCACCGACAGCTCCGGAAATTTGGATTTACGATCGGACAAGCAGACCTTCCTGGTTCAAGTGGCCCCGACCCCTGAGCCGCGCCTCTACGGAGTCCTGATGGTGGCGATGGCCGGCATGTGCTTCCTCGCCCGGCGCCGCCAGGTTGTTACCAAGCGCGTCAGCTCCCAAATAGCTTGATCATTTTGTCCCGCGAACTATCGATATGTACGGCCATCGCCTGCTGCGCTTCCTGCGGGCGATGGGCTTCGAGGGCCGCTAGAATATCGGTGTGCGGAATCCAGCCTGGAACCGTCTGGGTACACAGCGTATCCAGCCGTTGCACGTAGCCCATCGCTAATTTCAGTTCGTCCACCACGCGCTGGTTCCCGGCGATCTGTGCCAGGCGCAGATGAAAGGCCTGGTTAGACGGGAGAATTTCCTCAAGTTCGGCTGCCGGATCGTTCTCAATCCGCACCAGATCCCGGAGCTCCTGTAATTGTTCGCGGCTTGCCGAACGCGCCACTTTCTCAGCGGAGAAGCATTCCAGCAATCGCCTAAATTCGTACAGTTCCACAATGTCGCGAACGGAGATGGGCGCCACCAGATAGCCCTTGCGCGGGATTCGGACTAACCACTTATCCTGCGCCAGCCGTCCACAAGCTTCGCGTACCGGCGTTCTGCTGGTGCGGCACTGGGCGGCCAAATCCACTTCGGACAGAAACTCGCCGGGCCGCAGACGGACAGCGATCAACCATTCGCGTAGGGTGCGATAAACACGGTCCAGCTCGCCTTCCCGCTCGGCCTTCTTCTTTCTCACTAGTGTAGTCGGCATACGGCTGATGCTCTGCTTGCACTGTCAGTATACAGCCTGTATACTGCAGGAATCCAGGCGGACGCAAACTGATGTGCGGAATCGTGGGCTTTCTCGACAAAACGGGCAACAATGCAGGTGCGCTGGGATGCACCGTATTGGGTATGCTCAGCGCTCTGGGATGCCGCGGCCCGGATTCCGCGGGCGTTGCACTCTACGGCAATGCGCGGGACGGGCAACTGGTCGCGCGCGTAGCGCTCGCAAGCTTGGACCATTTCGAAGATTCCGCCGCGAAGATTCTCGCCGCGGCCGGGAAGTTTGGCGCGGTCACCGATTCCGGCATCACGGATTGTTATCTGCGATTCCGCATCGCGGGCGATGCATGTCTTCAGCAGTTGATGGGAGCCGTCGAATCGGTTGAGCCGGGAACTGAAGTAGTGAGCCTGGGGCGACACCTCGAAATCGTCAAACAAGTGGGATCACCGGAAAATCTGGAAGCCACTTATCATGTCTCCGGATTTCGTGGTACGCACGGTATCGGCCACACGCGGCTATCCACCGAATCGCGTGTGGATCTCAGCCATTCGCAACCGTTCTGGTCGCATGGTTATCCCGATTTGGCCTCCGCTCACAATGGCCATATCACCAACTATCATCAGCTTCGCCGCCGCTATGAGCAGCGCGGTATTCGTTTCTATACCGAGAACGATTCTGAAATCATCGGCATCTATCTGGCGGGGCACTTGAAGGCCGGGCGCACTCTGGAAGAAGCCTTTGAAAGTATGCATCACGACCTGGACGGATCTTTTAGCTGCGTGGTGGCCACCGACTCCGAGCTTGGTTTCGTGAAAGATCAATTTGCTCTGAAGCCGCTACTGTACGCCGAAACCAGTGACTTTGTTGCTATCGCGACCGAAGAGATCGCGTTGCGGAACGCGCTCCCGGGCGATTACGCGGTGCGCGAGGCGCAAGCCAAGGAGTCACGCATATGGCGGAAGTGATTTGCGGCGGCCGGAGCATCCGCGAAATCAACTCGGACATCAAATCGCGCATTCGAGGCGGCGACCAGCAGATCACAGTTAGGGATCCCGGCGCGCGCCACAACTTGGCCGTCGCGATTCTGGAACGCGCGCACGTGACCATCGAAGGCAGCGCCGGATACTACTGCGGCGCGCTGGCGGATGGCTCCACTGTGGAAGTACTAGGGAGCGCTGGTTGGGGTTTGGCCGAATCCATGTTGAACGGAACGGCTATCGTGCACGGGAGCGCCGGAAACGGCGCAGGCGCGGCCATTCGCGGAGGCGCGGTGGTCGTCTATGGCGATGCCGCCGCTCGCGCGGGAGTCTCGATCAAAGGCGGCCTGGTGCTGATCGGCGGAAACTGCGGCTACATGGCCGGTTTTATGGGCCAGAAGGGATCGCTGATCGTTTGCGGCGATACCGGCGATGCATTCGCCGATTCCATGTACGAGACGGTTTGCTATGTGGGCGGAAAGATCGCTGGACTCGGAACTGACACCGTGCGGGAAGATTTGAGCGCCGACGATGTGAACTTTCTAGACGCCACTTTGGAGCGCTATCTGCCGTTTGAAATCCGCAAAACCAAACCTGCCGGGAAGGCCTTCAAGAAAGTGATTTCAGGCCGCAGACTTTGGAATTTTAGCCAGCGCGACCGGACCATCTGGCAGGAGGCGCTGTAGGGTGCTCGAAACCAGCGGAACATTTCAGCCTGGCATAATCGAAGAAATCCAACGCAAGGCCGCCACGGGAATCTATGAAATTCGCGGCTATGGCACTTTGCGCGAACGCCGCTGGGCCACGTTCGACGATCTGACCTTCTTGCCTTGTTCGCTCACGCGCATTCCGCTGGAAGGCTATCGCGAGAAATGCTCCACGGAAACGATCCTCGGGACGCGCCACGCGGAAAAACCGATTGAACTCGACATCCCCATCATGATTACGGGCATGAGCTGGGGAGCGCTGTCGCTAAACGCAAAAACTGCGCTGGCGAAAGGCGCGGCCATGGCCGGTTCTTCCAACACTACCGGCGATGGCGGCATGCTGCGCGCGGAACGTGATAATAGCAAGTACCTGATCTATGAAGTTCTGCCATCGCGTTACGGAATAAACATTCACGACATGCGCGAAGCGGACGGCATTGAGCTGACCATCGGCCAAGGGGCGAAGCCCGGAACCGGCGGCCTGCTGCTGGGATCGAAAATTTCCGATATCATCGCCCATCAACGCGATTTACCCATGGGCGTGGATCAACGCAGCCCCGCCCGCCACCCGGATTTTCTCGGTCCCGATGACATGGTCATCAAAGTGGAAGAACTGCGGGAAGCTACCGACGGCAAGGTTCCGATATTCATCAAAATGGGTGCCAGCCGCGTGTTCGACGACGTAAAACTGGCGGCCAAAGCCGGTGCGGACGTGATCGTGGTGGATGGAATGGAGGGCGGTACTGGCGCGTCGCCGGCCATTCTGCAGGAACACACTGGCTTGCCTACGCTGGCAGCGGTTTGTGAAGCGCGCCGCGCGCTGGAAGATATCGGCCTCTATGGAGAAGTGCAGTTAATCATCGCGGGCGGGATTCGCGATGGAGTAGACGCGGCGAAAGCCATCGCCCTGGGTGCGGACGCAATATATATCGGCACGGCTGCGTTGATCGCGCTGAACTGCAATCGCGCGATTCATGAAATTGACTATCACGCCCTTGGAACAGCACCGTACCATTGTCACCATTGCCACACCGGCCGCTGCCCGGTGGGAATAACAACGCAGGACCCGGTGCTGATGAAACGCCTGGACATTGACGAAGGCGCCGAACGCGTATTCAACTTGCTGCGCGTGATGACGATGGAAATTCAGATGCTCGCCCGCGCTTGCGGAAAGAGCGACGTTCATCATCTGGAACCGGAAGACATGGCGGCGCTCACCGCGGAAGCTTCCGTGATCTGCGGCATCCCGCTGGCGGGCACCAGAAAGGTATTTGGAAGCTGAATGTCCTTTTTGCTGGCTTGTCCGGAATGTGGAGAACGCAGCGCCTACGAATTCCGCTTCGGCGGCGAAGTGAAATCGCGGCCGCAGCAGGGCGATAGCGAAGAGGCCTGGTTCCAATATATCTACACGAAAGCGAATGAGGCCGGCGAGCAGGAGGAATGGTGGTTCCATCGCAACGGCTGCCGCAAGTGGTTCCAAGCCCTGCGGGACACTCGAACCAACACTGTGCTCGCCACATGGAATCCGGAGTAATCGAGAGTGGACATCCACTTTAACGGAAGACCGATTCCTATCCAGGAAGGCGATACGGTGGCATCTGCCCTATATCGGGCCGGTCAGCGAATTTTCACTCGCAGCTTTAAATATCACCGGCCACGCGGCTTGCTATGCTGCGCAGGCCATTGTCCGAACTGCCTGATGAACGTGGATGGAATTCCGAACGTCCGCACCTGTATCACTCCGGCGCGCGCCGGCATGGCGGTGAAGCATCAGAACGCGCGGCCGTCGCTCGATTTCGATTATCTGGCCATCGCGCAGCACTTCGATTGGATGATGCCGGTAGGTTGGTACTACAAACACTTCACCAATCCCCGCATGTGGCACTTGGCTGAGGCACAAATCCGCAAAGTTGCGGGATTGGGTGATGCGCCTCCGCCGGATGGTCCCGAAGCCCGATACGAACACGCACACATGCAAGCCGGCGTGGCCGTAATCGGAGGCGGCGAAGCCGGATTGAAGGCCGCGCGCGAGGCTGCCGAGCAAGGCGAACGCGTGGTGGTGGTGGACGATCAGCCGCACGGCGTCGTGCCAGCCGACTCGAAGTTTATGCTACTGTCGCGTTCCTACTGCTTCGGAATCTATGAGGGAAATTTGCTCGGTGTACTGCAATCGGAGCCGCATTCGGGTGCCCGCGAGCGTCTGGTCCACATCCGAGCGAAACGCGTAGTAGTTGCGACCGGGGCTTATGAGGCGCCGCTAACTTTTAAGAACAATGATCTGCCTGGAATCATGTTGTCCACCGCTGTCCGGCGCTTGATTCACCGGCACGGCATTCAGCCGGGAACCAACGCGGTTATTATTTCGAACGAACAGGGTACCGCGAATGAGCTTCGCAGCGCAGGTATCTCCGTGGTCGCAACCGTTGCCGCCAGCGACGTAATAGAAGCTACCGGCAGCAAACACGTTACAGGATTGCGAACCACGCGCGGCCACCTCGCATGCGATTTAGTTGTCATGTGCTGGCATCGCATCCCGGACGCAGGGCTGCTCTCGCAAGCCGGAGCCGAACTGGAATGGAGCGAGCAAGCCGGCGCCTTCGTACCAACTGAGCTTCCGCCCAACATCACAGCGGTGGGAGACGTAGCGCACGCACCCGTGCGTGCCGCATCGACAGTCGTGTCGATGCCCAACAAACGAACATTCGTCTGTCTGTGCAACGACGTCACGAGCCAAGACATCTCCGACAGTGTGGCCGAAGGCTTCGATCACATTGAGTTGCTGAAGCGCTACACCACAACAACCATGGGACCGTGCCAGGGACGCATGTGCCAGCTTCAGGCCATCGGCATCTGCGCGCGTGAAACCGGCCGCACGATTCCCGAGACCGGCGTCACTACGTCGCGTCCTCCGAATCCCGGAGTTACGCTAGGCGCGCTGGGTGGGGCGCGGCATCATCCCATTCGACGCACGCCCATGCATTACGTGCATGAGGATTTGGGAGCCGTGTGGATGGATATGGGCGATTGGAAACGCCCTCGTTATTACAACAGCGCTCAGACGGAACGAGAGTGCGTACAGCAGGAATATAATGCCGTGCGGCAAGCCGTGGGAATCATCGATGTCAGCACGCTCGGCAAGTTGTCGTTGAAGGGGCGAGATAGCGGCAAGCTGCTGGATAAGGTCTACACCAACCGGTTTTCTGATTTGAAACCGGGCCGCGTCCGCTACGCAGTGTTGTGCGATGAAGCCGGCATCATGCTGGATGACGGCACCATTTCGCGCCAGCAAGACCATGAATTCTTCATCACCACCACTACCGGGAACTTGGACTTTGTGGAGCAGTGGCTGGAGTGGTGGTTGGCGGGCGCGGGTTGGGACGCTCGGGTAAATAACTTGACGTCGGCGCTGGCGGCCGTCAATCTCGCGGGTCCCAAGGCGCGGGATGTATTGAGCGCTCTCACGGATTGCGATCTATCCAATGACGCGTTTCCGTACATGGCTTGCCGTAACGCCGAAGTTGCGAGTGTTCCCGCGCTTTTGATGCGCATCGGGTTTGTCGGAGAAACTGGCTGGGAGATCCACTACGCAGCGGAATCCGGCGAACATCTTTGGAACGCTTTGATGGATGCTGGACGGGCTTTCGGGATTCGCCCATTCGGCGTGGAAGCGCAGCGCCTGCTCCGGTTAGAGAAGCGGCACGTCATTATTGGCGTCGATACAGACGCTCTTACCAGTCCCTATGAAGCTGGGATGGGCTGGGTGGTGAAACATGAGAAGAACGATTTCATCGGAAAATTCGCCCTTGGAAAGCTGGAGGGCGCGCCGGCGCAGCAAAGCTTGGTCGGATTCACGATGAGCGCGAACGAAATTCCCGAGGATGGCGCCGCGATTTTGGTCAATGGCGCGCTGGCCGGACGCGTCACCAGCGCGCGTTATTCTCCCGCTGTCCAGAAAGCCATCGGACTCGGGTGGGTTACAGCCGGATCCGCCGCTGAGGGCTCTGGAATCGAGGTTCGGGTGAATGGAAGTCCCGTCAAAGCTACGGTAACCCAACACGTTTTCTACGATCCGGACGGCGCTCGATTGAGGATGTAATGAAGCGCTCTGCATTACATCGTTGGCATGAGAAAGCGGGCGCCACGCTGGCCGAAGAGCAGGGCTGGTCCGTTCCTCTGCGTTATTCGAACGCCAAGCAAGAAGCGGACGCGGTCATGGCGAGCGTGGGCATCTGCGATCTCAGCCACATCCACGAACCGCTTTCTCCCTACGCCCGTTTTTTGATTGCGGGACCCAATACCCGGGCAGTGCTAAGCAAGCTCACGTCGCTCAATCTGGATCTGACGAAAGCGTATGGCTCCGTGGCACATGTGCGCAGCCTGGTTCTGCGAGACGAGCTTGGTTACCTTGTGATGGTCCCGCGCGACTACGCTGAATTCGTGTGGGAGGCCATTCTCGACGCAGGCGAGGAGTTTCACATAACGCCGTTCGGCCTGGAAGCGTGTTGGAGGCTCGAAGCTTGACCGAGAGAATGTGGAAGCCGCGCGAGCTGCAATCAGCCTACGATGTCGTCATCATCGGAGCCGGCATCCACGGCCTGGCTACCGCCTATTATCTGGGCAAGCGGCATGGCGTGAAGAAAATCGCGCTGCTGGACAAGGGCTATCTGGGCGGCGGAAACAGCGGCCGCAATACGGCGATTCTGCGCTCCAACTATCGCACGCAGGAAGGCATTCCTTTTTACGATGCATCCGTGAAACTCTATGAACAAATGTCTCAAGAGCTGGGATGGAATGTTCTGTTCAGCCAGTGCGGACATCTCACGCTAGCCCACACGGATTCTTCTCTCATTGGCCTGCGGGTGCGCGCGGAAAACAATCAGGTGCTGGGTGTCGATAGCAAGCTCATTTATCCGGATGAGATCAAGCGGATGGTCCCGGCCATCGACATCAGCAGCCGCGCGCGATTCCCGATTATGGCGGCGCTCTATCACCCACCCGGCGGCGTGATCCGTCACGACGCTGTGGTTTGGGGTTATGCGCGCGCGTGCGATCGCATGGATATTGAAATCCATCCCTATACGGAAGTGACGGGCATTTGCGTCGAAAAGGGGCGCGCGCTCAGCGTTGCCACCACGCGCGGCAATGTCACTGCAGGGGCCGTGCTCAACGTCACCGCAGGCTGGGCGTCCACCATTTCAAAGATGGCCGGCGTTCCTTTGCCCATCGTGTCCCACCAGTTGCAGGCTTGCGTCACCGAACCGCTGAAGCCTTTTCTTGACAAGGTGATCGTCTCGGCAACACTCCACGTCTATGTCAACCAGACCGACAAAGGCGAGCTCGTGCTGGGCGCGGAAATCGATCCCTATCAGAGCTACAGCATGCGCTCCACGCTTCCTACGCTAGAACAGATCGCCGGTCACACTCTCGACCTGTTTCCTCAATTGCACGGCCTGCGCATCCTGCGCCAGTGGGCTGGAGTCTGCGACATGACGCCGGATTATGCGCCCATCATCGGACGCGCGGAAGAGGTGGAAAACTTCTACATGGACGTTGGCTGGGGCACCTACGGATTCAAGGCGGGTCCCATTGCCGGGAAATGTACGGCGGAATTGATCGCCACCGGAAAGACGCCGGCCTTGATTCAGGCTTTCTCGCCGGGACGTTTTCGCCGAGGACAGCTAGTGGGAGAAAAAGCGGCAGCGGCAGTTTCTTCATGATCCGAAAAGAGGACATCGATGACCATTGATGACGTAAGAAAGCTAGTTCGCGAGAAAGGAATCGAGTATTTCTTCTGCTCGTTTGTGGAGATGAGCGGTGCGCCAAAGGCCAAGTTGGTTCCCGCGACTAATCTGGACGAAATGGCATCGGAGGGTGCGGGATTTGCGGGATTCGCGGCGGGTGACTTGGGCCAGGGGCCGCACGATCCTGACGTCGTCAGCATTCCCGATTTCGAATCGCTCGCCATTCTGCCTTGGAGAAAAAACGTCGCGTGGGTACCGGGCAATTTACATGTGGATGGCAAGCCTTGGAGCTATTGCCCGCGCACGATTCTGACGCGTCAGATTGAGAAGGCGCGCCAGCAAGGTTACATCTTCAACGTTGGCGTGGAGCCGGAATTCATGCTGCTCAAGAAAACTGCAACGGGGGAATACGAGCCATGGGATTCGCTCGATACTCTCGGGAAACCCTGCTACGACATGCGCGCGCTATATCGAAATCTGGATGTAATGACCACGCTCTTAGCACATATGCAGGAGCTGGGTTGGAGCCCATACGCCAACGATCATGAAGATGCCAACTGCCAGTTCGAAATCAATTGGTTATACTCGGACGCACTGCGCACCGCCGATCGCCATACGTTTTTCAAGTGGATGGTGCGAACCGTGGCGGAGGCCCATGGTTTGTGGGCAACATTTATGCCGAAGCCGTTTTCTCATCTCACCGGCAACGGCGCGCACTTCCATTTGAGCCTGGCCGATGCGGAGACAAACAAGAATATCTTTCTGGATTCCACCGATCCGCTCGGGCTCTCCGAAATCGGCCGCTGGTTCATGGGTGGCGTGCTGCATCACGCCGAAGCGCTGACAGCCATCACCGCGCCGCTGGTGAATAGCTACAAACGGTTGATCCGGGGCGCGCCACGATCCGGTGCAACCTGGGCGCCGGTTTACGTAACATACGGACGCGCCAATCGTACGCAGATGATCCGGATTCCCGGTCCAGGCAGAATTGAGAATCGCACCGTGGATGGCGCGGCAAATCCTTATTTGGCTTGCGCGGTGCTGCTGGCTGCCGGCTTGGATGGAATCGAGAATAAAATCGATCCAGGAGCCATGAACCACGATAATCTTCACGAGGTTTCGGAATCCGAATTGAAGAGGCGACACATTCGCTTCCTGCCGACCACCCTGCGCGAAGCTTTGGACAAATTCGCCGGCGACCAAGTGCTTCAAGAAGCGCTCGGCGCCGATTACGCGCAATACTACCGGCGCGTCAAGTCAGACGAATGGCGCGCCTATCACCAAAGCGTGAGCGCTTGGGAAACCGAGAATTATCTAAAACTCTATTGAGGATGTATCTATTTGACCGCTTGGGAGCCCGGCTGCAGCCAGGAGACCACAAATTCCGTTAGCGACGGGAAAAGAGTAGTAAGAAGGCCAATCAATGGGCCAACGCCGAAGGCGAAGAGTCTTCCCCAGAACTCGAGTCCGAGTTCTCCCGGCTTCGTATTAGTAATGTAGCTGAGAGTTGCGTCGCGATGCATCTCGGCATAGACGAATATGACGACAACCCCCACCAGCGCAAAGAGTATCAGAAAGATTGCGCCAATGGTGGGCAGTGGATCGAACGGATAGCTCGAAACAGCGATTGTAGCTGCCACAAAAAGAGCCAGGATGCTCATCGCAATGGACCGGATGCGGCCTATGGTGTTCTGAATGAATCCCACGTAAGGCAGCACGAAAAATTCCTCCGCTGCCCGCACCCAAGGATCAGCCGCAAGGGCGAATTGCAGTTGTTTGTCACCATCATCCTTAGCTTCCGCGGAATTTTCCACTTTCCGGATCAGCGACTCCGTTTCTTCCTGCCAGGCGGGAAGGATGATTTGCTTCATCGCACAGGCAGCTGTGGCGGCCAGTTGCTCCTGGAATTCCCGCAGCGGCGTGATGTCTTCGACAGCAGGGGGATCGCGGGGATCGCAAAGTTTCACATACCAATCCACAAAGCACATTCCCTGCTTCTCGCAATTCTCGATCTGTTCTATTGTCTTTTCCTTACGCGCCTTTTCGTCATGGGCGGCGGGATACCATTTCTTGAGCGTGTTGTGAAGGTTGCGCATGCTCTCCAGCTGGCGCGAAATCAAGCAATAGCGTTGCTCCAGTACATTGCCGCCCATGCTCCACACCGAACCCCAGGAGAGCCCCTTCATGGCGTCGAGAGTACGACGCAGGCGCAGACGGTCAAGGAAGATGAGCAGCTGGCGAAGACGCCTCCAGGTCCACAAAAATTGGCGTACTTCCGCCAGGATCATGGCAACACACAAGCACACCCCGAGGAAGATGAATTTGGCGAAATGGCGATCTCCGAGGCTTCGCAGGCCGAACTCGCCGAGGGCAATCCAGAATGCGGCGACAGTGACTGGCAGGAAGAAAGCCAGCCACAGCAGATAGCCGCGGTTAAGCGGTAGCGCGGTTTCTTCGATGGGATCGCCGGCATCTTCTTGACTGAACATCCGGAAGGCTGCGAACATGCGCGGCTGTTCTTGCTTCTCGCATGGGGCTGGAAACTCGGGAAGGTCGTTCTTCCGAGGCAGTACCGGCCGATCGTCTCCGAACAATGCCAAGCCTTGCAGGCTGAACCAGAACCACGCGTACAGGCCCACCACTAGCAGCACTTGCGGTAAGAGCGGGGACACGCCACTGCGGAGGTACACGATGCGCCAGAACGTTGGCTGCAAATTCGACGAGTCTAACCGAGAGGTCAGAAAATATTGGCGTAGCAGCATGAGCACCACGAGCGACGCGACCCATAACCATGGCGCCCAGAGCCGCCACGGAGTAATCTTACCGGCCGCGTCCTTCGACGACGACGCCGAAACAACCGGGAGCAAACAATTCTCCCAGCAGCCCACGAACCCACAGAGCACCAGCGTGACGACAACCACAGACACCGACACCGCCGATCTTCTCCCAAGATCGCCTAGGCCAATCAGCATGCTGAGAGCCAGCGTCATTCCCAGGTAGCTGATGGTGAGACTGCCCAGGAAGATGAGCAGCAGGTGCTGCGGCTTCGGTATTGGCGCGAAGTTGGCGCGCACTCGCGGAAAACCTACGACGGATCCCTTCCGGCAGCAATACCAATGCCAGAGGCCGAGCATCAGACAAATGGCTATTAGCCCGATCATTTCGCCGGGCAGGTGGATGCGAACGAATGGAGCGGCCTGAGAAGTGGCGGAAGGAGAATCCTCCTTTTCCAGCAAGGACCGATCGTTGGGCCGGCCGGCACCCGGGTTAGGATCATCGTTCGTCAGCGTGTTGGAGTTGAGGACGGCCACTGGCCAGAACTGGCGATCTCCTACCACGGAGATCCAGGTTGCCGGTCGGTGCTTATCAATCTCAGATTTGCCGTTGGCCCACAGCGGTGGAGCGTAGTCGCTGATGGGTGGGGGTGTGGTTGTGGTTGCGGCGCCGACCTTCTCAAACAGTTCGCGGGCGGCAATGTAGATACCTTCGGCAGAATCCTGGCCAAAGACGCGGTAACTGGAACTGGTCTGGCCATGCAATTTGGGAGCGTTATCGAGCGGCCAATTGAGCAGGGGATAGGGTGACAGCAGCAGGACTCCCCGCAGCGAAGCGCCTTGGATTCCCCGCCGGAACACCAAATCGCTTGCGTCAATCACCACGCGGCCGCCGGGATAGGAGCGCCTCAGGAATTCACTCAAGAAAAGCTGATCGAGTGTATTGCTGCTGCGCAAAATCACAAATTCGACGCGCTTGGAGTCCAGAATGTTCGTGATCCCGAGCAGCACGGACTCCTGTGCCAGCGGAGTCAACTGGCCGCCGTAGCTGCGCACCGTATCGTGCTCACCGCCAGCCGGTTCGCTTAGGTCGCCGCGCAGTGTGGTGCTGGGCGTGTTGGCCTGCTTCTTGCCTGCGCTGAAAATGGATTGCTGCTCGTACGCGGATCGTAGGGTGGCGATATCGCGAGGATAATAGAGATGCATCCGAGGACTCGATAGGTCACAGCCGCCAGTTGGGGGAGCTTCCTTGGGATCCGGTTCTCTTCCGTAAGCAGTTTCGTCCTCTGAAAGAATCGCAACCTTGTCCAAGGGATAGCCTTCCTGCTGCAGATAACAGAGAAACCGGTCCGTCATCAGCGAGTCGCTTTCGTAGAAAGTGCGAAAGTGAAGGGTTACATTCTGGTGTTCCGGACCGGCTTTCAGCAATTCTTCCTGGTGCCAGAGAAATAGCTGGAACCAACGCACGCTGGATGACGCCGATGTCGTGCCGCTGTGAATCAGAATTCGCTCGGGATAACGCTCAAAGGCGTTGACCGGAACTCCCTTTGGATCTCCCTTTGGTGGCGGGATGGTCTTCGTTTCCAGTTCGCGCGCCAGCGACGGCAGAGAGCCCGAAAATGTCGGGCCCAGGATGGACAAGTGCTTATCGCGCTGATCTGGCTGCAATGCCTGCATCCATTGCAGGGCGTTTTCGAATTGGGTATCGCTGATGCCGCGTGTGGGCTGCTCGCCGACCACGAAAACCACCAAAGCATCTTTGTAAGACTCGCTTTGATCGATCGCTTGCTGGCACTTCGAGTCGAGTTTCCCGTCGCGGAACTCATCTCGGCATTTGAAGTCCAGCTGGTCGACGAGTTCCTTGTGCAACCCGCGCCGGAAGATCATGACGCCGGGCTGCTCCTCCAGCTTCTCCTCCAAATCCTCGGCATCTTGCTGGTCGCTGAGCAGGTCGTAGTTTTTCTCGGTGTTGTTCCAGGGGAACCAGGAACGGTCGTAAGCGTAATTCTCATCCTCGGCCGCTTGCTGGATCACTTCGATGGACCGGTCGAACATCAGCGGCAGGTGAGTCTGAAGCGGGTCGGGAACCAGAGCAATCACGAAGTGGAGGGTCGCAGTGGGTGCGGTTGGAGGATTGTTCGTGGCTGCAGCGTCAGCCAGGCAGGATTCCGGAACCTGCGGCTCTGACGGGTAGAACCGACTAAACTGTTTGACGATTTGCCCGCATGAGTCGACCAGCTTGGCCGGTGGGTTCTTCTTTGTATTTGTGGCCTTCCGCAAAACCGCTTTGGAAGGCCGCTTTGCTTCGGCGGAGGCGGGTATGGATTCCGCGCCTTGCCGGGGAAAGTACGAGACGCCGAGAGCGGCTAGCACGACGGCAACCATCGCCGCCCCTCCCTTGCGATTCATTCCGCAACCTCACGCTCGCGAGAACGCGAGCATCCTCTTCGATCACGACATTCGAACCCAGCCGAAACCGTCCGGCCGAAAATAGTAGCTATAAGGCACGCATTTAGTTCTGGTTTCCCGTTGCTAATTATCTAAACTAGCGGAGAATCGTTCCGATCGGTTGAGTATAACCTGAAACCGGCTCAACGTGCAGGAAGATTCGTTTTTATTTTTGGGTCCCGTACCGGCCTCGCTGTGGGTATGACCAACACGGTATAATTGAGTCACGCATCGAGCAAAGTTGGTCGATGCATATCCCTAGCAACTACCTTCTATCGTGATCTCTGTCAACGACATCTCCATGCGCTTCGGCGCCCGTGTTCTCTTTGAGGACGTAACCGCCACGTTCCTTCCGGGACGCCGCTATGCGGTTACCGGCCCCAATGGATCGGGGAAATCGACGTTCATGAAAATCCTGAGCGGCGAAATTGAAGCCGCGAAAGGGTCCGTGACGCGGCCAAACAAGATCGGTATACTGCGCCAGGATCAATTCGCGTTTGATTCCTACCGCGTTCTGGATACGGTGATCATGGGAAACGCGCCGCTGTGGGAAGCGCTGCAGGAGCGCGAGACGCTGTACGCTCATCCGGACGATTGGACCGACGAGGATGGCATGCGGCTGGGCGAACTCGAAGGAATCGTCGGCGATCAAGGCGGCTATACTGCGGAAGCCGATGCCGCCACGCTACTCCAAGGCCTGGACATCGGCGAAACTCTGCATGAGCGCAAAATGTCGGAGCTTCAAGGCGGCCAGAAGGTGCGCGTGCTGTTGGCACAAGCGCTGTTCGCGAACGCGAGCGTGCTGCTGTTAGACGAGCCTACCAATAACCTGGACCTCGATTCGGTCCACTGGCTTCAGAAGTACCTGCTGGCCTACCCGGGATGCTTGATCGTGATTTCCCACGACCGGCATTTTCTGAATGAAGTCTGCACCCATACCGCCGACATAGACTACCAGAGCATCATTACGTATACCGGCGGCTATGACGACATGGTGCTGGCCAAGACCCAGATCCGCGCGCGCGTGGAAGCCGGCAACGCCCAGCGGGAAAAAAAGATCGCGCAGTTGAACGAATTCATCGCTCGGTTCTCGGCGGGCACCAGATCGGCGCAAACCACCTCGCGCAAGAAAGAGGTGGAGCGGCTGCAAACTTCCGAACTCGCGAAATCAAACATTCAGCGTCCCTATATCCGGTTCCAGAACGAACGTCCGTCCGGGCGGCATCCGCTGGAAGTGAAGGGGCTCTCGAAGTCCTATGGCGATCAGACTGTGATTCGGAATTTCACCGCGTCCATCGCGCGCGGCGAAAAGATCGCCTTGCTGGGACGCAATGGATCGGGAAAGACGACCATGTTAAAGTCGCTGCTCAGCAACGCGACGGGATTCGTGGATGCGCCGGACCGGGACTTTCCTATCGACAGCGGCGTGGTCACGTGGGGTCATGAAGTGGCTGTAGGATATTTCTCGCAGGATCACAAAGAGTCCATTCAGCCGGGCGCGACACTGTTGGAGTGGCTGCACGAGTTCGACTCTATGGCTTCTCAGCAAGAGTTGCGCGGCCTGCTGGGCCAGATGCTATTCAGCGGAGAGGATGCCACCAAGCGCACCGAAAATCTGTCGGGGGGAGAAGCGGCGCGTCTCATTTTCTGCCGCTTGATGCTGCAGAAGCCGAATTTCCTGTTGTTGGACGAACCGACCAATCACTTGGATCTGGAAGCCATAAACGCGCTGAACATTGCCCTTCAGAAATACGACGGGACCGTTTTGTTGGTCACGCACGATCACGACGTGGTGGATGAAGTGGCCACTCGCATCTGGCATTTCGAGAGCTTTGAAATAGAGGACTTCAAGGGGCCTTACGCCGATTACCTGGTGCAAAAGGAAACCACCGCAGCTTAAGGAGCTAGAAGCGGCCAACGACTCTAACGGAGGCCGGGGCGGGGCCCGGAAAATTCCCATCCATACCGTGGTCCGGCTCGCCATCGATGTGCGGTACGCCGAAACTATTCCCAGAGCTGCGGTAGAGCTAGAGTTGGCGCCGGCATAGGGAGAAGTACCGCAACCGTCGCGAACTACATCAGCTTCGGCCGGTGCTTTGCGTGCCGCCGCATTTGGCCCGATCGCTCAACAGGCGATAGCATTCGGACTTCCATGTTCACTGCTTGGGCTTCTTTTTCTTCAGCGGTGGCGGAAACTGCCCCTGGTTATCAACTATGACGTGTGGGTCCTTAGTAAATGTCTTTCCATTGTATTTGACGGTTATTTTGTATTTATAGGGTTCTAGGTCGTCATCCGCGTCAGCGACGTTACAGACTGCGGCCCCACCGCTGCTTTGAATATCCTGTGCCTGACACGGATAGTTGTGATTGGCCTCATCATCGGGAGAAGGCGGGTCAAAATGAATCGCAAACGAGTCACACTTTTGGTCGCACACCCACGTTACCTTGTCTCCATCGCCTACGAGGACAATTCCCTTACTAGCGTCACTCCCCTCCTTGAACGTGATCTTGGTGCCGTTTGTCGAAACCTGGATCGTGTGATCAGCTTTTGCGATCAGAGTGAAGCTCACTAAGGTCGCGAAAAATGCTACGTGACGTCGAATTGAGGTCATTGCCGTGCGTCCTTTCTACCCTCGTTTGCTGGACTAACGCTCGCCATTTGCCGATAGCGATGATCTTGGCGGAGTTTGTCCAGAGCTGGTTCTCGTTCAATTTCATCTAGGGAATACCCGCCACGGATAGCCTCCGCCAACGCAGCCATGGCGCGATCTCTCGAACCCGTCAATTCATAAACCAGTGCAGCCCGGAAACTAACGTTACTATTGCCATTCGCGAATCGAAGAGCCCGACCGATTTCGTCAAGACTCTCAGCACGCCGCCCCAACTTAGCCATGTACAGGGAAGCATCGCTGAGAAGATCAGCATCGTCTGGTGTAAATGCTAGCAGCTTTTCCACTTCCTGCACAGCTTGCTGATAAGCCTGTGGTGCTTGTGCCGCACGATCCGGGGTATATCGGTAAGCGTCGCCCAAGTTTGCCC
Source organism: Bryobacteraceae bacterium (assembly GCA_050011295.1). Lineage (GTDB taxonomy): Bacteria > Acidobacteriota > Terriglobia > Bryobacterales > Bryobacteraceae > Palsa-89. The sequence continues at coordinate 22,363 of JBEKJJ010000084.1, forward strand.
ACACGATGTGAATCTTCTGGTATCCGGCGGTTGGCAATTGTATCGCCCTTTCCAAGATAGGAATGGCGTCACCGTACCGCCTTTCGTAAATGTACAAGGCACCTAGATTTGACAACGCGGAGGGTATCGGTCGTAGAGTTATGGATGCTAAGAACTCTTTCTCGGCGTCAGAAAGCTTTCCAAGCGCCATCTCTACACCCCCAAGGTTTCGATGGGCAGCAGGGCTGTCTGGTGTTAATGCAATCACGTGTTGAAAGTCCGTCTCTGCCCGCTCGTAGTCTTGATGAGCGAAATGAAACACACCTGATTGCGACCAACTATTCCAGTCGTTTGGCTTCAGTTGGACGGCCTTCAGATAGAACTTCCCGGCTTCCGTAACATTGTTTTTCAAACTATATACCGCAGCCAATTCCCTCATTGCCTCGACATTCAGAGCATCTTTGGCAAGCACACGGTGGAACGCGATGATCGCCCCTTCGTGATCTCCAGTTGCTTCCAAGACCATAGCCGATGCGATCTGACCGTCAACGGAATTACGGTCTATTGCAAGGGCTCTGTCCGCGTTGGTTCGTGCCGCATCTAGGAACCTGCGATCTCTGGTCTCAAGATACTTATCTCGATATGCTTTGCTGAGTGCTGCGTATGCTTCGGCGAAGTTAGGGGCCCTTTTAATCGCATCGCTGAACGACACGATGGCCTTGTCAATGTTTCCGGCAACGTAAAACCGGTTGAGACGGTCTACTCCCTGCTGATACAGCTGATTCGCAGCTGCGTTGCTGGGGTTCCTTTTCTTCAGCGGGCCCCACACTAAGAACGCTAAGGCCAAGGCAACCAACACTCCAGCTAACGCAATCCACTTCTTCCAAATCATTGACGGCTTCTTTAGGGGAAGTCTCTCTGTCGGTATTTGTTCGACGCGAGCTGGAGCCACGTTGCAGAACGAGCGCAAATCGTCAGCAAGGTCCACCATCCGAGGATATCGAGCGCTGGGGTTCTTTTCGAGAGCGCGGCAAACGATTCTATCAAGCTCCGGCGAAAAGGATGCGTTGCCAGTCCGGATTCGAGGCACCGGCGTGCTTACGATTTGTTGGAGAAGCGCCTCTAGTTTATCCGACGCGAAGGGAGGGTGGCCAGCAGCCATTTCGTACAACACGACACCAAGCGAAAAGATATCAGACCTCTCATCCACCTCCTTAGCCTGCGCCTGTTCGGGTGACATGTACATCGGCGTACCTACTACAGCTCCCGGTTCCGTTATTGGCGCTCGTCCTCGAAGCCTAGAAACGCCGAAGTCCACGATCTTGAGATCACCATCTCGGGCGAACATGAGATTGCTTGGTTTAATATCACGGTGGATGACGCCAACAGCATGCGCATGAGAGAGCGCATCGGCGATCTGAAACGCGTAAGTTGCGGCCATTTGCGGTGGCATCTTCTCATCTCGGGAGTGCAAGTTGTCCAACAGCGACCGAAGTGTACCGCCAGGCAAGTACTCAAAGACTAGAAAGACTCGATTGTCGCACTCCTCGATCGCGTGAATAACCGCGATATGGCGGTGGTTTAGACGGGAGATAGCTTGTGCCTCGTGGATAAATCGCTCTCTCGCCCTTTCGGAATCGAGGCTACTAGCGTGGAGGAATTTGAGAGCGACTATCCGATCTAGTGTTCGATCGCGGGCCCGATAAACGACGCCCATACCGCCCTCACCGACATTTTCCAGCAGGTCATAATGCGAAATCGATCCCCGCTGTGGATCGTGACGAGGTTGCATCGACGATAGCAACATCCTTGGTGAAGGTTTTGACGCTGTGTATGACCTTACTACACTACCAGGGTCTACCTGCGCTTGCCAATTATTGGAACTTTCTCGCACGGAATCGTGGTGGCGTTGGCAATTCGCGCTTGCTCGGTACCTTAGGTAGTGTTGACGCCTGCCTGGCATTCAACCCCAACACTCCATGCTCAGTCTCGCGATTATGCGGCGTTGGGCTTGACCTGAAGAAGTTTCCCGCCCCCAACTATTTCTATGATCTTCACGCCGATGGAATACTTGCGTGGTCCGATCTTTTCACTGTAACGAACTTCGCCCACTACGATCACGCGATCCCACTTTATTTCCACCCGCGCCCCGGTCTTCACGAGTCTGGAAACGGTTACCCGGAGACCCGATTTCGACGCGCTATTGATCTTGCCCGGTATTGGGGTCACGACGGACACAACGACGGGCTGGTCGGCAGCAAAACGCGGTTCCCTTCGACGATCCGGCATCTCTCTTCAAAATCGGCCAACATGGAGCTTTACTTTAAGAGACTGAACGTGGCGAGTCCGAGGGTAAAACGCAAACCTCCGTTTGGTTAAGCTTTCACCATGCGGCTAACCCAAAAAGCCATCACTGCCGAACTGGACCGGCTCGGGTACGAAGCGCGGCTGGAGAGCGGGATAGAACGGTTCCTGTAGGTATGAGGTCAAACTTTGTTGGACGGCAGGGTCCAAGTTGTCTCCCGTCTTGGGGATTCCCCACCACGAAAACGCATTCCCGAGGCCCTAAGCATAGCAGGGCCACCGCACAAAAAGGTCTCTGTGGACAACCGACGCTTGAGCATCGAGAGGAGCTTTCTAGGCCATTGCAAAATTTGGTCGGGGCGGGGCGATTTGAACGCCCGACCCCCTGCGCCCAAGGGACAGGAGTCTGTTCCAAAAGCTCCATCGGTTGTCGCTGAATCCTAACAATTACAACAATCTGGGGAATCTGCTTTCGCTCAAAAGCAACCCCTTCGGTTGGAGCAGATGCGATTTGGACACAGTTTTGGCACAGCAAGAAAAGCAGGAGCGCTAGCTTGGCCGGGATAGTCAGACATTTTGAGACATGGCACTGTTTGTTGGCAACCGCCCGCTAGGTGGGCGCCTAAATGTTCAACCGCGGTTGCGCGGTTGCTAATACTTTATAACCCATGTCGCCGTAGCCCTTCAGTCGCCGGTCGTACATCCGCGCGAGCATTTGGACGTTGGTATCGACGTAATCGTAGACTTCGACGACACGCTTGTTATCGTGAAGCCTATGGAGTCGTCCGACGTATTGTTGAAGCGTGCCTTTCCACGAAATCGGCATCGCCAGGAACAACGTGTCGAGACGAGCATCGTCAAACCCCTCGCCTATGTAGCTGCCAGTCGCCAGGATCAAGCGTTGCTCGCCATCCCCGACGCTGGCGAGAGTCTCGCTAATAGACCGGCGCTGTCTCCGGCCC
>JBEKJJ010000085.1:0-25360 GCA_050011295.1 Bryobacteraceae bacterium
GTGGTGGAGAACGGCGGCCTCGTATTGAAACGGCTGAAGTCCAAGCCACAAAAGCTTGAGCCGACCGTCGAGGATTACTTCCAGGGGCCGGATGGCGATATTCATTTCGAGAGAGATCCGGCTGGCAAGGTAACGGGCTTTGTCCTGAATTCTGGACGCATCAAGAACTTCCATTTCAAGAAGACAGCATCAAATTGAGCCCCCTCAGAATTTTGCATCCCCAGCCATCGCTGGCGCGTATTTACTAGCAGAGGAATATGGCGCCCGCACCGAGCAGTTCGGCCGCGATTGTGACGCTGGCCTTCGCCCTAAGTCTCGCGGCACAGGAGCCCGTTTACAAATTCAGCACTACGGTAAACGGAGAGCCACTCTACACTTTCGGCACTACCGTGGTTGCAACCACCGGTTTTCGCGGCGAAATCTACTTTATCAAGCCCGGCAGCCGGAAGCTTCCGGACTTCTCGAAGTTAAAGCCTGTCGGCGTAATCTACACGCCGTACCTCTGTGTGCCGCCGCGCTCATTTGACCAGGGCTTCCCCGGAGTCACGGACCGATTTGAGTGGTCGCCATCGACTACACTGCCCGCTTCTGGATCTCGGAACCGGGGACGTATCGCTTTCGCTTGGCCTCCGACGACGGCTCGATTCTATACATCGACGGTAAACGGATCATCCAGAACGACCAACAGCATCCCGTCATCGAAAAGGCCGGCTCAGTCAACCTGAAGATGGGAGAGCACGCGATCCGCGTCTCGTATTACCAGGGTCCCCGATTTCAAGTTGCCCTGGTCCTTCGCGTGTCGCGTCCGGGCGATCCGGAGCTTCGAGTGTTCCATACCGACGACTTCAAGCCATCCACCGATTCTAAGTAGGGCAGGATGCCATCCTGCGCGCGGTTGTTAACCGCGCCGTCTTGCCCGCTAGAATTGAAGTATGCTCAAGCCCTCCATCTTCCGCGAGTACGACATCCGCGGCATCGCCGATTCCGAGCTCCTCAGCCCCGATATCGAACTCCTGGGTCGCGGCCTGGGCACCTATCTCCGGCGCCGCAGTGGCGGCCACAAGATCAACGTCGGCCGCGATTGCCGCCTCAGTTCCTCCCGCCTTCGCGATGCCCTGGTGAAAGGGCTGCTCAGCGCCGGCTGCGATGTCACCGATATCGGCACGGTCCCCACTCCGGTGCTGTACTATTCCGCGCAACACTGGAAAGCCGACGGCGCCATCATGATCACCGGCAGCCACAATCCGCCCGAATACAACGGTTTCAAAACCGTCTGCGGACCCGCCACGCTGCACGGCGAAGCCATCCAGGATGTCCTCGATCTCATCCAAAAACAGGACTTCGAACAGGGCGCGGGAAATCTGGCTACGCTGGACGCCGCCACTCCTTACGTGGACGAAATCGCGTCTCAGTTCCACTTCGATCGCCGCATCAAAATCGTAGCCGACGCCGGTAATGGAACCGCTGGACCCGTTTTTCACCGCATCCTCGAAAAGCTCAATGTCGACGCCACCGAGCTGTTCTTCGAAATGGACGGAGCGTTTCCCAATCATCATCCCGATCCCACTGTTCCCGCCAACCTCTCGCACCTGATCGAAAAAGTGCGCGAGACCGGCGCGCAGTTGGGCATCGCTTTCGACGGCGATTCGGATCGTATCGGGGCCGTCGATGAAAAAGGAGATGTCATCTATGGCGACCTCCTGCTCTTCATCTACGCGCGCGAAGTCCTCAGCCGCAAGCCCGGCGCCACCTTCATCGGCGAAGTGAAATGCTCGCAGGTGATGTACGACGAAATCAATAAGCTGGGCGGCAACGCCATTATGTACAAGACCGGCCACTCGCTGATCAAGGCCAAGATGAAGGAGGAACACGCCGAGCTCGCGGGTGAAATGTCCGGCCACATGTTTTTTGGCGATCGCTATTACGGCTACGACGATGCACTTTACGCCGCATGCCGGCTGATCGAGATCGTCGCCAAGTCCGGCCGGCCGCTCTCGGCGCAGCTCGATGGATTGCCGCGCATGGTCTCCACTCCCGAAATTCGCGTGGATTGTCCGGACGACCTCAAGTTCTCGCTCGTCGAGCGAGTCGCTGAGCATTTCAAAAAGATCCGCAAGACTGTGGACATTGATGGCGTCCGCGTCATCTTCCCCGAAGGCTGGGGATTGCTGCGCGCCTCCAACACACAGCCGGTTCTGGTGATGCGCTTTGAAGCATCGAGCGACCGGCTCTTAAAGGAATACCAAGACGAAGTGGAGCAGGCGCTGGAAGAAGCCAGGTCGCTCGTTCCGGCATCTCACCGGTAGTGCCTGCATCAGTGGCTGCCTCGCGCCAGTCCGCCATCCGCTTCATCCTCGCGCTCGGCACCATCAGTCTGTTCGCCGACGTTACGTACGAAGGCGCGCGCAGTATCAATGGCCCATTCCTCGGGATGCTGGGCGCGAGCGCCGCGATAGTCGGAATCGTTTCGGGCGCTGGCGAACTCGCGGGCTACCTGCTCCGATTATTTTCGGGCGTCGCTGCCGACCGCACGCGCGCCTATTGGACGCTCACCATCGTGGGCTACATCATCAACCTGCTGGCCGTGCCGTTCATGGCGCTGGCCGGACACTGGGGCGTGGCCGCCGCGTTGATCATCACCGAGCGCGCCGGCAAAGCCATCCGTACTCCCGCGCGCGATGTAATGCTTTCGCAGGCCTCTAAGATTGTCGGCCGAGGCTGGGGCTTCGGGCTGCACGAATTCATGGATCAAATGGGCGCTTTCCTGGGTCCATTGTTGGTCGCGCTGGTGCTGGCCGAATCGAATCATCACTACTCGCGCGCTTATGCCGTGCTCGCCATTCCCGCGTGCCTGGCGCTCGTGAGTTTATTTACGGCTATCAAGTTTTATCCGGATCCATCGCGCTTTGAGGAACCCAAGGGCGCCCCCATAGCCGCAACCGGTCTGCCACGCGCCTTCTGGATTTACATGGCCGCCGCCGGATTGCTGGCCGCCGGATTCGTCGACTTTCCCTTGATCGCGTTTCATTTTAATAAGACCTCGCTCGCGACGCCGGCCCAGATTCCAATCTTCTATGCGTGTGCTATGGGAGTGGAAGCGCTCACCGCCTTGATGTTCGGAAAGCTCTTCGACCGCATCGGCATGCCGGCGTTGATCGTGGGCGTCCTGCTTTCCGCGGCATCTAGCCCTCTCGCTTTTTTCGGATCGTTCTACGCCGCGCTTGCGGGCATGGCGCTGTGGGGCGCCGGCATGGGCGCTCAACAATCCTTGCTGCGCGCGAAAATAGCTGACCTGGTTCCCGCGGAACGCCGCGGCTTTGCCTATGGAATATTCAACACCGCATACGGAATCCTCTGGTTCGCCGGCAGCAGCGCGATTGGTATCCTTTACGGCAGGTCGCTTGCCTGGGCCGTGATTTTTGCCATGGCCACGCAGCTAGCCGCGATACCCTTGTTATTCATGGTCAGAAGGAGACCCACTTGAGAAAACTTTCGCTCATTCTGCTGCTGATGTTGGCAGGATGCGCCCATCCGCCCAAGCTATCCACCACGCTAAACATTCAGAAAAAATCGGACGACCTGATTCTAGTGACGCTGAAAGTAGTCAATCTCGAGAACAGCGTGACCACGCCGATCAACATTGAAGTCACCGGGCAAGCCCGATCAGCGGGACATTGGAATAAACCCGAGACGCTGTTCCACCCAGCGGCATTTGTATTAAACCGCAACGAGCAGCGCGAGATCACCAAGTTCTGGAAGATGCAGGCCGAGGGTGTCCGCACTACGCTGGTAATTAAAGAGCAGGAAAACGGCCGCCTCCTGAAAACCGAAAAGTCCGAAAAGGTTTTCTAGTGGATCACAAATGCGGCAGCATAAGCCTCTTCAGCAGCCGCGACCTCCGCATCCGCTAGCTTGGCAAACTCCCCTTCCCGCGCGCGCTTTGAAAGGCGTCCCGAGTTCTGATGCAGAAAGCGGAACAACAGGTCGATGGTGCGATCCGGCATATCCACCATCGCGTCGATCTGAGCCCGAAACTTGTCGTACTGCTCCAGGAAGTCAGTCTCGCGCGGCAGATCCACTTCGATGGTCTGCCGGACGCAGGCGTAGAGGAACTCGGCATGCGGCGTGGCATCGAAAAAACGGTAGAAGTCGGCCGTGTCATTCAGCACAGTAACGTTTCCGTCCGCCGCGGGTTCCCAGTCGATAGCCCGCAGCAGACGCCCTGAATAATCCTCCAGAACAGCCCTGTACTCGTCGATTCGCCCGAGTATAGCCGCCGATACCGGAAACACAATGCCCGCCGGGTTGAACCCGCGTTGCGCGAGAACGTGATGGATTAGATAACGGTGAATGCGGCCATTGCCATCCACAAATGGATGCGTATAAACAAACCCGAATGCCAGCACCGCGGCGGCGATCACCGCATCCAGATTCGCCGCCGGTCCGCGATCAAAGTCCACCATGCCACTGATCAGCGATGGTAGATCTTCCGGACGAGCGCTGATATGCGCGGGAATCGGAAGGCCGGTTTCCCGATCATGCTCACCGACAAATCCCCCTTCTTCCCGAAGGCCCAGCTTTACGAACCGCGTGTCGCCGATGACGATGGCCTGCAGCCTCAGCAGTTCGTCCAACTCGATGAACCGCTTCCCCGCTTCGCCGATCGCTCGTCCCCAGCGCTGGATTCGGTCTTGCGGCGGCCGCTCTCCTTCGATGGCATAGCTCGCCCGGGAATCCTGCAGCAGCAGAAAGGCCGCGGTGCGCGCCAGAACATCCTTCGGAACCTTGGCCACAACTTCCCGCGCCCGGCGGCCGAGATCCATGGCGGCGAATTCTTCCAGCACCTTGGTTCGGAAAACCAACGGGCAGAATTCCGGAGTACCGGGCAGATTGTTCCGGACCCGATGCCGTGGCGAATTTTCGCCCGGTATGGACCATTGCTGCTCCGGATCCACGGCCGGCTCATAGGTGCCCTTCTCTGCATCTGGAATTGCAAGCCGCTTGCCGGTGAGCCACTCGTAAAGGAACCATATCCGTCGGGCGTAACTGCCGGTGGGTTTCTCCTTCACCATGGCCTCTATCTCGGCCGGGCCAACCGCCGCGAAAAGCCTTTTCAAAACAGCCAGATCCAGCCCTTCGTACTTAAGGGCGAAGGTAAGATGCCCTTCCAGATCGGGCGATGGAGCGTGGCGCGGGGTAAGGATGCGCCAACCCGCTTCGTTCTTTATACGGTGGCGATCGCTGGTCGCTGAGAGCGTTCGCGGCAGAGGAACCCGCAAACGATAGGCATCGATGAGGGCCGAGTAGCCCGCTGGTGTCGCCCTCTCCGGCAACGCCTCTTCATGAAAAATCGTTACCGGTCCTGAAAAACGACGCTTCTTCGCCATCTTCTCTGAAAAACGTCTCTAAGCCATGAATTATGGATCTGGATTTAAAGTTTACCTGAAAACCGATGATACACCATGAAAAACACTATTGCAATAATAGTTTCTGTGAAAAACGATTACCCCGGGGACCCTGCTTGGCGGAATTCAGCCTACATCACCGCTGAAAGCGCCTTCCACCCCAACCCCTGCGACTCCGCCACTCCTGGATACGTAATGTGCCCGCCATACGTATTCACGCCTTCGCGAATCGCGGGATTTTCCTTGCAGGCCCGCTCCAGACCCTTGGCGCACAACTCCGCCAGGTATGGAAAGGTCGCATTGGTCAGCCCGAACGTGGAAGTGTGCGGCACCGCCGCCGGCATGTTCGACACGCAATAGTGCAGCACGCCGTCGACGTAGTAAATGGGATCCGTGTGCGTAGTGGCGTGTGAAGTTTCAAAACACCCTCCCTGGTCGATGGCGACATCCACCATCACCGCGCCCTTCTTCATCCCCTTCAGCATGTCACGGCGCACCAGTTTCGGCGCCGATGCGCCCGGAATCAACACCGCGCCGATCACTAGATCCGCCGTTCGCACGGACTCGCGAATCGTGAGGCTGTTGGATGCCAGCGTGACGACCTGGGAACTATAAATGTCATCCAACTCTCGCAGCCGTTCCAAGTCGCGGTCGACAATTGTAACGTGCGCGCCCAGGCCCACGGCCATCTTCGCGGAATTGTGCCCAACAACGCCGCCGCCTAGAATGAGAACGGTAGCGGGTGCAACTCCCGGAATCCCGCCCAGCAGCACGCCTCGCCCGCCGTTGGGCGCTTCCAGATATTGCGCCCCAACTTGGACGGCCATGCGTCCCGCCACTTCGCTCATCGGAGTCAGCAGCGGAAGCGATCCATCTTCTTCGCGGATCGTTTCATAGGCCACCGAGTTGACACCAGTGTCGGTCAACTTCTTCGTCAACTCCGGAAGCGGCGCCAGGTGCAAATATGTGAACAGGATCAAGCCCGAACGAAAGTATGGATATTCCGACGGCTGCGGCTCCTTCACCTTCACCACCAGGTCAGCCTTCCCCCAAACGTCAGCCGCATCGGCGAGAATCTCCGCGCCCGCATCGCGATAATCCTGGTCGGGAAGTGAGCTGCCGACGCCCGCGTTAGTTTCTACCAGAACCCGATGGCCGGCTTCGCGCAGCGCAATCACGCCGCTCGGAACCAGGCCCACACGTGTTTCGTGGTCCTTCACTTCCTTGGGAACACCGACGGTCATCGCGGGAGATCCGTCTTGGGTGCTTCGGGCGGGGGCGTGGCGTGCGATTGCGCGGTCATCCGCTTCGGACCCAGGCCCATGGCGATCAACGAGAGCGAATTGATTTTGCCGTCCGGCGTAAGGTTTTGGTCGGTCTGAAAGCGCTTCAGTGCCTCGGTGGAATCCGCGCCCCATTCCCCGTTAGGCTCGGCGTGCAGGTATCCCTTTCCCACCAGCGCCTGCTGGATTTCTTTATATCGATCCGGCGTGGGCGCCATCTGGGACGATCGTCGGGTCTTTTTAGCAGCCTTGTACTTGGGCGCCTTGTATTTCGGTGCTTTCGATTTCGCCGCCTTATACTTGGGCGCTTTATACTTCGGCGCCTTGCCCTTTTGAGCGGTAAGCTTGTAGGTCTTCTGCTTGGGGACCTTGGTAGTAGTCGCCGCACACGTCACGGCCACCAACCCGGCGGACAAAATGAGAGTCTTTAGCACCAAGGTTTATTCTACCCGATGCCGCGCCCGGTTTTTCTCACCCACCGCCTGCCGTTTCGCTGAACTAATAACCCGAGGGTATCGTCTAAGTAAGAAGCACGGAACGAGAAACGAACCATGAAACTCTGGATGGACCTACGCCATGCCGTCAGAATCCTGCGCCGCGGCCCCGCTGCCGCCGTGATCATCGTCCTGACCCTGGCCCTCTGCATCGGCGCCAACACCGCGATCTTCAGCGTAGTGGACGCAACATTGCTTCGTCCTCTTCCTTTTCCGGCTCCCGCACGCCTGGTCCGCATCGTGACCCACTTCAAAGGCCAACGTGCCGAAGGCGACCAGGTGGAGCAAAATGGCGCGGCCTGGGAGCTGATTCGCGACCATGCCACGTTTCTGGATTCCGCCGTCTATTCCAATGGATCTTCGGGCGTGAACCTCTCGGCCGCCGGCCATGTGCAACATGTAAAGCAGCAGCGCGTCGGAGCGGGTTTCTTCCGCGTGCTAGGCATCTCGCCGCAGATCGGCCGCGAGTTCACCCGCCAGGACGATCACACCGGCGGGCCGCCGCTCGCCATACTGAGCCACTCCCTGTGGCGGCAGATCTTTCAGGAAGATCCCTCGGCCGTGGGGCAAACACTTCTGCTGAAGGGCGAGCCTTACACCATCATCGGCGTCATGCCGGAGAGCTTCCATTCGAGCGTCCCCGCCGATCTTTGGACGCCGCTTCAACCTAGCACATCGGGCGAAGGAGAGGGCACCAACTACGCCGTAGCCGGGCGACTCAAGCCGGACGCAACCTGGGCGCAGGCCGACGGCCAACTGGAATCCATTGGAGCGCCGCTATTCAAGAATGTGCCGAAAGGATCCTCCGCTCGCCTCCATCTGATGTCGCTGCAGGCGAGTGACGCACAGGATTTGCGCAAGCCGCTGCTCATTCTCTGGGGCGCCGTAGGCTTGGTGCTGCTCATCGGCTGCGCCAACGTCACCAGCCTTTTGCTGGCCAAAGCCGCATCACGCTCGCGCGAAATTGCCACGCGCATGGCGCTCGGCGGTGGACGCCGCACCATCATCCGACAGTTGCTGGTGGAGACGCTGGTGCTCGCCGTCATCGGAGGCGCAGCCGGTTTGCTAGTGGGATACGCGGGTCTCGAAGGCCTGAAGAAGTTAGCTGCGGCTGATTACCAAGTCGTGGAAACAGCGCATCTGGACGCGCGCGTATTAGCGGCCACCGCACTGCTCTCGCTCCTGGTCAGCGTTTTAGCCGGCATCTTTCCGGCCATCGAGGCCGGCGCCGTGGATCTTCGTAACGCCCTGAGCGAAGCAGGCGGACGCGGTGTGTCCGGACGCCGCAAGCGTTGGTCCCGCAGACTGCTGGTATCCGGCGAAGTTGCGCTCGCGGTGATGCTCCTGATCGGAGCGGGCCTGCTAGTCCGCACCGTCACGCATCTCTACCAATTGCGTCCCGGTTTCGACCCGGCGCATGTGATTACAGCCAGTTTCTCCATGCAGGATGCCCGCTATTCCGACGGCGCGCACGTCACTCACTTGTTTAACTCAGGCCTCGCCCGGATCAGCGCGCTTCCAGGCGTAGAATCCGCCGGCGTCGCCCTGACGCTACCCTACCAGCGCGGCCTGAATACCGGAGTGAAACGCGTGGACGGACCGCAGGCCGATACCGATTGGCAGATCACCAATATGGACTACGTCACGCCTGGATTTTTGGAAACGCTCAAGGTCCCGCTCCTGCGTGGACGCCCGATTCGCTCGAGCGACGGCCCGAAAGCCGCGCAGATTGTTCTGGTCACCGAGACTTTCGCCAAACAATATCTTTCCCGCCAGGATCCGGTCGGCAGCCATCTGGATTTCGGCAACAAAGATATTCGCGAAGTGGTTGGCGTGGTGGGCGATGTACAGCAAAGCTCCGGTTTTGGTGACTTCGGCCCGCTCGCGCCCGCTCCCAACGTCTATGTTCCTGTCGCCCAGATGGAAGGCGAGTTTTTGAAGATGGTGCATGTCTGGATGGATCCAAGCTGGGTGGTGCGCGTGGCCGGCGCTCCCGCGAGCGTGATCCCGGGAATTCAAAATGCCGCCGCCGCCATCGATCCGTTGCTGCCCATCGCCGAATTTCGCACCTTCGACGATCTCCGCCGGCTCTCGGTATCGTCCGAACGTTTCCAGGCTACGCTGCTGGGCTCGCTTTCCGGTCTTGCGCTCGTGCTCGCCATCGTCGGAATTTATGGACTGATGGCGCAGTCCGTAGTGGAGCGTAAGCGCGAGCTTGGCATCCGCATGGCGCTGGGCGCGACGATTTCGCAATCCATTCGCGAAGCTACCCTGCCTGGCGTCACGCTGGCGCTAGCCGGCGTAGCTGTGGGCTGCCTCTTAGCCGGATTATCCGCCAAAGTTTTCGCGCACCTGGTGTGGGGCGTGACCACCACCGATCCCGGAACGTACGCGAGCGTAGCCGTCGGACTCCTGTTAATAGCGGCTTTGGCTAGTCTGCTGCCGGCCCTACGCATCGCTCGCCTAAATCCAGCCGACACACTGAGAGAAGAGTAAACCTGCGCACCGATTGCCGATCGGCGACCGTTCAGGCGGGTTAGCAACCCGCCGCAGGATTCCATCCTGCCCCACTACTGAGAGACCAGTAAGCGCTAATCTATAGGTATGACGCGCCGCGAATTGTTGGCCTTGATGGCTGCCGCTCCTCTGCTGCGGGCCAAGGAAGCGCCCACGGCTCCGGTCTCCATCGCCCGTTGCGCCACTTACGATGGCGACCTCACCGGTACTCTCTCCACGATGTTCGACCAACTGGGAGGGCTAGGACGAATCGTCAAAAACAAAACCGTCACCATCAAAGTGAATCTCACCGGCAGCCCGGGCCTTCGATTTCAAGGTAAGCCGCTGGGCCTCACGCACTATACGCATCCCAAGATGGCGGCCGCGACAGCTTATTTGTTGGATCGCGCGGGTGCGCGGCGAATCCGGTTTGTCGAAAGCTGTTGGGCCACTGCTGGACCCATGGAAGAGTACTTACTCGATTCCGGCTGGAACGTCCGCATGCTTTTCAGCGCGTCGAGCAACGTAGAATTCCTGAATACTAACGCGCTCGGGAAGGCCAGGCGCTACTCGCGCTTCCCGGTGCCCGGCGGCGGATGGATTTTCCCCGCCTACGATTTGAATCCGGCCTACGAAGAGACGGACGTTTTCATGTCCATGGCGAAATTGAAGAACCACGCCACCTGCGGCGTGACATTGGCGATGAAGAATTGCTTCGGCATCACGCCTGCTTCGATTTATGGCGATGATGCCGGCGTGGATGAACCGAATGAGAAGCCCGCTCAGGGCCGCGGAAGTGTTTGCCACGCCGGTGAGCGGCAGCCGTCGAAGAGCGCGCCGCAGGAAATCAACGCGGCTTCCAGTCGCGAGCCCGGCTATCGGATGCCGCGCATTGTGGCAGATCTCGCCGCGGCACGGCCCATCGACATCGCGCTTATTGATGGCATCCAGACGGTAGCCGGTGGGGAAGGCCCGTGGATTCGTGGGCTGCGATCCGTGCAGCCGGGTGTGATCATCGCCGGCACCAACGCCGTTACTACGGACACGGTAGCAACCGCGGTGATGGGCTACGATCCGCGAGCTGCTAAAGGAACCGCACCATTTGTGGATTGCGACAACTCGCTTCGTCTGGCCGAAGCGCGCGGTGTCGGAACCACGGATTTGAAGAACATTGAAGTGCGCGGTGTTTCGATCCGCGAAGCTCTGTTCCGTTTTTCCGCCTGACTCAGCGAGCCTAATCGCGATCGGCCCGTCCCGGATTCCCTGGCTTACTCCCATTGGGTCTCCGGTTGTGATAGATTCCCCCGATAGGAGAATTTCATGAAAAGCTGTTTGCTCGGCCTCGTCTTGCTGATGCTCCCGGCTGCCGCCCAGGAACAGAAGCAACATTTTACGATCAACGTCGGCACGCCCGAAGGACAGATGCTGCAAGCCATCGGTCAGGAAGCAGATGACCAAAAGAAGCTCGCCCTCGCGCAGGATTTTCTTGACAAGTATCCGAAACACGAGGGCGCCGGCTGGGTAGCCAGCCAAGTGGTGGCGATCTATGTAACTCAGAAAGATTACGACAAAGCCATCGAGGCGGGTGACAAAGCGTTCGCGAACAACCCGACCGATTTGGACGTCGCCTATAACACTCTGAAGGCGGCCGAGGGCAAAGAGGATCCCGAATTGGTGAAGACCTGGTCAGCGCGCGCGTCGGAGCTAGCGCGCAAGACCATCGCGTCCACCAAAGCGCCCGCCGACGATGACGAAAAGCAACGATTGGAATATGTCAAGGGCGTGGACACATACTCCGACTACGCGCTTTACTCGCTCGCGCTAAAGTTGCAAGGGAATCCCAAGCAACTAGCTGAGCTGGGAGCGGCGCTCGAGCAGCAAAATATCAAGAGCCAGTATATGCCGCTGCTATCCGGCCTCTATTTGAACGCGTTGACACAATCCGGTCAGCAGGCTAAGACTTGCCCCGCCGCTGAAAAACTGGCTGCGGCGAACTCCAAGGACGCGGACGCATTGGTGGTTGCCGCCGATTGCAACCTGCGCAAAAACAGCTTTGACCGCTCGGCAGCGAATGCCACTCGCGCCGTGGAGGCGATCGCTACCAGGCAGAAGCCGGAAGGAGTCAGCGACGCCGACTGGGCCAGCAAGAAAGCCGCGCTGCTGGGGCGTGCCAATTGGATCGCCGGCATCGCATATGGCAGCCAGCAAAAATACGGACCGGCGGATAAAGCGCTGCGTGCGGCGCTGCCGTCCATAAAGGGCGACACGCAATTGTACGCGCTGGCTCTGTTCCACCTGGGCTTGGCCAATTACAATCTGGGCAAAGCCATCGGCGACAAATCCAAAATCCGGGAGGGGCTGAACTACTTCCAGCAGTGCTCCGAGATCACGAGCAACGTCCAGGATCAAGCCTCCAAGAACGTTCGGACCATCAAAGGCGAGTTGGGAATCGTAAAATAGAAACCTCGCTCACTGACGCGCGGCCGTAGCGGGCGCCGGGAAAATATCTTTCACCGGCATGTTCGCCGGGAACACTAGGTTGAAGAATCCCACCATCATCTCGTCCCAGCTTTGATCGCCCCACCCTACTTCTTTGGTGGGGTCCGCATTGTCGGGATTGTTGGGCGAGTTGTCGAAATGCGCCGTGCATTCGATCTTCGCGCCCTTCGGAAGAACAATCGGCTGAGCCAAGTTGTACCAAAGCTGCCAATGCCAGTTGTAGCGCGGCACGCGCAGCAGCGTTTGCGTTTCGCCGTTCGGATAGACGATGCGGTATTCGAAATCTTTTCCACGCCCGTGCATGTGCGGGTGCAGGCCGGCCAGCTTCACGGTGGTCCCGAGCTGGAACTCCGACTCCACTTTGTAATTCGGATCTCCAGGAGGAATCTTGAATGTTCCATTGGTCGCCGATGTCGTGAGCACGCGCTCTTTCGGCGTTTCGCGCGCGAATACCAGGCCGAATTTGCTGCCATGGTCGATGGACGCGGTGCCATTGGTTGTGTAGTGGATCTCCAGCACCAAATCCGAGCCGGCTTTGATTAACTTGGCTTGGCCGGGCGGCATAATCTCGGGCGGCTGCCCCGGCGCGTAGCCAACCAGGAAATCGCTCGGCAAGGCGCTGGTATCCACGTTTTCGTCCGCGGCAGCTTTGGGCGCGACGAAAAAGACGCCGGTCTTGGCATCCTTCAGCCAGTGAGAACCTGGCTCGCGGACATACAGAATCATGTGATGGATGCGGGCGCGGTCGCCAGGACGCGCTTCGGCAAACTGCACCCATTTGTCTTCCGTGAATCCGGACGGAACGATTATTTTCTGATACTCAATGGTGCCAGTAGCCGGAATCTCAAATGCCAGCGGCGGCTGGAACACGACATCGGGCTTGGGAATGGACCATCCTTCCACAAAGCTGCGCGGCGCGGGCATATCCTTCGGGTCGCCTTCGGGCGCGCCGGCATCCGCCCACGCGGCAATCGCATCCACATCCTTCGCCGCCAGCGATTGGTCATTCGAAAACTTCCCGTAGTGCGGATCGGCGAACCAGGGCGGCATTTTCTTCAGCCGCACGGCTTCCTTCATGGCCTTGGCCCAAGGACGCGCCTGCTCGTAGGTCAGCAGCGAAAAAGGAGCTGCCTCGCCTGGACGATGGCATCCCTGGCAATTCTTTTCAAGAATCGGCGCGATGTCACGGGCGAATGTGATTGGGGGTGGGACAGTGGCCGCCCCACAGGCCATTACGCTGGCGAGCGCGGCTACTACGGGTTCAAGACGCATACTAGCAATTATCCACCAGGCGGGCACTCCCCGCACATGTGAAACATTTCTTTCGTAAGCTCGTCTACCATGCGGAGTGGTGTCTAATGTTGCCGTTTGGTGATCTTCCGGATGACTCAAAGCCAGGGGAACACTTGGTTCAGTTCTACCGGGCCGATGAGGGCCTTCTCACCAGGAATGTGGTCGATTTTCTGGTCAGGGGATTGAAGCAGGGCGAGGCGCTACTGGTGATCACCACGCCGGAACGGAACGCCGCATTCTCGATCGGACTTCGAGAATCGGGCATTGATCCCGACGTAGCCGTTCGAGAGCGAAAACTGCTTTTTGCCGATGCCGAGCAGACTCTCCGCCGGTTCATGCTGGCCGGACAACCGGATTGGCGCCGCTTCGAGCGGACCATCGAAGCCTTGATCGGAGAAGTGCGGGCGCACGCCGGCCATGGCGGACTATGCGCTTATGGCGAGATGGTCGGCCTGCTGTGGCAACGAGGTGAGTTCCGGGCGGCCATTCGGCTGGAACAGTTCTGGAACAAGCTCATGGGTGCCAATGCCTTAAATCTTTTCTGCGCGTATCCCATTGATCTTTTCGGGAAAGATTTCCAGTCGGAAACACTCGACCCGCTTTTGTGCGAACACACTCACCTTGTCCCGGCCGGCCGGAATCGGGATCTGCATAGCGCCATTTACCGCGCCATGGATGAGGTTCTCGGCTCGGACGCGCAGCGAACTCGCATGGAAGTGGATCATCCGCCTTCTTGGGCGTCCATGCCCGAAGCCGAGACCGCGATCCTATCTCTGCGGAACAATCTTCCCGAGCGTGCGGAAGAAATTCTTTCGCGTGCGCGACGGTACTATCAGTCCAGCGACCAGGTTCAGTTGTATCCACGCAGGGTTTAACCGAACCTTTTATCATCGCCGGCCGAAATCCAGAAACGTCGTTGAACTTTAGCGTTACGAATTTCCATGCCCCACAACGTTCACTAATTCGCGAGCGGATCGGGCCGGATCTGGAAGTGAACTACCTTGCTGCTCGTTCCTTTTCCGGTCTCGCTGTGAAACGGAGTGCGGGTGCCCCAGGTGGTCCAAACTCCCTTTCCCTTCCAGCCGGCTTTCGGATCGTCGATCCGGCCGTCCATACCCTTGGCGAAAAAGCCAAGGGGATAAGGTACGCGCATCACGACAAACCTTCCGTTCACCAGCGCCGCCAGCGAATCCGATCCGTTGCCGGTAACGATGGGAGTATTCTTTCCCAGCCCCAACGTATCGAACTGATCCACCCAATCGTAGTAATGCGAATCGGCGCTTCCGGAATCCCTTACGTTCTTGAAGTTTGGTCCGGGCGTAGCATATAGAGTCCAGCCTTCCGGACAATGCTGGCCGGTCGCGGTTGGACCATTGAGCGGACCTTTACACTTGCTCCGGTCGAAGCTCGCCAAGTGCCCGCTTCCCAGCGCTACCCACGCGACATTGTCGCGGTCGATATCCATGCCGCGCGGCGAATAGCCCCAGACCTTCGCCCGCGGATTGTTCCAAGGCACTTCGTAATACTCAGCCAGCGCTGTCTCGGGCGGATTCGGTCCAGGATTCAACCGGACAATTCCGCCTGGAAATCCCAGGACGCTGCCCCAAATCATCCCATCCGTGCCAATCGCTAGACCGTAGAACGCCGCGTTGATGCGAGTGTCCTTGGTCGGGTCGGCTGTTGCGTTGAAGGCAGAGGATGTACCCAGGCTTTCGCCGCTGGGCGCCGTTACCACTCGCTGCTCTGCCTCGACGTAGGCGTCACGCTTGCCATTGCCATTGGTGTCGAGAACCAGAGCCGTCCAGCCCTGCGACTTTTGGGCGTCATGGGTTTGATCCCATATCTTGGTGTTGAGCCAGCCCACCACCCCACCGCCGCCGCCGCTACTGGTCCACAAAGTGTTGTCGGCGTCCTCTGCGAACAGCAGGTGGTGTGTTCCGAAACAAGTGTCGATCAGGGAGGTCTGTCTGGTCCCAGGATCGTACACAGCCAGTTGCCTGCCGGATCGATCCACCGGCGTGAGCATCGCCGAAGGAAGGCTCGACCCGGCCTTGCAGAACGCGGGATTGTCGGCTGCGCGGATCCGGCTTGTGAACCATAGCCGCCCACGCTGATCGAACATCGGATTGTGAACCGTCGTATGGCTATCCCAGATTGACTCGTCGCCCCAAATTGGTGACGGCGCGAGCGGCTTCGGCTGGCCGGGCGTGCCGGGATCGCGGAAGGGAACTTTCACCTGCGCCGTAGTGTTGTGTACGGGATCGAGAACGGGAAGATAGTCCCGGCTTTCCTCCGCCGAACCGTAGATCAGGCCGTTGGCGTTGACGTTCGGGTTGCGTTTGTCGGTGGAGATCTCATCGTGCAAATACGCTTTCGGATCGGCCCAGTCCCACTGCGTGATGACCACGTTCCGCTCGATGCCCTGGGGACGGGGCGGCGCCTGAGCGGGAAGCTCACCGTGCATGATGCGGCTGGTCCAATCGCCAAACTCGGCCGTGGCCCGCTCTTGACCTAGCTGATTCAGGCCGCCCACCATCGCGTTCCCGGCTTGTCCGGACTGCACGCGGCGCATCCACGCCTGCGCGGGCGAATCGAAGCTGCTGAACATGGAAGGAATCGTGCGGGTGTACTCGTTACCGAGCTGATGGCACGATTCACAACTGTCGGTTTTGATCAGGTGGATCCATTGGCCCTGCGTTTTGATATTCGGCGAAATACCGTTGCCGGAAGGACCTGTCCCCGGAAATTCGTTCCTTTCGGGTACCTTGAGCATCGCGTACCAATAACTCGCGGGATACAGTTGGGCGGCGGTTTTTGCATCCGGCGCGACGGATGGCTTGAGATCCACCAGCTTGCCTGGCTCGGTCCGCACCTTGGGCGAGTCCACTAATCCGTAACCGCGCGCCCAGACGCTGTACGTGGCTCGGGGCAGATCGGGAATCAGGTAGCGGCCCCGATCGTCGGTGACAACTTCCTTGATGTAGCGCGTGGGCAGGTCCGTTGTTTCCGCAATCACCCAGACGCCTGCCTCGGGTCCCTTGCTGCTGGAAACCACGCCGCCAATATCATCCGCGTCAATTGTGACCGGCGGCCTCTGCTGTGCGTAGAGGTGGGTACGCAGTGCGAAGAAACAGGCCGCGATTCCAATCAGCGCAATCCCGGCCAACTTCAGAAATCGGATCGTCCGCATGGCTGTCTCCCTTACCGGTAAGACATTATATACCGCGGCCTGGGTTAACCGAAACATCGATCAGCGGCACGTGCCGCTGGAACGTGCGGCGCATGCTGGGGAGACGGTGACCGTGGAGCACTTGCTTCAGCCGCGCAAAGCGGCGAACCGGCGTTAGATTTATCGGACCGACCCATGCCCGAACAGGATTCCGGTTTCGATCTCGCTCGGCCGCCCGTCCAGTAGATATGGTTTGAACTTCCATTGGCCCAGAGCTTCGGTGATTACTTTCGCCTGATCGGCGAATGCGCTGAGAAAATGAATGTGTTTTACCTTGCCCTCTTTGTCGATTATGATTCGTACCGGAACAGGGTTAAACCTATGTTCAGAGAAGACCGGGTCAACCCGCGCGATCACATTATCGTCGCGCGCGTAATCCTTGACGCACACAGGCTCAGCGCCTCCGCCTGCTCCTTCTATGGGACTGGCTTCCTCGGGTAACTTCATCTTGTGCATGTCCAGGATTAAGCCGTCCAGGAGTTGCGTGTCACGGCTGGTCAGCACGATTTGGATGGCATGGCAGCGGATTTGGGTAGCCAGAACCACCCAATGTAACTGCGCTACCGGAGACCAGTATGCGAATAAGCTGAAGGAACGGTTTGCGATTCTGACCGGCGCAGGTGACCTTTCCAGCTCGTAGCCGGCTCCCAAATTATCTTTCATGTAATTGATCAGCTCTGTAACGTTGGTCGCGGGCAGGGGCGTGAAGAACATGTCCTGGGCGGTAATGAGGATACTCCCTCGAGAAGGTCCGTTGAATGTGGCCGCGGGGCTCAACTGCGCGAGCACGTAGAGGCCGGTATCCGATGGGGGTGGGCCCGTGTATTTCTCAGTCCAATTCCCAGTGAGAGCGTAGCTCATTCCGAAGTACGAATCGGTGAAGACACCATCGGCCACTTTCCCTCCTTCGGGTACAGGTGTCACCGAATCGCTGGCGCTCGACCACGCACCCTTCACCAGAATTACTCCGGTCGGGACCTTCGTCACGGACGGCGAGCTATTGTTGGGAGCACCCTGTTGGCTGACACCCTGGGCCCGGGCCGGCAACGATGGAGACAGGGCCATGATGAGCAAAGAAGAGCAGAATCGATAGTGCATCTTTAGAAGTCCGGTAATGGAAATTTGCAATTTGGAAAATGCTGGCGAGACACCAGAGCCGCCCTGCCGCGCGGTTAGCGCTCGCCAGCCATCATGGATAAAACGACTACAGCGAGCGCAGAAAGTTCAGCAGATCCTGCTTCTGGCTGGGGCTTAAGTTGTCGAAGTTCGCCTCCACAGCATTAGCCTCGCTGCCATTGCTCGAATGTTCATCGATTGCCTTGATCAAGTTGGTCGTGCGGCCGTCATGCAGCAGGAATATCCGCTGCCCCAAGCCCCACAAGGGAGCCGTGCGAAACTGGTCGCCACCCGCGCTGCCCTGTGAGACGTTGTCCGCTAAACCCGTACCCATGTGATGAAGCGCAATGTCCGAGAACGCGGGCACCGGGGTATTGCTCAAGGCCGGAACTAAGTTAGACACTTGCGTGGTGCCCGGCGATGGATTGTGGCAGGTCGCGCAGCCAATCGCGGTAAATAGCGAACTGCCGTTGGAGATTGACTGTGCCGAGACCGGATTTCCGTTGAGCACAACCCCTCCGGGCGGCGGCGGTGCCAGGAACCGCATGAAATTGGCGAACGCCGAGACGTCATCGAGAACCGCGGCGTTGGGCGTCAAATTTGGATTAGAGGTATCTTCCGGATACCCAGTCCCGCTGAGGTTCAAGCAGTTAGCCGGGAGTCCTGTGCCGAATTGATCTTCCTCTGGCGACGGGCGATCCTGTGGAAAAAGTAAGTTACTGATGCCCATCTCTACGTTGTAAGCCTCACCTGTAAAGATGTGCAGCGATTTGTTCTGCGCTTTCCAGCCGAAACGCGTGATGGTACCGTCGTTGCCATTGCGGTTCAAAGTGCCGCTGATTCCGAGGCGGTTATTGAGATTCTTCAACAGGTTTCTCAGCAGGGTTGAGTCATCGAGGTTCTCGATCAGGCCCGTGCCAAACGTTGGTGTGGGAATGCGAAAGATAACGTTATTGGCCGCTTCCGCCGCGGCGAAGTTGGGCTGGGCCAGACTGCAGGTGCCGGCGTCCGGGCGGCCGGTGACCGTGAACAGGTCTTCCACACCCCCGTTGGGCGCGTTGGTGTTGACCCCGCCGTTCGAGTTAAAGAAGAACGGGAACCTGGCTTCGCGGGTAGGACCATTGGCTGTGATGAAACTTGGGGTGGTATTGCCGGGCGCGACACCGTTGTTGACGAACAGGAATTGCGGATTGACGGCAACCCCCGATCCCCCAATCGCCGGCTGCGCATGACATGAACTGCACTGATTTGAGTTGAACCTTGGCCCCAGACCATTGTTACCGGCCGGGCTGTTGGAAACGGATTCCACCTCCTGGAAGCGATTGAGACCGTCCTGGAAAAAAGCGATGAACCCTTTCGGGTCATTCCCTGGATTGATAATGGTGGCCCCTGTGCCGCGGTTGGCACTCTGAACTCCAGGGTCGATAGCGCCACTGCCGTTTGTGGGACTAGATGGGGTTTGGGCAAGACAACATAGCACAACAGACGACAAGCCCAATAACAGCCAAAACATTGCGCTTACCTTTCGTAAGTGAGCGGATTGCATAGAGACACCCCTCCTTCGGGTGTTTTGCGCGCCAGTCAGAGCGCGGATATAGTAATTAAGTAAGGGGGGTCTACAGAAATAGTGAATTGCAGGTTAGCGTGGTATCGGATGCCACTAACCTGGTAATCACCAAAAGGCCGACCCTCGCCCCCTAAGCGGGAGTTGGCCAAGCTTACCAAAGTGCGAAACCAGCACTAAGTTAAGGAACCCCGTTACGAAGGGCACCCTCAACTAACGAACCACCGTAGGACGCGACTTACCAGGGGTACTGGTAAGAGAAAGAATATATCATCCGAGACGTGTCGGACAACCAGACATTTTGCAACATTAGTTAGCATTTTCCTGCCTGCCTGTACTAATCCCGCCACATCGCGCTCAAGCGCCGAGAATATTGCCGAGAACACTTGGAGCCGTCCCGTTGTCGCCCGGATCAGCCATCTGCAGCGCGCCGAATTGCCAGCGCCCGCTACGCGCGGCGTATCCTCGCAGAAGCTCAAGGACAGCGCCGTATCTCGGATCCCGCGCAATTGCTTCAACGAAGGCAGCAGGCGGAGCGAATGAGAGCTTTGCGCTGCGAAGAAGAAGCTTCGAACGAAGCCCTCGAGTATTGAAGTTGGAATGCGAGGAAGTCGCCATTCCTGATCCAGGCGCTCCGCTGCCTTCTCCGAACCCAGGCTGCCGTCCTTTTTGCCCGCCTTGAGGGCGCGCTTTCGTCATAAACGCAGTCGCCCTCCATTTCGCAGCGTTCCGCGCGTTCAACTATACTGGACCAAGTCCCAAGGAGAATCAATGCGAAAAATAGCGGAGAATTTCCCAGCCGTAACGGCCGTCGTTATTGTTCTACTCACGGCAGCAAGCGCACCGGCGCAAAAGCCCGTCAGCGCGGCGCCGCCCAATCAACTGGTCCAGTTCAGCGTGTATTTGCCGTTGCAGAACTCGAGCGAGCTGGACCAGCTCATCACCAGCTTGCACACCCAGGGATCGCCGAATTACCAACATTGGCTGACGCCGCAGCAGTTTCGCCAGCAGTTCGGCGCGAGCCCGTCGGCCATCGCGCAAGTGCAATCGGAAATGGCCGAATACGGCATCACGGTGCTCGGCACAACCAGCCACTCGGTTCAGCTGCAAGGCACCGTGGCCGCGATCGAAAAGTGTCTGGGAGTGACGCTGTTGAATGCGACGTATCCAAACGGGAGCCAGGGACTGGTATCGACTATGCCCGTGAAGCTCCCCACCGCGGTGTCTCAGGTGGGCGGGCAAGTGGCGAGTTTTGCCGCGCTCCCTCCACATCATACGCACGGCTCACTCGTCTCCACCTCGCCGATTGTGGCCAACGAGTTCTCGCCGATCGGACCTTATCTGACGCCGGATTTCAAGCAGGCCTATGATTTTCCCTCTGGCGCGGTTCTTACCGGCAAAGGCCGCAAGATTGGCATTGTCGATTCGGGCGACTTTTTGCCGAGCGACATGGCGCTGTACTTCGAAGCGTAGGACTTCCGGTGCCGATCATTGAGGATATCGAGGTGGACGGCGGCTTGCCATTCTCCTTCGACAACTCGGCGGAGACGGAACTTGACCTGGAACAGGCAGGAGGCATCGCGCCGGGCGCAACCCTGGTGTTTTACAACCTGCCCGAGCTGTCCGACCAGGAGCTGCTTGAGACCTACACAAATATCGTCGAGACCAACGCCGTGGATATCGTGAGCTCTTCGTTTGGGTTGCCCGAAGGCCTTTACACCGCGGCCTACAACGGCGGCCAGGACTTCACTTTCCTTTTGAAGACCTACAGCGACATTTTCCGGCACGGGAACGCACAGGGGATTACGTTCCTGGCGAGCTCAGGCGACAACTCGGGGCTCGGCCTTCCGTCGCTATCCTATTTCACAACGGCGCCGCAGAAT
Source organism: Bryobacteraceae bacterium (assembly GCA_050011295.1). Taxonomy (GTDB): domain Bacteria; phylum Acidobacteriota; class Terriglobia; order Bryobacterales; family Bryobacteraceae; genus Palsa-89. The sequence goes on from JBEKJJ010000085.1 coordinate 21,263, forward strand.
CCGCCGGTGGTGGCGGGAACGTTCTTGCCGGGAATCGAACATCCGGCATCGGATCCGTTCGTGACCGCGGTGGGTGGAACGAACCTGGTGACGACGTTCAATCCTCCGAGCACCGCGGCGAACTACGTGAGTGAAAACGCATTTCCGGACCCCCTTATCGACTATGATCCGTTCGGCGTCGGCAATCTGGTGTCGGGCGGTTTGTTTGGCTCCGGGAGCGGGTCGAGCGTGGTGTTCAGCAAGCCGGCGTACCAGTCGATAGCGAATACGGGATCGAACATGCGCGCCATCCCGGACATCTCAATGCAAATGGGCGGGTGTCCCGCGATTGCCGTGCAGCCGTGCGGGCCGAACCGGAGTTTCATTGCCGTGGCGTTGGACGGCGAATTCTTCGGATTCGTTGGAACCAGCATCGCGAGTCCCGACATGGCGGGAGCGGTTGCGCTTGCGGAGCAGAACCTGGGCGGGCATCGCTTGGGCAATGTCAACTTCGAGATTTATCTGGAGCTGGCGGCGCAGGTGTTGTTTCTTCCACACCAACATTCCTGGCAACAACGGGATCAGGTCGACGACAACCTTCGGATACGATCCGGTGCTGGGCGCGCGCACTCCGTTCATGAAAAACGTGATTCTTGCGCCGTTTTTACCGGCTGCGGGGAATCCAGGTACGGCGTCGAATCAGTAGAGCCTCGCTCAGGACTGCACCCGGAAGGGCGTGCATTGAGATCCATCAGCGCCGACGCTCCGGTCTATTCCATCGCAGCGTTAGCCGCAGGATGAACTACTTGGCTGCCACCACCGGCGACCTCCACGATATCGGCTTGCTCATCCTTGATACCGCCCTGCGTAAGGGCGAGATGTTCGGCCTGGAGTGGCCCGACATCCGGCTCGAACCCGTGCGAGCGAGGAATAGCAAGAACTCGAAGTCTCGTAACCTTCCACCGAAGGCCCGTGTGCTGCAGATGTTGAAGCGCCGGGCCGGATTGAAGTTAGACGGCCTGGTATTCCTGCGCACCAGCTCAGTAAGGTTTTTTCCAACGCCTGGGTGGCGAAATCGGCAGAAGCATCGGACTTAAGCGAAAACTTGAGTGCCCGCCGGGAAACCGGCGATAGTAGAACTGCTCAAAGTCGGTATACACGAGAGATACAGGGGAGTATAGTTGAGATGCGCAAAAGGCCGGGCGCAGCCACGGGGCTGGCGGGCGACACAGTTGGGAGGAGCACACCATGAGCGATCTGCTGACCAGCGTCCTGGCGAAGGTGCCCAATGCGGTGACCAACGCCCCACCGGCCGTAGCGCTCATCGCCTTTGCTGGCTCGCCGAGCTATCACATGGCCTTCAAGGGACAGAAGTCGACTGACCAGGTCTATTTCGACCAGGCCGGGCCTATTGCCAACACTCTTACCGACGCGCAGCCCGCCTTGGCGGCCATTGACGTCTTCTTGACCCAGGCCCTGATCCTGGCGTGGAAAGTGGCGGGCAAGCAGACGGTGGAAGTGCGGCAATACACGCTGGGCGAGGACGGCTTCCCTGTGAGCGGGAGCTCTTGGGTGCCCCTCACCACCACTGGCGGCCCGGCCAATCCGGCGGTCCAGACCGATACCGCGCCGGCCCTCGCGATCGGGGCCAATTCGCAGATCTACTTGGCCTGGAAGACGCCGGGCCCGTCTGGAACGGTAAATTGGTCTGTCTACGACGGCCAGGGCTGGAGCGCGCCTGCGGCGATCCCTCAGGCGGTCACCGACCACGCGCCCGCCTTTGCCGGGTGGAACACGTCGGGGCCCGGCAATGTGTTGCCGCTCTGCCTGGCCTGGAAACAGGCCAGCGGCTACAGTCTCTTCTGGTCGTCGTTCCTGCCTGGCGCGACCAACCTATCGGTGAACCAGGTGCCGGGCGTCGCCACAGACGCTGCGCCGGCCCTCACGCCGGGGCCGATCGGCGAGGGGGCGGCCTATTACCTGGCGTGGAAGGACCAGGGAGCCGAGACGATTTCCTTCGCGCCGGTGAAGGCGGAGGCGACGGGGGCCGTCCTCACGCTGCCCCAGGCCAGAAGCTCGCACGGGCCCTCCATTGCGAACTGGTCGAACAACAGCGCGAGCGCCGGCGATGTGTTCAACACCCTCATCGTCGACTTCGCCGGCTTGACGAGCGGGGATGTCTGGCAGGGTGAGTGGTCGGTCGTCGCCTCTCCGGCGACGGCACCGTCGGGAGGCCTGAAGGGCAGCAGCAACTACTTCCTGGCCTCGGGGACCGACTGCGCGACGCTCACCGGCGTGGTGGTAACGATAACAATCTCCGAGCCGCTCGCCTACTCGAACGGCTACTCATTCCAGCTCAACTGCAACTCGCCAACGAGCGCCCCCAACTACCAGAGGTGCAGTTGGCAGCAGTGCGGCTGGCAGGTAGACAGCACTGGGCAGCTGCAGTTCTGGATAAACAACTACACGGTGAACGACGGCAATTCGATCAACACGCCCTACGATTCTCAGTACACCATCACGAAACTGCCCAGCACAAGCCTACCAGCGCGCTATGTCCTGACCATCACCCTCGACTTCGACAAAACCAACGGCAACCTGATCGGAACGACGTTCGGGGCGACGGACGAGAACGGACACGCCTTCCCCTCCAAGTACGTCGGGTACGTCGGCCTGCCCCTGGAGACGAATAATGCGCCGGCGGGCGCAAAGGTCACCGACCAGTACCTGGCCCCGATCTCAGCGCTTCAGCTCACCATCGACGGCTTCGACAACCTCGAATTCGCGACCTTCAAGTCGGGGGCGGGTACCGTCTCCTTCAAGGCCGACCAGAAGCTGACGGCCCAGCCGTCCATTCCCTCGTGCGCGAACCAGACGACGACGGGCGAAAACAGCAACATCCTCTACGGCGCGATCCCATCGGGCGCGGGCCACGCTCAGAGCCAGCTCTTCGACCTGGCGTGAGGCCAGGCGCCTCTCCCTCAACCCCTCGAGTGAGACACGAAGAAGGCGACGCCTTCACTATTATGAAGCTCATGGGCCCTAGCACGATTACCGTCCACTAACGATCCTGTTTTCAATATGCCCGGGTGGCGAAACCGGCAGACGCGAAGGATATAAAAGTCCGATCGGGTCAGTCGGCGTTTGTGCTATCTTTGAAGCCGTGCGGGCGTGGCGGAATCGGCAGACGCATCGGACTTAAGCGAAAACTTGAGTGCCCGCCGGGAAACCGGCGATGGTAGAACTGCTCAAAGTCGGGGAACCCTCTGACGTGGCGATCCCGAGCCAAGCCCTGCCGGAGCAATCAGCGTTCCGGTTGGGAAGGTGTAGAGACTAGACGGGCAGCGCCTAATCCCGAAACTGAACCGGGGCATGGCGAAGGGATAGTCCAGACCCCAAACCTTGCTCGAATCAAGCGGGGGCGGCGAAAGCCGTAGTGGCAGGAAAATCCGTTGGACCGCAAGGTCCGTGAGGGTTCAAGTCCCTCCGCCCGCACCAACATTGGAAAGTCAATCGCGTCGACCCGCTGAGTCGGCCCGCGAACAATAGCGTGCGACGGTCCCTATTTTTGTCTTTCGTTTCTGCGTCCTCGTGATGGCGCGCGACTTGCGTGTGTACGGGTACGAGGAATCGCTGAACGTGCTCGCATTTGACCGTAATACGAAAACAGAGGAGAACGAACATGAAAATACTGATGGTCCTGACATCGCACAACCAACTGGGGAACACGGGCCGCCCAACTGGTTTCTGGCTTGAGGAATTCGCGGCCCCCTATTTCGTATTCAGGGATGCTGGTATTGAGCTGACGCTCGCTTCTCCGAAAGGCGGGCAGCCTCCGCTCGATCCGAAAAGCGATCTGCCTGAAAATCAAACGCCGGCGATGGCGCGGTTCAAGAAGGACGCGCCGACGCAAAAGGCTCTCGCCAACACGGTCAAACTTGCGGACATGAAGGCGGAAGACTTCGACACCGTTTTCTATCCCGGTGGGCATGGCCCAATGTGGGATCTTGCGGAGAGCCCTACGTCGATCGCTCTTCTGGAGGCCTTCTACAATTCCGGCAAGCCAATCGCATTGGTGTGCCATTCGCCCGGAGTGCTTCGCCACGTTACCTACCAGGG
>JBEKJJ010000086.1:0-25330 GCA_050011295.1 Bryobacteraceae bacterium
TTGAGATATTCCGGCAGGATTTGGAATGTGTTGCGCAGATGCTCCCGATCGCGCACCAGCACGCAACCAATCTCGTAGGGTTGGAATAGCCATTTGTGGGGATCGAGTGAAAGCGAGTCGGCCAGCTCCAGTCCGGCCAGCAATTCTCGACCCCGCTGTGCGATCACGGCTGCCGCGCCGTAGGCCCCATCGACGTGCAGCCAGAGGCCTTCCCGCCGGCAAAGCGCGGCAACTTCCGGCAACGGATCGATGGCGCCTGTATTGGTGGTCCCGGCGCTGGCGATAACGCAGAACGGATATTTTCCTGCGGCGCGGTCTTGTTCGATCTGTCGCGCAAGCTCACCCACAGGAAGCCGATAGGAGGAATCCGAAGGCAGCTTCCTCTGGTTCCCGGCGGGCAAACCGATTACGCGCAGAGCTTTCTCCAGCGATGAATGCGCTTGATCGGAAAAGTACACCGTGGCATCTTCCAGCCGTCCGCTAACCTTCATGTGCCGCGCTACGGCCAGCGCGGTCAAGTTGGCCAGCGTCCCTCCGCTCACAAACACGCCACCTGCGCTCGCAGGCAGCCCGCACATCTCGCGCAGCCATTCCAGGACCGTCAATTCAACAGCGGCGGGTCCGGAGCCGCTAATCCATGTTCCTGCGAAGACGTTGTAGCCCGAGATGAGCGAGTCCGCCATGGCGCCGACGAAGTTCCCCGGCCCCGGCACATATGCGAAGAACCTCGGATGATTCACATGCATGGTATGCGCGAGAACTTCGCTCTCCACTTGATCGAGGACAGTTTCAAACTTTGTGCCCTGCTCTGGTACCGGCTCGCTCAACGCCTTCATTAGGACCGCGGGGTCGCCTTTCGTCCCCACGCGCTGGCTCGGCAAAGTGGCCAGGTGTTCTACGATGCGGTCCACCACGCGATATCCGATCTCACGCATCCGCTCACGGGAAAATTCCAACTCCGAATTCATGCCCCCTGCTCCAACGCCCGGCGAATGGCCTGCTCCAACTGGGCCTGCGAAAGTACAGTGCTGATGAAAAGTTCCTGGCGCGCGCCCGCGCTCAATGCGATAGCTTTCCATCCGTTGGTGACGGGTACCGTCACCCGGATCTTCACCTCCCCTTTCGCATCGCGGACCGGCCGGATCACGCCGGGTATCACAGATCGGATTTCGGGATTCTCGTGGAGCAAGCGCTCCAGTACATCCCGCACGCCGTCGATTATGCTGTGCTCGACTTTGAGCTTACCTTGCAGTTTGCGCAGTCTCAATGAAGGCCTCGGCTACTTGAATCGCTTGCGAACCTGAAAATCGATACCGAACGCGCCGTTCTCATCCCGCAGCGCCACCACCGACCATCTCTTGCTAAGCTCCCACTCTATGCGGACAATCTGCTGGTCGGTGCGCGCCAGGTTGGTGATATAGGTCAGCGTGACGTCGGGCGAGATTTGTTGTTCCAAATTCAGGCGAGCCTGCGGGACGGCCGTGATATCGGTGAGCTGCGGGTCAATCTTGATGTGACTCACCCCGAAGAATCGTTGCAATCGTCCTGAAGAGGGTGGCGCCAGGGCCTGGCCAATTAGAGAGTCGCTGCCGGTGGATACGCCGGTGGGAGCAAAACTGTTCTGGTTGGAAACCAATCCTCCATTTTCCGTGGGTGTTCGGCCCACCGCAAGCAACGAAATGATCTCGTTGGTTTCGAGCGGTGGATCGGAACGGTAGGAAAAATTCAGTTTGTTGAGCGGGCCCGTAAAGGTGATATCCACCACGATGCCGCGCGTTCGCGTTTCGAGTGCCAGGTCGAGAATCGGCTCAATCTTGGCGGGATTGTAAAAATTGATGTCACCGCGGCTGATGCTGTACTTGGTTCCAAAGAACTCGATTTGCCCCGAGCTCACACTTACGTTCCCGAGCACGATGGGCCGGTCCGGCTTGCCGCGCAAGCGCAGTGTAGCTTCGGCCTGGATGTTGTGCGTGAGAGCGGTTTCCACTTCCAGATTCGGTGAGCTGGTGATGCGAACGTCGAACTGGATCCCGCGCAAATACTCGTTCGGCGTGGATGAAACGGGCGTGGCGGTGGACGCGAGCAAGGATCCCACGTCGGTACGTGGATTGAAACCGGCGCGAATCACGGCCACGTTGCCAGAGAGCACGCTGTTCTCGGAGGTGCCGACCAGATTCAGTGTTGCGTTCACGGTGACACTGACTCCTTCGGGAGAACGGTAGCGCACCTGGTTGGCCGTCGCCTGGAGGCGATAAATCAGCGCCGGTCCGCGGAATCCGACAAAGCTGCCGCTCTCGAATGTCACGTTGCCGCCGCCGGTGACGCCCGTCAGGTTTTGGATGGTGGCCCGATTCCGATCGAACAGGATCAGCCCGTTGGCTTGATCCACGCCGTTCGGTAGATCGCGAATGTAGACGGATGCGTTGTGCAGCTCTACGCGTCCATCGATCTGCGGCTCGGTCAGTGGGCCGCGCACCGTCATGTCGAGAACAGAGGTTCCCGAAGCCAGCAGGTCCGGATTGAAGATCTGGAGAATGGACAAATTTATATTGCCCTTGGCAGTGAGGTCCCATGGATTCTTCGAGTCCAAGGAGAGGCGGCCGGCCGCAGTGAGCGTGGTGTCCTTGGCCATGAAGTTGGCGCTTCGAATGTCGATGCTTTTGGTGGTGGCGTCAAACTGTACCGGTTGGGCATTCTTCAGTACCAGGTCCTGAATCTGGGTTCCAGCCACCGGTCGCACATTAGGGCCAGCCATAAGTTGGACAGTGGCCAGCGTCACGGTGGCCGTCATGGCAGCTGGGTTGTTCAGCGGCCCTTGGATGGTAGCCTCACCCTGGACGAAACCTTCGAATGGCAAATCCTTCCGTTCATGCTCGCCCGGCCACAGATCATGCAGCGTGGCGATGGTGATGCGTGGAATTTGGATGCGTGCCTGGCCAGGATAATCGCCGTCCAGCCGCCATTCGCCATTTCCTTGAAGCTGGACGCCTCGCAAATCCACTTTGGCGGCGAGAGCTAGCATCGGTAATCGCGTGTTGGCAGTCATCTCCAGATTGCCGTACGGACGTCCGTCCAAAGTAGCGTTCTTAAGGGTTAGCTGGCCATTCAATGACGCGAGCGTGACCACGCCTTTCACCACCTTGGCGGTGGCACTGCCCTTGATATCCAGATCGCCAGCCAGCCCTTCGCGCAGCCGCCGCACGTAGTGGATCGCGGTGACATTGACGTGATCGCTAGCAATGTCGATGCGTAGCGATCCGTCGTTCCAGTCGTTGGCCAGGTGATTGAACGCGCCGCTCCCGGTGATACTAGCGGCTCCCGCGCGGGCCTCGAGATGGGCCACCTCGAGCGCAGTGCCTGTCATTGTCACGTCGCCCTGAACACGATCCAGATGCTCGTCATAAGCGGTGACGTCGCGGGCGTCCACGTTCCCGGAGAGCAGCGGCGATTCGAGAGTCCCGGTCACGTGCGCGGTAGCCGACAATGTGCCGCTCACCGGGACCTGATAACCGTTATCGGTAAGCAACTTTTGAATATCGGCGCCTCGAATAGAGAGTGATGCCGAGAGCGCGCTCGCGTCCACAGTCTTCCAGTCCACCAGGCCGACGCGCGCTTGCCCCACCACATGCATCTGGCCTTGGTCCACCGCGATCGTGTAGAGGTTGGCTAACGTCCTGTCGATATCCACTGTGCCGGCCACGTGGTCGAATTCGCGCTGGCCCCAAACCAAGTGTGTTGCATCGGCTTTGCCCGAAATTTTCAGGTTCGCGAGCGGGCCGGAAACCACGCCGTCAAAGCGCGCCACGCCGTTGTGGAGCGAGACGGGGAGCTCGACCGGGGCGTTCTCACCGAAGAGCGGGAATAGCGGCAGAGCTTCGCTCAGGTTGCGTGAAATCAGGTGAATATTCAAAGTTTCACCAAGTGTTCCCGCGAGCGTTACGCTGGTGGAGCCGATTCTGATCTCGGAGTTTTCCAACCGCACTTTGGCCGCGCGCTGATCGTAGTTGACACCGACAGCGCCTTCCACCGGCACACCGCTAATTCCCGGGACAACATCCACTTTAGTGTCCAGTACCACGCCCGCGGCGCCGCCGCGCGAGAACTGGCCGTCCAGCCGAACCGTCCCTTTCAGCGTACCGTTCAACTGGCCGCTGTCCCGCTTCGCCAACCCTGCCAGTTCCTGGAGCGACAAATCCGCGGCGGTCCCGTTCAGGGTGAACTTTTCGAAATCCACAATCTGAGCCGATCCCCGGAACCGGCCATGCAGCGCCGAAAGCTGCAGGTCGGGGAGGTTGATTTTCTTGGGCGACATCTCCACGCGCGAGAAGAAACTGATATCCGGCACCCGCAGCCCATTGCGGGCAATTGCAAGCTGACGCCCTGCGAGTTTACCTTCCAATTTGTATTGGAAGGGATTGGTTTCTAGCGATCCTTTTCCCTGGAAAGAGACGACCCCGGCCGATTCCAGCGGCAAGCCGAAAGTTGCGTTGAGCCATTTCATGGGCGCTGAAGCAGTTAGATTGAAATCGGCGTGTGGCGAGGAAAGCGGCCGGACCAGGCCGTCGACGGTGAGTTTAGATCCTTCGCCTTCCAGGCTCGCGTGCATTACCTCGAGCTGATTCCGTTCCAGCGCCAGCTTTGCATCCACGCTCAGGCTGGCCGGCACCTTCAGCCGCGGCGAGGAGATGCGAACCTGCCGCGAAGAGAGCTCGCCTACATAGCGGGGTCCGGCGGCTTCGTAACGGATGGATGCCTGCAAGCCATGCCCTTGAACATCCAACGGAATCCGCTGGGAGTTGTATTCGGCGAAGCCATCGTGAAACTCAAAGTGCTGTACTTTGAGATCGAGAATCCTTTCGGTAAAGTTCTGTTCCCAACGCCGCAGATTTTTGGGCTGTGGCACGTTAGTGGAACCATCCGGATTCACGGTTACACTGACCTCGGGCTTCTCCACGCTGAGGGAAACCAGATCCACCTGCTGCTCAAGAAGCGAGATAATCCTTAATCCAATCCGAATTTTATCCGCGCGGAAAAATGGCGCTGCCTGCGGCGGTTCGTTGCCGTGAATGACAAATGGCGCAACCTCCACCGTCAGGTTGTGCCAGTTGTAATCGAACGTTCCGATATCCACTCGTCCGCCGGTCGCGGTTTCAGCCACGGACACAATCCTCGCGCGCACGTGGTTCTTGAACCAATCTGTTTGCAACAAGGCTACCGCCGCGAAAAGAGCCATCAGCAGCAGCCCCGTGAGGCCCGCCAAAGCGAATAACCAAACCTTCTTGCGGCGGCTCATTCCAGAGCCTCATCCCGGAATCGGATCGACACCTGGGTGCGGGTGTCCGCCAGCCAGCGGTCGAGAGCTTGATCGATACGTTGTTCGGTAAGCGTTTGCTCGATGCTGGCGCGCACGTCCTCCAGGCTCGGAACCGGCTGAACGCCTTCCTGTTTCCACTTGTCGAGTTGCTGTTGATAGTACGCTTGCACGTCCGCGTCGGGGATTTGTATGCCAGGACGGAAGCGGTAATCGATAAATCGCAAGAAGGTCGCCTGCCACCATAACCGGCGCATTAAGCCATTCTCAGTGACGCCGTCTGCGTCGAGCGCCTTCTGGTAATCGGCGTCCGTTTTGTAACGTTCCTTTAAGGTGTCGAGCGAGTGGGCGGCATCGCTCAGCGGGGGCAGCGGATAGCGGCTGAACTCCATTTCGCGCCGGATTAGCGTCTGCTCTATCAACCTCGCGGCCGCCTTTTTTCGTTCCGCATTGCCGAGATCAAACTTTTCCTCGTTCAAAAACGCAGTGAGCCGGATTTCCTCATCGATCTGACTTTCGGTGATGACTTGATTCCCTACCGAGATGGCTATGCGGTCGATGATCTCGCCAGAGAGAATCCAGGAGCCAGCGAGCAGAAGGCAGAGAGCAGAAGGCAGAAAGCAGAAGGCAGAAGGCGGAAAGCAGAAGGCAGCAGGCAGCAGCCCGGCGCCACATTGTCTGGACGCGCAGCGCTGCTTTCTGCTTTCTGCCTTCTGCTTTCTGGCTTCCCTCAAAACGGTTGCCCCAGCGAGAAATGAAATTGAAAAACGTTGATCCGCTGCACCGTTTGTGTCCCTCCGCCGAACAGCAACTGATTGATGCTTCCTTTGAATCCAAAAAAGCGCGGCGAATTGGGGCTTAGCGAGAAGTCCCCCCTTACCGGACCGATCGGGGTCCGGTAACGGATGCCGAAGCCGAACCCCTGCACGCCGTAGTCAAAATCCTTGAGACCGTTCTGGCGGAAACGCAGGCTGACCTTGTCCAGATCGGAATAAACATTCCCCATATCGTTGAATAAAGCGCCTCCGAAATTGTCGCCGATCAGCGGAAAGCGAATCTCGAGGCTGTTAAACAACTCCGCTGTGCCTCCGATGGGAAAGCCGGTGGTGGTGTCCCGTGGGCCGGCTTGAAAATCCGGAAAGGCGCGGTCGGAATTCGATCCGCCCCCGAAAAGCCGCTCCGCCAGCGGGATCTCCGGAAGGCCGGCGTAACGTTCGATAAAGCCGAAATTGGTGGACCGAGCAAATACCAGGCTTTTGGTCAGTTGATAGTAGCTGGAGTTCTGCGCGATCAGCCGGCCGAATCCCGTCTGGGACCCGAAGGCGCCGGCAGCCAGCGCAAGATCGACGGTAGTGTAGACACCGTGATGGGCGTCCAGCGGATCGTCGCGGCGGTCCTGGATGAAGGTGGTAGAAAAGAACCCCACGCGCACTGGCTGCGAGAGCAGTGGAATCAATTCGGGAGTGACCAGCGGAGTTCCCAGGATATTGACCTTGCGAAACGTGTAGCGGTACTGAACGGAAAATGCGCGCGACAGCTTTTGACCCAACTGTACCGACCCTTCCTTGCGCAGCGATGAGAAGGTGCGCATATCGTGCTCGCTATCGAACAACACGGAAAACTGCAGGTTCAGATTCGGATTTCCTTCAAACTGCGGCGCCAGGTAGTTGGCCAGGACGCGTTGTTCCAGCGTGGAGATCCTGGTTTGCAGGCTAACCGTATGGCCCAAACCCAAAAAATTTAAACGGCTGACACCGAGCGAGATGCGAGGGACAAAGCCGGTAACGCCGGCCGGCGAATCGAGCGAGGTAATCCCGCCGCCAATACGCCCGATCTCGGCTCCAAAGCCCACATTCGTCAGGTAGCGGCCGGCTTCTTCCAGCGAATACAGCACGTACTTGTCGGGCTCGTCGCCATCCGGATCCTGAATAGCCGTGTTCACCTTGGCGAAAATGCCCAGGTCGTACAGGCGCCTTTGGCTTCCGTTGATCTGGTCCTGGGAAAGCGGATCTCCCGGCTTGAGGCTGATGCGTTCGCGAACCAAGTCGAGTTTCGTTCGCTCCAGGCCATTCACCAGGACATCGCGCACATAAACTCGTTCGCCCGGGGTAACCATGAACTTCAAATCCACGCGATTAGGGTCCGCCGCCGGAGTCGCGGTGAACTCAAACTTGGCCGACGGATATCCATCGTCGAAATAATAGTCCAGGATTGCGTCGCGATCCGAGCCGACATTGTAATCGCTGTAGGGCTGTCCTTCGGTGGAATGCAGAAACGACCGCAAATGGGCGCGGTCCCCCTCCGGGATGTCCTCTATTTCCAGCTTCGACACAAACCACTGCGGACCTTCCTTTATTTGAATGGAGATCGCGATGTGCCCCACTTGTCCCTGGTAATCGTCGATCACCTCGGATGTCACTTCGACGTCCCGGAAGCCGTTGGAGCGGTAGAGCGCGCGGATCGCGTCCAGATCCCGCTCCATGTATTGGCGGCTGTATCGGCCGTGGCGATAGCGTATCAGTGTCGCCGGAATCACAGTGATCCGTTCGCGAATGGTTTCGTCATCGAAATAATGATTGCCGTCAATCTCGAGCTTTACAAGTTTGTGACGAACCCCCTTGTCGACGTCGTAATCGATCAGTTCGTCCCCGTTGGGCGGAAGGGCGATGTTGTAGTTTACCCGGGCATCGAAATATCCCTGCGTCTGGAAGTACGCAGCCAGGTCCCGCGTGCCTTCCACAAGCAGATCTTTGTCCACGGCCCGTTCCTCATAGATGGGAAGTAAGCTCCGCAATTTTCCAGCGGAGAGCTTGGCGCCGCGCACACGCACCGTGATGAGCGGGCCGCTGTCGATAGCCAGTTCCGGGGTGACCGTGTTGGTGCTGGGATGATAATCCAATCTCACCAGCGATACCTTGGCGGCCAGACGGTCGTGCTTGGGATACCAGGAGCGGACGTTATCGATACCGGATTGAGTGCGGCTCTCGGTGACTGGTCTCCAACCGAGCCATCCGAACGGACGCAGCCAATGCGTGGATTTGATGATGCTCTCGATGGTGCGATTCATGGAGCCGTTGGCGATGACGCCATCGTATTTGGCGCGTTTTTGCGGATCGATCTGGAAATCGATTTTCACTTGCTGCGTGGTCTCTTCGAAGCTGGTTTCAGGCCGTACACTCACGTTGTAAAAACCGTTGCGTCGCATGACGTCCACCAGACGATCCACCGCGCCCTTTATTTCGTCAGGTGAGAATTCGGCGCCTAATTCCAATTTTGTCGCCACCACCAACTGGCCTTCATTGGGAGGCTCTGGCAGGCCATTTACTCGAACGTTACCGACGAAATAGGCTGGTTTGGTCAAGAATTTCAGGATCACGCCGTTCGGCCCCAACGTGGCATCGGCTGCGATATCAGCGTACTCACCGGTTGCGTACAGGCGTTGGATAGCATCCTGGAGTTCCTCGGCGCGCAGGGGCTGGCCGGCGCGAATCGGCAGTAGCGCCTTGAGTTGATCCGTCGTTAATGGCTGCTTCTCGGGATCGAACTGGATATCCGCGATTGTCTGGCCCTCATAAGCGACGGCGCCCACCGCGAGGGTTCTCACGGTTAGAACGGCGAGCGCGGCGACACTGATCCGTAAGCCCAGCCGGGTCGACACTAGGGACCATCTTAACGTATTGGCTGCTACCATTCTGATGTATGACCCCACGGGATAAAGAGCGTTACTCGCGCCAAATTTTATTCCATGGGATCGGCGAAGCGGGGCAACAACGCTTGTTGGACGCGCGGGCTGTGGTGGTTGGTTGCGGCGCATTGGGTAGTTTCCAGGCTGGTGCGCTGGCGCGGGCCGGAGTAGGCCACTTGCGCATAATCGACCGGGATTATGTGGAGCTGAGCAATCTCCAGAGACAGTGGCTATTCGACCAATGCGATGTGGAACAGGCCTTGCCCAAGTCAATGGCTGCGGCCCGCCGGCTGACGGCCGTCAATTCGGACATTCGGATAGAACCAGTAGTGGCGGATCTGACGCCCGGGAACGCGGACGATCTTTTGGGCGAATCCGACCTGATTCTGGACGGCACGGATAATTTTGAGACGCGCTATCTGATCAACGATTACGCAGTGAACCGCGGCCAGCCCTGGGTGTACGGCGCAGCCGTTGGAAGCTATGGAATCTCGATGGCGGTGGTGCCGGGGAAGACGGCTTGTCTCCGGTGCGTCTATCCCGATCCGCCGCCTGGTGCGCAGCCTACCTGCGAAACGGCGGGTGTAATCGGTTCCGTCACGGCCCTGATTGCGAGCTGGCAGGTGAGCGAAGCCATCAAGATTCTGTGCGGCGCTGAGCCATCGCGCAAGATTACCACCGTAGACGTGTGGACGGGCGAGATCCGGCAGATTTCGGAGCCGGGTCCCGATCCGCAATGTCCCGCGTGCGGTCTGCGGCAATTTCCATACTTGAACGGTGAGCATCGCGCCCCGGTTAGCTTGTGCGGACGAAACGCGGTGCAGATCCATGAGCGCGCGCGTCCCTTGGATCTCGGGGAGTTGGCCGAGCGTCTTGCGCCGCTGGGGCTGGTGCGAGCCAACGAATTCGCGCTGCGATTCGAAATCGCGCCATATCTCCTCACCATCTTTCCTGACGGACGCGCGATTGTGAAGGGCACAACCGATGTGGGTGTGGCGCGCAGCTTGTATGCGCGATACATCGGCGCGTGACTCTGCTGCTGTATCTCAACGCATAGCGCGCAGCCGAGCGATCCGATCCTCCGTGGACGGGTGCGTCGAAAACAACTTCGTGAGCCCACCGCCAGTAAAAGGCTTGATGATAAACAAATGCGCAGTCGCCGGATTCACGTCGGACATCGGAATGCGCTGCGACCAGGTCTCCAGTTTGCCGAGCGCGGAAATCAGTTCATTGGGATTGTGCGTTACCTGCGCCGACGTCTCGTCAGCGGAATACTCACGCGTCCGCGAGATGGCCATTTGAATCAACATGGCCGCGAAGGGCGCCAGGATCAGCAAGATCAAGCCTGCCCAACCGCTGCCACGATCCTCGTCATCGTCGCGGCTGCCTCCGAACCAGAACGCCATGCGGGCCAGAACCGTGATCGCCGCCGCAATCGTCGCCGCCACCGAACTGGTGAGGATGTCGCGGTTCTTCACGTGGCCCAGTTCGTGGGCTACCACTCCCTCCAGCTCCTGATCGTTCATTAGCTTCAATACTCCCGCTGTGAACGCCACCGAGGCATGCTCGGGATTCCGGCCCGTGGCGAATGCGTTGGGCGATTCATCCGGAATCAGCCAGAGTTTCGGCATCGGCAGGCCCATACGTTGGGTCAGACTTTGCACGATGGGAAACACGCGCGCGTACACTTCGCTGTTTTCCGTGGGCGTGACCGGCTGCGCCGAGTACATCGAAAGAGCCAGCTTGTCCGAAAAGAAATAACCGAAGAAGTTCATGAAAACGGCGATTGCCAGCGCGATGTAGAGACCGTTGCGGCCTCCCAACATCTCTCCGCCAAATAGCAGCAGACCACTCAGGATTCCGAGCAACAGCGCGGTCTTGACACCGTTCATAGAGGCCTTCTACCTCAATTATCGCGCAGCCCCCGTGGGGTAAGCCTCCGGCTTGCCCAATCTGACAAGCCGGAGGCTTGTCCCACTATGATGAAAGTTGGACGTTCTTCGAGTGCTTCTGCTGTTCGCGGCTGCGGCCGATCCGCAGGCAGCCAGAGTTTCGCACAGGATCGAAATCATTGAGAGCGGCAAGGCCAAAGCCGGAACGGTCTACACGTTCACTGCGGCGGAACTGAACGCCTGGGTCCGTGCCAAAGCTCCCACGGTGGTGCCGCAAGGCCTTCGGGAGCCGCGCTTGGAACTCGGCAATGGCAGTGCGACAGGTTATGCGCTGGTGGATTTCATCAAGATGCGGCAGGGCGCTGGCGAAGAAACTAACTGGCTGGTGACGAAGCTGATTGAGGGCGAGAAGCGCGTGAAGGTAACGGCGCGCATTCAATCGGCGAAAGGCCGCGCCACGGTTACCCTTCAGCGAGTGGAAATTGGAGGCTTGGCGGTAAGCGGCAGCACGCTGGATTTCCTGATCCACACATTTTTCACACCCCTGTATCCGAACGCCAAAATCGATGAGCCCTTCGAGCTGGCGGATCGTATCGACCACATCGAAGTAACGCCGGCCGCGGCGCGTGTTTATATCAGGAAGTGATGCGCACGGCCGCGTCCCGGCCTGCCTTGATGCAATCCGGCAATCCGATTCCGCGATAACCGTTGCCCGCCAGATGCAATCCAGGAATGCCTCGCACGATGGATTCAATCTGCTTCAGGCGCTTTTCGTGCCCCACGGTATATTGCGCCATGGAGTTGGGCCAGCGCGCGATGCTATGAAGCACCGGCACGGCTTGAATGCCCATGATGCTGCGTAGCTCGCGTTGCGCGGCCTCCACCAGGGACTCGTCGGTTTCTTTCAATGCGTCGCCTCCCATGAAACAGCGCAGCAATACCATGTCGTCCGGCACACGATAGCTGAATTTGTTTCCCACCCAGGTGCAAGCAGCCATTAATTTGCGTTCGCGCTTGGGAACCAGAAATCCAAATCCATTGAGTGGATGATCGAAAGTATCTTTGCGGTAGCCGAGCGATAGCGTGACTGACGACGTATATGGAACGGATTGTAGAAGCTCCGCCAGGTTTCCGTTCCACGGCTGCAACAGGCGCGCCGCGTCCCCGGCTGGCGTGGCCAGCACCACATGATCCGCTTCTATGAAATTCCCATTCACGCGCGCACGAAAGCCGGACCCGTTGCGTTCCAGACTCTCCACCGCGCCGTGCAGGACATCCGCGCTGCCTGTGAGTTTATCCACCAACTGGCCCAGGCCGAGCTTCAGCGTGCGGAAAAGTGATCCGGACCCCGAACCCTTTGGACGTGGCGCCGCCAGAACCCCGCGCGTCAAGCTGCCATATTTGGTTTCGATTTCGACGAAGCGTCCGAGCACGCTGTTCACGCTCATCTCGCGTGGATCGCCGCCATAGACACCCGCGAGCAGCGGCTCCGCCAGATAATCGATGGATTCCTGCCCATAATGATCCAGCAGAAAATCGTAAACGGAGCGATCCGCAAGAGGAGCCTTAGGTGGTTGGCGCAAAAACTCCAGGCCCATGCGGATTTTAGTGCCCCAACTCAACAACCTGGTTCCTACCAGTGGCAGAATCTTGGTCGGGACCATCATCATCAGGCCATCGGGCAGCGGAACCAGCTTCCCGTGTTTGAGAATGTACGTCACGCGAAGATGGTCATTCGATCCGATTACCTCATCTGCCAGCCCCACTTCGCGGATCAGCTCCATGGCCCACGGCTTGGCCGCCATGAAGCTGTCCGGGCCAGCTTCGAGTAGACAGCCCTGCTGGGTGGAAGTGCGGATAACCCCACCCAAGTGCGCAGCTTTTTCGATGAGCTTGGGGCGGACGCCGGCCTTGTTCAGATAGTAAGCGGCGGATAGGCCGGAGATTCCTCCGCCAATGATTAGGACGTTTGGCATGTAGAGAATCTCCGGAGCACGTAAATGACCAGTTACAACTTAAACTCGCGGACGAAATCCACAACCGCCCGCACGTGATCCACCGGCGTCTCCGGCAGAATGCCGTGTCCTAGATTGAAGATGTGGCCCGGACGCGACCCGGTGCGTTTCAAAATCTCGTGGACTCGCATTTTGAGCTCCGGCAGCGGCGCGAATAGTACCGCTGGATCCAGATTGCCCTGCACAGCGGAGCGATAGCTGATGTCCATCCAAGCCTGGTCGATGTTGATGCGCCAGTCCACACCCATGACGTCGCCACCTGCCGCGTGCAACTCGCGGAAGAAACCCGCCGCACCGGTGCCGAAGTGGATCACCGGGACGCTGGCAGTGCGAATGCGTTCAATCAGTGCACGCGAATACGGCGCCACATAGCGCACGTAGTCATCCGGGCCAAGCGCGCCCACCCAACTGTCGAACACCTGAATCGCACGCGCCCCAGCCGTTACCTGCGCCAGCGCAAACGGCCCCAGCACATCCACCAGCTTTCCCATCAGACGCCGCCACAGTGTCTCGTCGCGATACATCATCTGCTTGGTGCGCAGGAACGTCTTGGAGGGCCCGCCTTCGATCATGTAGCTGGCAAGCGTAAACGGCGCGCCCACAAAACCGATCACCGGAACGCGGCCAGCCAATTGGCGCACCACTAGCTGAATCGCTTCCCCTACGTAACCCAGTTCGTCGGTGTTCGAAATGGAGAGCGAATCCACGTCATCCGAGGTTCGGACTGGATTATCGATCTTTGGCCCTTCACCAGAGACGAACTTCAGCTTCAAACCCATCGGTTCCACGGGAAGAAGCAGGTCGGCAAAGATGATGGCGGCATCGACATCCAGAACTTCCACCGGTTGCAGGGTTACCTGCGCCGCCAAATCGGGCCGCTTGCAAATTTCCAGGATACTGGCCTTGGCGCGGATATCCCGGTATTGTTTCATGTAACGTCCGGCCTGCCGCATAAACCAAACCGGCCGTACATCGGTGGGCCGGCGGCGGCAAGCATCCAAAAATCTACTGTTCATTGAAGCCAATCGCATTTTGCACCTGGTCTCGCTTCGCAAAAATAAACGCGAAAGTCGTTGTGTCTGTGTTTAGCTGCCCATTGGGGCCCTAAGATATAGTAGGGCTTGGTCCAAGCCTCACTGTCAAGCGTTCGAGGTGCAATAACTGAAGTTGATAGCATTCCTTGGGATGGGTACCCCGTCCGAGGGTCCATGATATGGCTATACATCTTACCCTCGGCATAGAAGAACTTCTCATAGTTGCCTGAGGTAGACATGGATTCGTCCTTCAGGTATACCGATTCGACTGATTCTTCAGGGTTTTTCGGATTCTTGATATCCACTTTCCAGCCCTTTTCGTGGGGTGGGGCGCCAATAGCGTAAATGCTGGAACCACCCCCGGATATCAATGCCTGGCGTACTCCATCATCCTTTAGAATCTGCGCGATACGGTCAACTGCGTAGCCTTTTCCGATTCCACCTGGATCGATCTCCATGCCCGATTTGGCGAATCGGACGGTTTGTTTGGCGGCATCCAGCAGAATATTCTGGTAGCCGATCTTGTTCAGAGCCCCCCAAACCTCGGCGCGGTGGGGCAAGTGGCCCGAACCCTTATAGAAGCCCCAGACCTTCATGAGCGGCCCGACGCTGATATCGAAGGCTCCTTCGCTCTCGCGACTGTATTCCACGCAGGCGGCCAGCAGTTGAAACAGCTCGGGGGTGATGTGGACCGGCCCGTCGCCGGCTGTCCGGTTCACCATGCTCCATTCGCTGAAAGGTTTGTAATTGGAGAGCATTTCATCCAGACGGCGAGCTTCTTCCAAACCCTGGGAGACTGCCGACTGCAACCGGCCGCGGTCCTCGCCATAAGCCACGATCGAAAACGCCGTGCCCATGGCGTCCACGCTGCCTTCCACGCGCAGCAGCTCAGGCTCGTTCCCTGGTTGAACCGTGGGGATCGCAAGAGCCATGAAGGCAATGGCTGACATTCGCGTGATCATCCGGCGGGTTCCGGATCGCGAGGCCGGCCTTTCCGGATGCGCTTCAACAAATGTTCCATTTTGCCGCCCAGCTCGCCCGCCACGTCGGCTTCGAAATGCAACTCTGGGATACGGTAGACAGTCAACCGGGCGGCCAGTTGACGCCGCAGGAAATTGCGGGCATGGGACAGCGCCTCAAGAACGGCCTTGGTATCCGAATTCTCCGGCACGCGCACGCGCACCATGGCATGCCGCTTGTCGGGCGAGATCTGGACCTCAGTCACAATCGCTGAGCCCACGCGCGGATCCGCCATTTCGTAGCCGATCATCTCGGACAGTTCCTCGCGGATAGCTTCGGTGATGCGCTCAATGCGATGGTCCATGGGAAGGAGCCAGGAGTCAGAATCCAGAATCCAGAATCAGACCCGCAGCATTCTGGCTCCTGAGTTCTGGCTCCTGGATTCTTTCTTTGTTATTCAATCCATTCCAACGTCGTACCAACCAGGGCAGCGCCCAACATTGCGGACGCTTCCCGTTCCACTAACTGCAAGGTCTGTTCGGCGCGAATATGGTCACTAGAAACAGTGACGGCCGAGATCAGCGAACGTTGCCAAAGATCCTGATAATCGATCTCGGCCACGGCCACGTTGAACTTGCCTCGGAGACGATCCTTCAGACCTTTGACAGTGTGGCGCTTGTCTTTGAGCGAATGAGCCTCGGAAAGTTGCAGCTCCAAGGTGAGAACACCAACGGTAGGCATGGCTCAGGTGACAGCCGTGCTGCCTCCTGCCGACTGGTGCCTGCCGCCTGTGGTCATGCCAGCGCCTCCGCCGCTACTTTCTCGGTCGCGAAGGCCTCAATCACGTCCCCCGGCTTTACGTCGCTGAAATTGCGGACGGTCAAACCGCACTCGAATCCGCTCTTCACCTCGCTGGCGTCGTTCTTGAAACGCTTCAAAGACTCCATTTTTCCCGTGAAAACCACCACATTGTCGCGCAGCACGCGGACCTCGCTATCGCGCCGGATCAGTCCATCTATCACCATGCACCCGGCCACGTTGCCCACCTTGCTGATGCGGAATACATCGCGCACTTGAGCCCGGCCCTGATAAACTTCCTTGAAAACCGGCTCCAGCATGCCTGTCATGGCGCGCTTCAGCTCATCGGTCAATTCATAAATAATCGTGTGCAGCCGGATGTCCACCTTCTCCTGCTCCGCCAGCGCCGTGGCGTTTCGCTCCGGACGGACACTGAATCCGACGACGATGGCATTGGATGCGGAAGCCAGCAGCACATCGCTCTCATTGATGGCGCCCACGCCCGCGCGCAACACGTGGATCTTGACCTTTTCGTTCGACAGCTTTTGCATCATGTCGCTGATCACTTCCGCCGTACCGCCGACGTCCGTCTTCAGGATGATGTTAAGCTCTTTGACTTCGCCTTCCTTCAACTGCTCATGCAGTTGCTCCAGCGTGACGCGTCCGGTCTTCGACATCGCGACATCTCGCGCCTTGGCTTCGCGATAGATGACAATCTGCTTGGCTTTTCCCGTGTCGGTCACAACTTGAAACGTATCGCCAACCTCTGGAAGAGATTCCAAGCCCAACACTTCGGCCGGCATGGAGGGCTCCGCGTCGCGCAGCGGCTGTCCCCGATCGTCGAACATGGCGCGCACCTTGCCGAACACCGAGCCGCAAATGAAATAATCGCCCACATGCAGCGTTCCGTTGCGGACAAGAACGGTGGCAACGGGACCGCGCCCGCGGTCGAGCTGCGCTTCCAAAACAGTTCCGACCGCCGGACGATCGGGATTGGCTTTGAGATCCTGGAGATCCGCTACCAGCAAAATCATCTCTAACAACAGATCGAGACCGGTTTTGGTACGGGCAGAAACGGGAACCATCACCACATCACCGCCCCAGTCCTCCGCCAACAGATTGCGGTCAGCCAGTTGCTGCTTAATGCGCTCCGGCTGAGCATCCCCTTTGTCGATTTTGTTGATCGCGACAATGATCGGTACTTTCGCGGCTTTGGCGTGATCGATTGCCTCGATAGTCTGCGGCATCACGCCGTCGTCGGCCGCCACCACCAGCACCACGATATCGGTGACTTTTGCGCCGCGCGCACGCATTCGCGTGAACGCTTCGTGGCCGGGAGTATCGATAAACACAATCTTGCGGCCGTTCTTTTCGATGTGATACGCGCCAATGTGCTGCGTGATCCCGCCGGCTTCATGCGCGGCCACATCGGCCGACCGGATAGCATCCAGCAGCGATGTCTTTCCGTGATCGACGTGGCCCATGATAGTGACTACGGGCGCGCGCCTCACGCGGTCCGCCGTCTCCTCAGTGAGCTCGATCTCCTGCGTGCTCTCCTCTTCGAAGCTGACCTTGTTGGTGGAAGCGCCGAAATCGCGCGCCAGGTCTTCGGCCATCTTTACATCCAGATTCTGGTTGATAGTGGCGAAGATCTTTTTTTCTACCAGCTTCTTGATCAGCAGGTTCGCTTTGATACCTAGCTTTTCGGAAAGTTCCTTGACCGTGATTCCTTCCGAGATCGTGATCTCGCGATCGATAGGGGGCGGCGCCACGGGCTGCTCGCGCCGCGACACAGGCATCCGTAGTCTGCCCTCTTCCTGCTCCTGATCGCGATGCCGGTCGCGTCCACCGGGCTTGGCCTGATGCCTGCGCTGCTGTTCGGTGGTGGGCAGCGGAGCAGCCGGCTCCATGCGCAACGGCGAAGTGGGATGCAGCGTTCTGGTGCGGCGAAATCCTGGGGCTGCGCCGCCTCCTCCGCCTCCCCCTGGGCCGGGAACTCCAGGCCCTCGCATTACGGGCTGGCCCGGACGAATAGGGCCGCGATAAATGGGCTGGCCAGGCACCGGCGTGGAACTGCGCGTGGGCATGCCGGGGCGCGGCGCTTGCGGCTGGGCTTGACCTGGCGCAGGACGTGTTTGCTGCAGACGCGCCACCATGTCGGGACGCGGAGGAACTACCGGACGTGCCGCCGGCTGTCCAGCCAGATTCGGACGCGCTGGAGCTGTTCGCAAAGGCATGGACGGCGCTGGTCCCGGCGTTTCAACGGCGGGAGGCGCCGACGCTCGCGCCGTGGATGGAATGGGCGTCGGAGCCGGGGCCGGATGAGCCGGCGTAGGTGCAGCCAGATGCGGAGTTCCTGGCGGCAGAGGCTGGCGCGGTCCCGAAAGTATCTGACCTGGCCGCGGCGCTGCCGGTACCGGACGCGCCGTCACTGTGCTGGTGCGTAACGGTGGATGCAATGGCGCGGTTGATCCGGTGGCCAGCGGCGGCCGTACCGGAGCAGGCTTGCCACGCAGCGGCTCCTCTGCGACGGTAGCGGCAGAACCATTCTCGGACGGCGGAGCAACTGGGCCTGGAGCCTCGGCGGTGTGCGCCGGAGCGATCTTGGCTGCGATCGTCGGTGGTTCCTGCTCAAGCGCCGCAATAGAATGAGGTTGCTGCTCTTCAATCTTTTCCGGCTCCTCAACAGCGATGGCCGCTCCACCGTGTTCCGGCTGGGTTGTGCCTTCTCCGTGGACGCGCTTCCGTACCAGTTCCGCAACCGGTTCGTCAATCGAGCTGGAGTGCGTCTTTTTTTCGGTGACGCCGACCTCAGGCAACATTTCTACGATCACGTGCGATGGAATCTCCAGTTGCCTCGCCAGCTCGTTGATGCGGATTTTGCTCATATTTAAGACTGCAACGCTCTCGTAATGCGGCGCTTAGCTAACTTCCCCCGAATCCTTTATGGTATCAAATTCTGTTTTGGGAACCGTAGTATTACCTGCCGCTTCCTCTTCGGCGCCAGATGCGGACCCGGCCACCACCTCCGCTGCCGGTACATGTCCATCCCCTACATCGCCATCCACTTCAAGTTCCAGCACGACTTCCGGCACGGCTTCAGCAGCGGCGGAACTCTGTTGTTCGAACTGCGAGTAATAGGAATTGACCGCGACCAGGATGTTCTCGACAATTTCAGGCTCAATCCCTGGAATCGCTTCCAATTCTTCCGGCGTCATGGAGCCGAGTTTTTCCACCGTTCCGACGCCTGCTTCAATGAGCTTCTCTGCGATTTCCTCACCCAGACCGTGATCGATGAGTACCGAAACCGGCGCTCCCGTCGGAACCAGGGCCGCCATGGCGGACTCCACTTCCTGGCGCTTTTCTTCTTCGCTCTTGATATCGATCTTCCAGCCCAACAGTTTTGCGGCCAGCCGTACATTCTGGCCTTTCTTGCCGATCGCGAGCGATAGCTGCGTATCGTCGACGATCACTTCCATATGCTTCTCAGTGGCGTCAATGATAGAGACGCGGCTGATCTTCGCGGGACTCAAGGCGTGCGTCGCGAACGATACGGCGTCTTCGGAGAATTCGATGATATCGATCTTCTCGCCGCGCAGCTCGCGAATGATGGATTGCACACGCATCCCCTTCATGCCGACGCAAGCTCCCACGCTGTCCACGTCCCGGTCACGGCTGGACACTGCGATCTTGGTCCGCTCGCCGGGCTCGCGCGCGCAGCCTTTGATCACCACCGTGTTGTCGTAAATCTCAGGCACTTCCTGCTCGAATAGACGCATCACCAGCTCTGGCGCACCGCGCGAAACAATGACGCCCGCGTTCTTGCCGGCTTTCTCCACGCTCTTGATCACGCAGCGGACGCGCTCACCCACGCTGAAGTTTTCGAGCTTGCTCTGCTCCTTCTTGGGCACGCGAGCTTCGGTTTTTCCAAGATCCACCACCAGATCCTGGCCCTCGATCCGTTTCACCGTGCAGTTCACCAGCTCGCCGACGCGGCCGGAATACTCCGAGTAAATGGTTTCGCGCTCAGCCTCGCGGACCTTTTGCAGGATCACTTGTTTGGCGGTCTGGGCGGAAATGCGCCCCAGCGCTTCCGTTGGTTTCGGAAAACGCAGCTCGGATTCCAACTGCGCACCCGGATCAATCTGAATGGCTTCTTCGAGTGAAATCTCTTTGATCGGATCCTGGACGGACTCCACCACTCTCTTGACTCCGTAGATTTCGAGCGCCCCTGCCTCGTTGAATGCAGCCACCAAGTCCTCAGTTGTGCGGAAGTGCTTGCGAGCCGCCACCAGCATGGCGTCCTTGACCGCGTCGATTACGATCTGCGGGTCAATGCCCTTCTCCTTACTCAAGATCTCGATGGACTGATAGATAGTTCCCACTGTGTCCTCTTCTTAAACTGTCCGGGGGTTCTTTACCACTCAAACTTCAGGTTGGCTTTTTCGACCTGCGTTAGCGGGAAGTGAATCACCCTTCCGTCGCTCGGCTCCAGCGCGACCACTCCCTGGGATATACCGGCCAACTTGCCTTCCCAACGACGCTGGTTCTCCACCGGTTCACGCAGTATAACTTTGGCTTTTTGCCCCACAAACCTCTCGAAGTCTTTTTCTTTAAATAGCTTGCGCTCCAGGCCCGGCGAGCTGACCTCAAGCGTATAACTCTCGCCTGGTATGACGTCTTCCACGTCCAAAATTGTTCCCACCTGCTGCGAGATAAATTCGCAGTCGGCGTGGGAGACACCTTGCGGCCGGTCGATAAAAATGCGCAGAACTCTGCCGCGGCCGGCGCCCAGCAACTGGACGTCAACGATTTCGATCCCTTCCCCGCCGCCGACTCGTTCGGCGACTTGGGTGATCTTAGCGACAATTTCTTCTTTGCCGATCGCGGACATAGGTCGAATGCAATAAAAAAGTGGGCTTTCGCCCACTGACGTTACCCGACATCCCCATTATACACGTTGTCCCCTTGCTAACAGCAAGGGGACTCTTAACGCGCCGTTACCTGGATGCTCTCCAGCGCCTCATCCGAAACAGCCAGCTTCACGCCTTGGGCCTTGCACGCGGCCAGGTCATCCGGGTTGTAGACTTCGCAGGGCGGCTGATCCAACCACGCCACAGCAATATAGTTGCCGGGAGCCACTGCGTGAATCAGAAAATTCCCGTATTGATCGGCGTAAGCGAGCCTATACGCTTGGGACCGGCCAATGGGCGGATCGGGAATCAGCAGAACGCTGGCGCCCGTCGCCACCACGCTTGAATCGGTGACCGTCACAGCTCTGCCCAGTACTTTGCCGCCTCGCGAACTGAGCACCACTTCCATGTCTTGCGGCGCCGCTCCCGGTTCTGCTTCCAAGCCGTTCGACAGATGGTCATTCTTGCCCACGCGGACCGCCTCCAGATATACATCCTGGGGCGCGTTGAGAACTTCCAGATCGTAGGTCTCCTGCGCCTGAAATGGAAGGCTGAACTCCAGGGTTTTATCCACGTAGGCTCGCACCGGGGATGCAGTGGTGCGGCGCGGCTGAAGCTCCACTCCGAGACCCGGGAGCTTGATGGATTCATCCCCGTCAATCACGATCCGCCCCTTCCAATTCTGCTGCGGCCCAATGACGATGGATAGCCCCTCCAGGTCAGCGTCGCCCACCGAGATCGGGGTTCGCGCGCTCAGCCCCTTTCCATCATCGGATCCCGTGGTGACGATCAGATACGGGCCCGGCGTAACGCCCTTAATCTCGAAATTATGATTTTTATCGAAGGTGATATCCACGGGCGCCGAGACCGACCCGGTATTATCCGCATCATTCCAGCGCAGCGTGATGCCGGGACCCTCCACCACCGTTCCGCTGAGCGCGCTGACCACGCGGCCGTGGATGCGAACCGTATGCACCAGCGTCAGAAAAATATCGATGCTCGACATTTCCTGCCCCGGCAGCAAGTGTACGGCGACGGCGTCCGAAAGCTTCTGCACTTCCGGATAAAACGTCACCGCGTAGCTCAACTCCTCGCGCGCCTTTCCGGAAGCATCGGTACGGCGCTGTTCCTCGGCATTGGGTGGAAGCTGTGGCGCCTGATACAAAGCCGCGACATAGTAGGAACCTGGTTCGAGGCCATGGACGCGATACTCGCCGCGGTCGTCGGTTCGCGTGGTGGCTGCCACTTCCCAGCCATGCCGTCCTCGCCTGTGATATTCGCGATACAACTGCATGGCTACGCCGACGGCCGGCTCGGCATCGTCGAATTTCACCTTGCCGCTGATGATTCCCCACGGCACCATCCGAAAATCGAACGAGCTAACATCCTGGCCGGGCTGGATCAGGAATATCGGCGGCATTTTGTAAGCGCCGATCCGACCAGCCGTCTGCTTGAGATATCCGTCGCGCTGCACCGTGGCCGAGTAGCTGCCCGGCGCGACGCTGGGGAAGGAGAACTTTCCCTTGTCATCCGTGGTTTGTGCCAGCGAACTGCCTCCAGCTTCGACCGGACTGAGCACCACTTGCGCGCGCCGCAGCGGCTGGCCGTTGGAATCGCTGCGGACCGTTCCCGAAATGCTCCCAGGCTTTTTGTCCGCATCCGGCGGAGGAGCTGGCGCACTTTGCGCAGACGCGCAATACTGGCTACAAAGAATGACCAGGCAGAGCTTTAGCCAGGATGGCATCCGGTCCACGGAGGGTATGACGTATTAATCTGCCCGCGCGTGGGAGGCAAACGCTATTGCTCACAACCTTTTGCGCCGCCATGATTCCGGATTTCTGCCGCTACTTCGCTGTAACCATTCTCAACAGCCGCCTGGTAAGGGCTTTTGCGATTGCTTCCGCACAGATTTGGATTCGCGCCGCGTTCCAGCAGCAGTTTTACAACCTCGCTCTTCCCGAAAGATGCTGCCGCGTAGAGAGCCGTGGTTCCCGAGCTGGTGTTTAATCGATTCACCAACGCGCCGTGATCCAGCAGCATGCCGGCAACGGATTCAAATCCCTTGAGGGATGCGTCCTCCAGCGGGCTAGTCCCAGTCCGGCCGCTGATGTTTGGATCGGCGCCGTTGTCTAGTAGCACGCGCACAACTTTGCTTGCTCCAGCGGAAGCGGCTACGTCGAGAGGTGTCGCGCCGGATGCTAGAAGATCGTTCGCCGTTGCTCCATGTCGAAGAAGGCTCTCTACCAGAGCGGATTCGCTCTTCCGAATGGCAGCTCCCAACGATTTCGAGAAGAACTCGGCCGTTTGTTGCTCCTTTGGTTCAGCTTCCAGCAATATCAAAGCGCAATCTTCTTTTCCCATTCGAATCGCATTGTCCAAAGGGCGATAGCCCCGAATGTCGGGGACTCCAAGGTCCGGACGGAATTGGAGCAAAAACTGAACAACTGACGCTCGACCCATGAAGGCAGCTTCGTTGATGGGCGTGGCGCCGGTTTGCGACTCCCCTTCATTCAAGCGAGCGCCATGAGCAAGCAGGAGCGCCACACAGTCGAGAGACCCGGCCCAGACAGCCTCATCCAGAGGGCTGGCTCCGTGTTCGGTGTCGCGAATATTCACATCCGCGCCTCTCGCGATCAGCAATCGGATCAGATCCAGATGAGCGTCTCTGACTGCGCCGAACAACGCTGTACGCCCGGACGGCCCTTTGGCATCCACGCGAGCACCAGCCGAGATTAATCTCGAAGCCATATGTCCGTTGTCAAGCAAGACGGCAACCTGAAGCGGTGTTGCATTTCCGCCATATTGAGTCAGATCCTCTCCGGCCATTACCAGTTCGTTCGGATCCGCATGCACCGCGAGCAACATATCAACGATTTCAGTCCGATTCGACTGGATGGCAAACCAGAGCGGCGTGTACCCGTGGACCGGCTGATTGGGATTAAAACCGACCGAAAGAAGCGTCTCGATCGTTTTCAGATCGCCATCCTTTACCGCCTTCACAAACATTTGCCCACCGGGCGCCTCAGCCGGCAAACATCTCAGCGAAAGTACCAACAAGAACAATGTCAACTTCATGCGTCAGTGCCTCCCTCCGGAAATGTTATGCTCGATTCACCCCGGAGTCCGTTAATGTCGAGCCGTTACACATTTATTACAGCTATTCTAATCGCTTTTCCGCTCACCGCCGCCGACCAATGGGTGAAACTCGCCACTCCTCACTTCGAGCTCTACACCACCGCGGGCGAAAAGAAAGGCCGGGAGGCCATCCTTTACTTCGAGCAAGTCCGCAGCTTCTTTTTGGAGGCTTCTGCATCCAAGCGCGTTTCAGAATTCCCCGTACGCATCGTCGCTTTTCGCGGAGAAAAACAGTACCTGCCCTACCGCTTCAACGCATTCGCATTCGCCTACTATGCCCGCGGCCGGAATCGCGATTACATCGTGATGCAGGATATCGTCAGCGAACATTATCCGGCCGCCATTCACGAATACACGCACATGATCATCGAGCACATTGGTCTGAAACCGCCTCCCTGGCTGAACGAAGGCATGGCCGAGCTGTACTCCACGCTCACTCCGGTAGGCAAAAAGGCAGCTGTCGGCGATATTATTCCCGGCCGCGCGCAAACGCTTCTGAACAGCAAATGGATTCCCTTGGATGCGCTCACTTCGGCCGACCGGCAATCGCCGCTCTACAACGAAAGCAACCGCGCCGGCATGTTCTACGCCGAAAGCTGGGCGCTGACGCACATGCTGTTCTTTGCACCCGATTACCGGCCCAACTTCCCCAAGTTCGTGGTGGCGGCAAGTTCCGGGAAAACAATGGACGAGGCTTGTCAGTCCGTTTTTGGAAAGCGCTTGACGGAAGTGGAGGCCGGGCTGCGGCAATATCTCAGAGGCGAACGGTTTTATCGCGTGGTGTTCGATATCAAGCTCGAAAAATCGGCGGAAGATCCGGAGGTTTCGGAAGCATCGCCATTCGAATCCGGCATGGTGCTGGCGGACTTGCTGGCTTTGACGAACAAGACCAAAGAGGCTTTGAGCGCCTACCAGCAGTTGGCCAAGGACAATCCGGACAAGCCGGATGTCGAAGAGTCGCTCGGGTATCTGGCTTGGCAATCCGGCGACAACGACGCTGCGCGCGGCCATTTTGCACGCGCCTTCGCCACTGGAACCAAGAACGCCCAGATGTGCTACGACTACGCCATGCTTTCACGCGGCGGGGCGGACGCCGTGAAGAACGCGATTCCCGCTTTTCAAAAAGCCTTGGATCTGAAGCCGGACTACGCCGAAGCACGCCTTCAGCTCGGATTGATGCTGGTAAACACCCGCAATTATCCGGAAGCGATCGTGCAACTGCGTCAGGTCAAGAAAGTGGATCCCGACCAGGCCCAGTGGTTCTTCCCGGCGCTGGCCTACGCCTATCTCCAGACCGGCGATAAAGAAAAAGCTCGCGAAAATGCCGAGTTCGCGAAAAAGTGGGCCAAAAGTCCGCAGCAGATCGAACATGCGGATGCGCTGCTCCAATCTCTGGAATCGAAAAAGATCGTAGCGCGCACGGCGCCACCTGTCGAGCAGGTCCCGCGCCTGAAACATGTCGAGCGAAGCGAGTTTCAGGTGGCCGAGGAGCGTCCACCGGCCAATCCGTTCGTCGCGAAGGACGACCAAATGAGCCACGTGGAAGGCGTCGCCCAAAAGTTGGATTGCAGCGGAAAAACAGCGCGC
>JBEKJJ010000087.1:0-25330 GCA_050011295.1 Bryobacteraceae bacterium
TCGCCATAATTTTCATTTCGAACGCGGCCGCGCGTTTCACCACCTCGCGTCCGATGCTGCCCAGGCCGACAATGCCGAGCGTTTTACCGCGCAGCTCGGTCCCCATGAACTTCCGTTTCTCCCACTTGCCGGCCTTGGTGGATGCCGCGGCCCGTGGAATGGATCGCGCCAGCGACAGCATCAGCGCAATGGTATGCTCCGCCACCGAGACCGCATTCCCACCCGGCGTGTTCATCACCAATACACCGGCCGCCGTGGCCGCTTGAAGCTCAATGTTGTCCACGCCCACGCCGGCGCGCCCGATCACGCGCAGTTTCGGCGCCGCCGAAAGTACCGCGGCGTTCACCATCACTGCGCTGCGGACAATCAACGCTTCGGCATTCGCCAGATGCTGGGTGTACTCTTTCGGATTCGAAACCACCACTTCCCACCCGGGCTGCTGCTGGAGAAGCTTCACCGCCGCGGCATCCAGCGGTTCTGCAATGAGAATTAGCATGAGTCGACTAAACCGACGCGGTTTCTTTCGCCAGCGCCGCTTCGGCGTAGACATTCTGAACTGCCGCGACACCGGTGCCGAATTTCACCGGAACCCCGTTGGCTGCCAGAATGATCTCGAGTTCCGCAATCACCGCGAACAGATCCGGGAAGTCGAAATAGCCCAGATGTGCGATGCGGAAAATCTGTCCCTGCATCGATCCCTGGCCGTTGGCGATGATGGAGCCGAAACGATTGCGGAAATCCTTCACGATCACTTTCGAATCCATCCCCTGCGGCGATTTCACGGCGGTTACTGCGGCCCCTGGCGAGTGCGGGACAAACAACTCCAACCCCAGCGCCGTAACGGCCGCGCGCGTGGCCTGTGCCAACATTTGCGCGTTCGCCACCAGCTTGTCCATTCCGATGGATTTGACGTATTTCAAAGCTTCCGCCAACGCCAGGATCAACGAAACAGCCGGAGTCCAACTGGATTCGCCATTGGCCGCGTTCTTCTTTTCCTTTTTTAGATTGAAGTAGTAGCGCGGCAGCTTGGAGGTTTCAGCAAATGCCCAAGCCTTAGGACTGACTGAGAGAAACGCGAGCCCGGGCGGAATCATGAAGGCTTTCTGCGATCCGCCAATTACGACATCCAGGCCCCAGCCATCGATATCCAGCGGCATTGTGCCGAGCCCGGTAATGGCATCTACAACGAAAATGGCTTCCGTTTTCTTGATGGCTTCGCCCATGGCATGTACGTCGTGCGCGGCGCCGGTGGAGCTCTCGGATGCCTGCACGAAGACGCCTCGCGCATTCGGTTCCGCCTTTAGCGCATCGGCAACGCGTTGCGGGCTCACCGCTCCGCCATAGGGTTCTTCAAGTACCAGCGCGTTCAAGCCGAAGGCCTTCGCGATCTCGGCCCAGCGCTCGCCGAATTTTCCGGCCGTGCACACGATCACGCGGTCGCCCGGCGAGAACAGATTCGCCACCGAAGCTTCCATCGCGCCGGTCCCGGAGGAAACCAGCGCCAGCACATCGTTCGACGTGCCCATCACTTCTTTCAGGTCCGCCAGAACGGCGCGGTAAACCTTGCGGAAGTCCTCGGTGCGGTGATGAATGTCGGACCCCATCATCGCGTGCAGGGCCTGGGGCAGCAGCGGCGTGGGGCCGGGTGTCAGTAAGCGTTGTTTCTTGATATACATGAGAGGGATTAACACTAAGGATACCAAACACGATGGCTTTACTAGAACGGATTCAAACCGACATGGTGGCGGCCATGCGGGCCAAGGACGAAGCGCGCCTCAACGCCATCCGCCTGATCAAGACCGCGCTCAAAAAGCACGAAGTCGATTCCATGAAGCCTCTGGATGAGGCCACTGAGCTGCAGATCTTGAACACGCTGATCAAGCAGCGCCGCGAAGCCGCCGAAATGTTCCGCAAGGGCGACCGTCCGGAGCTGGCCGACAAAGAAGAAGCCGAGCTGAAGCTGGTGGAATCCTACATGCCCGCGGCGCCATCCGATGCCGAGATCGACGCCGCCATCACAGCGGCTCTGACCGAGACTGGCGTGACATCGGCCAAGCAAATGGGCGTAGTGATGAAAGCCACGCAAGCGAAGCTGGCGGGCAAGCGGGTGGACGGGAAAGCGTTGAGCGAAAAAGTTCGCGCTAAATTAGGGTGACAGGATACTCATTCCCCGATTTTCGCGATTGCGGCGCGGTAGTCCGCCGCCGTCCACTCCGGTGGCTCTCTGTCCATTCCTAATAGAGCGGCGGCAGCTTCTGCCACTCGAACCTTGAAGTCGGCGTCCTCCAGCATCTTGAGAAGCGCGGGGATCATGCGTCGATCCCGGCGTTTTCCCAGCCCAACCGCGGCTTCCTCCCGAACATCTTCATCCTTATCCGACAGGCATCGAAGAAGCGCCTCGCGGATATCAGGTGAGTCGGCATCTCCCATCACTCCGAGGCCAAACACCGCCCAATCGCGGATTGCATCTTCGGGATCGGAGGTGAGCTTCAGTAATCCTTCGATGGATCGCTCATCGTTTGGAAAGCAGCCGAGTGCGAAGCACGCCGCGTAGCGGACGCGGGGGAGCGGAGAATCCTGATAGCGCAGGATAAACGGCGCAGCCAATACGTTGTCCAAGTGGCCCAGCGCGGAGATGATGGGGTCAAGAACCATGGGGTCCTGCTCCTTTTCCAGCATATTCGTGAGCAGCACGAAGGATTCATCACGGAACAAGAATTCATGCTTCGGTATGGTTCCGCGTCGAAGCTGGCACAGGACGCTGGCGGCTCGCGCTCTCTTGAGCGGATCGTCGGACGCACACCACGCCGCGGCGTGTTCGAAGATCTCCCGGCTGCCATTCATACGCAATGCGTGGACGGCATCCCATGCATCCTCCGATTCGTAATCGCCGGCGATCGTCCGCGCAAAGAGTGCCTCAATTTCTGCGGTGGTCATGACAGCCTCACCTTCAGTATCTCTGTCCTGGGGCGGGACCACGGCCGGGTCGGGCGAAGCTCGCGTAGTACATTTGTCCGGCCCGTCTCTGCTGAGGTAGACTCTAAATAGAGATGAAACGCGATAAGCGCCTCGATCAAGCTGCTGAGCAACTGGCCGACATATTCGAGCAACACTTCTCAAAGTTGCCTCCCTCTGAGCGGGAGGCCAAGTCGCGCGCGCTTCATGAAGCAGTAGCTAAGGTCGAAACTCGCGCCAAATCCGCAGAACCTTCTCGAACTCCTGCGAGCCGTCGCGCAGTCCGGCGGCACGCGTAGCGTTCAAGAACTCTTCCTCATCGCGAATCATCAGTAGCTTACGCATATCGTTCAGAAGTTCATCCCGCTTCTTTCTCGCCTCGAGATCAACGGGGCGACGTCCGCGGCGGGATTCCGTCCTCATGACATCTTCCAAGTCTCTCTTTCGCTTGTCGTCCATATAAACTCGCGACTGCTACCGTGACGTGCCCTTAGTTTGTGGCCCGTGCCTAGGGCGTGCCTTAAGGAAAGCGGGCGGCAGCATTGCCTCCAGCATTTTCTCCGATTCACTCCACGTCGCAGGTAGCGTTTGCCTGCGTGGGGCGTTCCACCCAATGTAGGTGAGGAATGACTTGGCCCTCAAGCTCCCGGAGTGAAGGCCAGTTATCGAGATGGCGAAGGCGTCTCTGTCTCCCTTTGGCGCAGCCTTCAGAGCGATCCTGTGAGTTAATTCGTCCCACAGCAACACCACGGCCTTCACGCCTGCGCCTGCAAGGAGTCTGCAAGCGGCGGCGTTCACTGTAATTCTTCCGTCCGGAACCAATGACAGCGTGGGTGTCTCAACCCTTACGCTTGTCCTTGCGAACTTCTCATACGCCATAGATCAGAACTGCTTCTCTATCACACTATACAGTAACGAGGTCGCCTATGCAACCTTCCGCTAGGACATCTTAGACAACTATGTGGACAACTGCGGCGTCATTAGCGCGTACGCTGCCTCCGCTGTGGTCAATGACGAACGTTACGACGGGCGATTGCGCTAGCATCGCCTGTATGCCGGATCTGAACCTCTGGAAAAAGCACCTGGGCCACGTACCAGAATCCGTCTGGGACCAAACCGAGCTCGAAACCCTGGTGCTGGCCGACAATGATCTGTCCGAGGTTTCCGATCAGATCGGCCGCCTGCGGAAACTTCGCATGCTCGATCTCGGGCATAACAAGTTGACGACCATTCCCGATGCCCTGGCCGATCTCGACGGACTCACTGATTTTCTCTACCTGCACGACAACCGGTTAACCTCGCTGCCCGCTTCTCTCGCTCGCCTCACAAAACTGCGTTACCTCAACATCAGCGAGAATGCCTTCGAAATATTTCCAGAATGCGTTTGCGGCATGGCAAACCTGATTGAGCTTCGTGCATCGGATAACCAACTGGCCACGTTGCCGGATTCGATCGGCCGCTTGGCCAACTTGCGCGAACTGCATCTTAGAAACAACCGCCTGACAACATTGCCGGAATCGATCGAAATGTTGCGAGAGCTACGTCAGATCGATCTGCGCGGCAACCCGCTGACGCACCTGCCCGCGGCCATCGCCACGCTACCTCGGCTAGATAAACTCGATCTGCGATGGGTGAGAACGCTCGCGCCGCCAGAGTGGCTCGCGCATCTCGAAGCGCGTGGCTGCGCAGTCTATCGCTGATCATGATAGACTTGCCAATCGCCGTTCCCACTAGGAGATCAACCATGCGCATGCTCATGCACCTTCAATTCCCGCTCGAACCATTCAACTCGGCCGTTCGGGACGGATCAGCCGGACAGAAAATCCAAAAGATTCTCGAAGCCATCAAACCAGAAGCCGCTTATTTCTGCGAACACAACGGCCATCGTGGCGGCACGCTAGTGGTCAACCTCAAGGACGCGTCCGAGATCCCAACGTTTGCCGAGCCGTGGTTCCTGACGTTCAACGCCCACGTGGAATTCCGGGTCGCCATGACGCCCGAAGATCTCGGGCGGGCGAATCTGGACGCGCTGGGAAAGAAGTGGGCGTAGTCGTTCCCGTTGCCCTCACCATCGCTGGGTCCGATCCCAGCGGCGGCGCGGGCATCCAGGCGGATCTCAAAACCTTCCATCAGTTCAGCGTGTACGGCGAGGCCGTCATCACGCTCCTGACCGTCCAAAACACCGTGGGTGTCAGTCGCGTTGAGTGCATACCTCCCGACCTCGTGGTCGAACAGATTCGCGCCGTCATCACCGATATTCCGCCTGCCGCCGCCAAAACCGGAGCGCTCGGCAATCGCGAGATCATCCAAGCAGTCGCCGAGATAGCCGCGGATTTCCAGTTTCCACTAGTGGTGGATCCCGTACTGGTGAGCAAGCACGGCGCGGCTCTGCTCGCCTCTGATGCCATCGAGATTTTGAAAACCCAATTGCTGCCGCGCGCATTTCTGGTTACTCCCAACCTGGTGGAAGCCGCCATCCTGGCCGGCATAGCCGTGGACGATGTCGCTTCCATGCGGGCTGCCGCGCAGAAAATCTTGGGAATGGGTGCTCAAGCAGTGCTGGTGAAGGGAGGACACCTGGAGGGCGACGCCATCGATGTGCTTCTCTACGCAGGTGAATGGACGGAATTTACAGCGCCGCGCGTCCAGACGCGTCACACCCACGGCACTGGCTGCACTTATTCAGCCGCGATCACGGCATCGCTAGCGGCTGGCCTTGAACTTCCGGCTGCCATTCGCAACGCCAAGCGATATATCACCGAGGCGATTCGAACCAATCCGGGATTGGGCCGCGGCTCAGGACCAGTGAATCATCATGCGGTGCCCGGTGCCTGAAAAATTACTTCTGCTCAGGCAGAGCTTCCGGTTTGGGTTGATCCGGTTTCGCTTGATCCGCCTTCGGCTGGTCCGGAAGAATGAAGCTCGTCTCACCCGGGCGCACCAGCTTCAGCTTCTTGCGAATCTCCAACTCCTGCGCCGAGGGATTTTCCTCCAGCTTCTTAATACGGTCGCGCCGATATTGATTCTCGCGCTGCAGATTGGCGTTGTCTTCTTCGAGCGTGCGGATCTCGCGCCACTTCTCGCGCAGCGCCGGAATACCCTGCGGTCCTCGCAACACCAGGTAGCCATACACTCCTATAACGCCCACCACCAGCAAAAAAACCGTGCGCCGAACAGCGTTTTTCATTCCGTGCGGTATGAGTCCTTACATTTGTTTATAATCCTCTTTTGCCAAAAGATCCAGTGGGAAAGCTGAAAAAATTCAAATGACCGACAAGATTGTTGTCCTGAGCGCCTGCGCCTCACCCGAAGAAGCGGCGCGGATCGCTCGCGGATTGGTGGAAAAGCGACTAGCGGCCTGCGTGAACGTGCTCCCCGGCATCCGCAGCGTCTATCGATGGAAGGGCGCGATCGAAGAGGAAGCCGAGGTCCTGCTCGTGATCAAATCCAGCCGCGCGCTGTTCAACCAACTGCGCATCGAGCTGGAGCGGATGCACTCCTACGAGCTTCCGGAGGCCATCGCGATCCCGGTAGTGGAAGGCTCCGAACCGTACCTGGCATGGATGGACCGTGAATTGGCCGCCGGGTTGGACTCATGACCCAGCGCCCCACGCACGCCCGGTATTGGGTAATCTTCTACGCCGTAACACTTGCGATACTTTCTTACATCAACCGTGTGGCCATCTCGCAGGCGGCGCCCGAAATCACGCGCGATCTGAAATTCACCGACGTCCAGATGGGCAAGATTTTCGGCGCCTTCGCGCTCTCCTACGCGCTGTTCGAGGTTCCCAGCGGTTGGCTGGGCGATTGGATCGGCCCCCGCAAAGTTCTGTTGCGGATCGTGCTGTGGTGGTCGGCTTTCACCGCGATTACGGGCGCCATGTGGAATTTCGCTTCCATGTGGCTAGCGCGATTCCTTTTCGGCGCGGGCGAGGCGGGCGGATTTCCGAATCTCACTAAAGCGTTCACCACCTGGCTGCCCAAGTCGGAACACGTGCGCGCGCAGGGCATCATGTGGACCTTTGCGCGCTGGGGCGGCGCCTTTACGCCGGTTCTTGTGGTGTGGGTCCTGCGTTTCGTGAACTGGCACTGGGCGTTCGTGCTGTTTGGCGGGCTGGGTGTGGTATGGGCAAGCTTCTTCTATCGCTGGTATCGTGACAATCCGCGCGATCACCCGTCCGTGAATGCCGCTGAGCTAGCACTGCTAGAAGGATCGGAGCGTCTCGCGTCCGGCCACGCCAAAGTTCCCTGGGCGAAACTGCTTCGCTCACGCTCGATCTGGCTGCTGTGGCTGCAATATTTCTGCTCCTCGTTCCCTTGGTATTTCAACATCACCTGGCTACCCACGTATTTGCAGCAGCACTGGAAACTGGCGCCGGCGGAAGCCGCTCGCTACGCCATTCTCCCACTGTTTTTTGGCGGATTGGGGGCGCTCATCTGTGGTTCCATCTCGGCGCGATTTGCGCGGCGAGTCGGTTTGGCTCAAAGCCGCCGCATCCTGGCAACATCCGGATTCCTGGGCGCTGCAATTTTTCTCGCGCTCTCCATCCAGTTTCACGATCCCAAGTGGACCATGCTCTCCATGGGCATGGCCAGCTTCTGCAACGACCTGGCGATGCCGCCCTCCTGGGCCGCCTGCATGGACATCGGCGGCAAATATGCGGGGACGGTCTCAGGCTCCATGAACATGATGGGAAACCTGGCCGGTTTCGTATCGCCCGTCGTAGGCGGATACATTCTGGCAGCCACCGGACGGGACTGGAACATTTTTCTCTACGTTTTAGCGGCGGTCTATCTCTCAGGCACGCTGATCTGGCCGTTCATCGATCCCGAGACGCCGATCGAGTAAGCGGTTCTTCAGTTATTCGGTTGTTCGGTTCCTCGGTTCGCCGGCCGCGCCCAACCTCAGCTCATGCTGATGTTCGAGGGTGCGGCCGCACAAATGACTCCATGCACCCGTATCCCCATTCCAGCCATAATTGAGGAGAGGCAAGCCGTGCAGGTCACCATCGAATTACCTAGCGATGTCGCAGAGCAGCTCCAACAACAGTGGGGAGATGTCTCTCGCCACATTTTGGAGACGCTCGCAGTGGAAGGCTACCGAGCCGGACAATTGACGACGGCCCAGGTACGCGAGATGCTCGGCTACGATACGCCCATGGAGCTGGATGCCTTGCTGCAGCGTGCGAGCGTCTACCGCAATCCCACCGGGGAGGAACTGGAACACGACTACGAAGCCAGCCGCCGAGCGAGCACGCAGAATCGGCGGAACCGCTAGATGGTGGTCGCGGACACATCCTGTGCCAATTACGCGATCCTAATCGGTGAAATAGAAACCTTGCACTAGCTTTACGGTATCATCGCCATTCCCGATGCCGTGATGAGGGAACTAAGCCATCCCAAGGCGCCCGAGAAAGTAAAAGGCTGGATAGCAAACTGCCCAGCGTGGCTCGTAGTTCATTCTGTGGCGCCAAATCCCGACTCCACGCTTGCCAACCTGGGAAACGGGGAGCGCGAGGCGATCATTCTGGCGGAACTCCTTGGCGCGACCCTAATCATGGACGAGCGTGACGGGCGTGTTGAGGCCGGGCGAAGAAAGTTGCCGCTCACCGGACTCGTTGGTGCGTTACTCGATTCCAGCGAACACGGCCTCGCTGATTTAGAGCAAGCGCTGGCGAGACTTCAACAGACCACTTTTCATCTATCGCCAAGGCTCGTGAGCCGGTTACTCAAAAGGAGACGATGCAAATAAACCCGAATAAGACATTTGCTTCCATTCGCGGTCATCCGCGGCCAAAAAACAATCACCCACCCGCCTTCACCAACTGCAGCAGGTACTTACAAATCGCGTCCATCTCCGGCGGCGTGAACTTGTACGGCGGCATAATACTTCCCGGCGACGTACTTTTCGGATCCTGGAAATGTTTCTCCAGCCACGCCCGATCGCGATGCTGGCCAACACCGTCAAGCGGCGGCCCAACCTTCTTCCCAGCGCCCATGATCTGGTGGCACGCGTCGCAATGACTGGTTTGGTAGATCAGCGCGCCTTGCACCACGTAATCGGGCGCCGAGAGCAGCCCTGCTTCGTTTTGCGGTGTCAGCTTCAGCACCAAGGCCGACAAGGCGTTCAATCCCGCATCGTCAAGCTGCACCGGCGGCATGGAGCTGCCCGGTACAACTTGAGCCGGACTCTTGAAGTGCGGGATCATCCACGCAGCATTCCGATGCGCCGGGATCATCTGCGTCAAATCGGGTCCGATGCCGCGCTGGCCCGCGCCCGGGTGGCAGGCTTTGCAATTCTGCTTGCGGAAGTAGGCCAAGCCTTGCAATTCCTCGGGCGTTAGCTGCTGCCACGCCTGCAAATTCTCCGCGCCTGGAGCGGTCTCATCGGCTTCAACGGTTTTGGGCGTCGTCACGATGGCCGCCGTGGTGAGCCCGGTCCAGGCAATCAAGCCCAGCGCCGCAAAGGTGAACGCAAAGGTGCGCTTACCCAACCGAACCAACGGAGCCCGGTCGATGAACGGGATCAGGAACAAAGTCAGCACCGCCGCGCCCGGCAATACCACGCTTCCAACGGCCTCCAGCGGCCCCTTGAAGAATTTCAGTGTCTGAAACAGAAACAGGAAATACCATTCCGGACGCGGGATAAAATTCGTATCAGTGGGGTCCGCCAACCTCCCTAGCGGCACCCGCGCGAACACCGCCATCATGAACAAAATCAGAAATCCAATGGAAACACCCACCGTGTCCTTGAAAACCTGCTCGGGGAAAAACTTCCGCCGTGGTGCGACGTCACCCACCGCCGGCGTCACGCCATGCTTCCGCACCAGATAAATATGGATGCCGATCAAGATCATCGTCAACGGCGGCAGCAGCACCGTGTGCAACGCATAAAAACGGGAAAATGTCACATTACCCACGCTGCCCTCGCCGCCCAACAATCGAGTTAGATACTGGCCGGCAATCGGCGCTTGTCCCGCGATCTGCGTGGTCACCACTGTCCCCCAGTACGCGCGGTTGTCCCAAGGCAGCAAATAGCCGGTCAACCCGAATGCCAGCGTCACCAGCAACAGAACCACACCCATCATCCAGGTAGCTTCGCGCGGCTTCTTGTAAGCGCCATACAGGAACACCTGCAACATGTGCAGCACGACGATAATCAGCATCATGCTGGCGCCCCAATGGTGCAGTCCGCGGATCAGGCTGCCGCCGGTTAGCTCCGTCATGATGTACTTCACGCTGTTGTAGGCGTCGCCCGGCGTTGGCGCGTAATTGAATGCCAGAAGTCCGCCGGTGAATACTTGAATGATGAAAAAGAACACGGCCATGCTGCCAATCACTTGATGCCAGCCGCTCGAAGCCGGAATGTCCTCGTAGAGGAAATTCTTGATGGCGCTCTGGATGCCCGTGCGGTGCTCCAACCACTCGATGATCTTGTTATGCATGCGGCTCCAGCGGCCCAATCTGCAGCCTGCTCCCGTCCACCTTCACTTCGTAGCGATCCAGCGGCCGCGGCGCGGGGCCGGCCAGCACTTTGCCGTCGATGGAAAATGAAGACGTGTGGCAAGGACAGATAAACGTGTGGCTGGGATCGTCCCAATGGTACGCGCAACCCAGATGCGTGCATTGCGGAGCGAAGGCGATCACCTGATTGTCCGGTTTCTTCACAATCCAAGCCGTCGCTTTTTCGCTGGTTACCTTCCAGCCGTCCACGCGGGTTCGCTGGTAAGAGATCTCTTCGGGTGTGCCAGTTGGGAGATTCCCGAGGTCGGCCGCATCCACCCACTGGCCCTCCTTAGGAATTCTCGGTGGAAACAACAGGTAGATGGCAGCCGGAGCGGCCAGCGCCGCGCCGATGGCAGTCATGATGCCGTAGATAAACTTGATATAGAAGCTTCGCCGCGTCGGAGATAGATCGTCGGCCACTTCATGCGATTGATGTTGGTCGTCCATTTTTTGTCTCTACTGTATCCTCAACCGAAGCTACGGTCAAGGCTAACGTTCTCATAAGGCTAACCTTTTCACAAGTCTCGCGTCTAGGAGCTAGACTTGCCGTAGATGCAAAGGCAGACACAATGGAACGACTGCTTCAAGACATCCGTTATTCCTGGCGCACTCTCTCAAAATCCCCCGGCTTTACGCTAGTGGCGCTGCTGACGCTGGCGCTCGGCATTGGAGCGAATTCCAGCATCTTCAGCGTCATCAACGCAGCTCTGCTCAAGAACCTGCCCTACCCGAAACCGGACCAACTGGTCCTGTTGTTTGAACGGGGCGTCGTGAAGGAGAGCAGCGGGCCGGGTCCGGCGTCGTTAGCGAATTTTCTGGATTGGCAGGCACAAAGCCACAGCTTCCGAGCGATGGCCGCGGAACGCGCGAATCAGTTCAACCTGGGCGGCGCAGAGCGCGGCTTTATGCCCGAGCGAATCGAGGGGACCATCTGCTCGTGGAGCCTGTTTCCAACCCTCGGCGTGCAACCATTGCTCGGCCGGCCGTTCACTCGCGATGAAGATAAACACGGAGCGCGGGCCGTGGCCGTCATCAGCTACGGGTTATGGCAGCGCAAGTTCGGAGGCTCACGCGATGTCCTGAAGCGCCAGATCCGGCTGGATAGCGCGAGCTACGACATCCTAGGCGTGATGCCGCGCGGTTTCGCGTACCCTGAGCGCGACGCGGATGTCTGGGTGCCCGTCCAACAGGTTCTGGACCCAGGTACAATATCGAGCCGCGGTAGCCACCAGTTTTATGTAGTCGCCCGCGTTCGTGACGGCATCAGCCACCAGCAGGCGCTAGCTGAACTGGATGCCGTCGCGAACCAGGTATACCGCGCGCATCCCGGCGAGTTGATCGGTCGCGGCGCGGCTATGCGGCCCTTGTCGGAGGAGGGAAGCCGTCAGAGTAAAACCGCACTGTTGGTGCTGTTCGGCGCGGTCGGCTGCTTGCTGCTGATCGCCTGCGTGAACATCGCCAACCTGCTTCTGGCTCGCGGATCGGAACGCCGGCGTGAGATGTCCATTCGTGCCGCCCTCGGAGCCGGCCGGGCCAGGTTGCAAGGGCAAATGCTCACCGAAAGCGTGCTTCTTTCGATGTTCGGCGCCGCAGTGGGTCTGGTGTTGGCTTATGGATTCACAACTTTTCTCACCACTCGCGCGCCCGCACTTCTCTATCCCAGCGACATCGATACCACCGCCGAGGTCAGGCTGGATCTCTGGGTATTTCTGTTCACGGCCGGAATAGCGCTGATAACAGGCTTAGCCACTGGCTTGGTTCCAGCGTGGCAGGCTGCGAGGACTGACTTAACGGCAGGCCTGAAGGAGAGCGGGCGTTCATCCACGGCCAACCGATCGCAACGCCGCTTCCGGGGCGCGCTGGTGATGGTGGAGGTGGCGCTCTCCGTGGTTTTGTTGGTGGCCGCCGCGCTGTTGCTGCGCAGTTTCGGAGAGTTGCGGAACGTGAATCCGGGCGTAAGTATTGACCGGGTTCTGACTGCTGGTTTGTCTCTGCCCGAGGCTCGTTATGCAAAGCGCGAACAGGTGTCCGCATTCGCGCGCCAATTGGTGGATCGTCTACAGGCCTTGCCGGGCGTGCGCTCCGCGGGATTGGTTTCGTGTCTGCCTGTGGCCGGCTACTGCGGCGATCGCATATTCAACATCGACGGCCGGCCGCAGCCTCCCGGCGAATTCATTTATGCGCTCAACCGCACCGTGAGTCCCGGTTATTTCGCCGCCGCGGGCATTCCTCTGCTCCAGGGTCGAACATTAACTGAGCAGGATAACAACGGCATGGACGAAAAACATCCGCGCGACAGCGCGGTTGTCATCAGTCAATCCATGGCCCGAAAATTCTGGCCCAACCAGGATGCAGTCGGCCAGCGAATTCGTTTCGGTGATGATCCAACGCCGCACTATCGAGTGGTCGGCATTGTTGGCGATGTTCGTATCCGCCTTGACGAGGATCCCCAACCGTGCATGTACATGCCTTTGTACGAGGGCTACGAAACGGGTTTCTACGCCCTCATTCATACCGCGAGCGATCCGCTACCGCTAGCCGGCGCGGTACGACAAGCCATCGGCAGCCTCGATCCGGACATTCCGGCATTCGAGATCCGAACCATGGCCGCCGTTCTGGATGAATCGGCTGCACGCCGCCAGTTCACGGCTCTCCTGCTGGGACTGTTCGCAGCGCTAGCGCTCGTCCTGGCCGCAGTCGGGCTGTACGGAGTTCTCTCCTACGCGGTCGCGCAACGGACAGCCGAAATCGGCATTCGGATGGCGCTAGGCGCCGCGCATTCCCAAGTCCGGCGCCTGATATTGCTGGAAGGGCTGCGGCCGGCGCTGGCTGGCGTGATTCTAGGCATGCTGGGCGCAGCCTGGGCCACGCAGTTTCTACGAACGTTATTGTTCGGCGTCAGCCCCAGCGACCCCGCGACATTTATTGCCGTACCGTTAGTGCTCTTGTCGGTGGCGATAGCCGCATGCGCGATCCCAGCCTGGCGCGCCACGCGCGTGGATCCAGCCACAGCATTGCGCAGCGAGTAATTATTCAGAACGCAGCGCTTGCATTGGATCGACGCGCGTTGCCCGGCGCGCCGGAATCCAGCACGCCCCTAGCATCACCAGCATAAGTAATATCGAAATCGCGGCCAAGCCCAGCGGATCGCGTCCATCGATCCCGGCCAGATAGCGGCTCACCAGGCTATTAAAACCAATCGCGGCGGGAACTCCCACCGCAATCCCGGCCCCGGCCAGCAGCAACCCTTGTCTGATCACCAGCGCCGCTACCGAGCGCCCGTTCGCGCCCAGCGCCATGCGAATGCCAACTTCGCGCGTCCGCTGCGCCACCGATTGCGCGATCACCGCATATAGCCCCACAGCGGCCAGTAGCAGGGCCATGCCACTGAATGCACCGATCCAGCTCGCGGCCATGCGTTGCTGCCACAATGAATCCGCGGAATGTTCGGCGCCCGTTTCGGCCGCATAAATGGCCACGTTCTTATCCGTCGCTGCTACTGCCCGTTCAATCATCGCTATTCCGGTATTCGAATCGGACGCAGTGCGAACCACCACACGCGCGCGTCCGTCGTATTCCTGTGCGATTGGAACATACATCAGCAATGGAGCATCGCTGGTCAAAGCCAGATGCCGGACATCCCGAGCCACGCCGATCACTTCGAACGGCGGACGCCGCGGCCCGGCCCACTGTGGATAAGCGATCCGCTGGCCGATGGGATTTTCACCCGGCCACATTTTTTCCGCGAGTTGGTGGCTGACGATAACCACCCCAGGCGCGCCCACGCGGTCGCGATCCGTGAAGTCACGCCCGGCAAGAAGTGGAATGCGCAGCGTCCGAAAATAATTTGGCGAAACATGGTTGATATTGACGCGCAGACCGAGTTCGAACTCATGACCTTGCACCACGTCCGGCGGTGGCTCTTCTCCCGGATGAAAAATGGAGACCGCGCCCGGCCACTCGGTGGGCGGAATCGAGAAAGCCAGACTCGCGGAAACCACCCCCGGCGTCGCGTTCAGCCGGTCGAGCACTTCCCGATAGAACGCCCGGCCGCGCTCCTCGGAATATCGTTCCAGATTCAAATCGACGGCGGCCATCGCGATATTATTCGAATCAAAACCCGAGTCACCTGTTACGATCCGATATAAACCCCGCAATAGCAGTCCGGCGCCGCTCAGAAGAACGAGAGATAGCGCTACCTGACCTACTACAAGTACCGATCGCAGCCGCGTGCTGCGAGAGCCCGACCCCGGCAATCCACTCTTGAGCGAATTCGTCAGGTCCACTTTGAAAGATTGCATGGCCGGCGCGAGTGCCACCAGCAATCCAGTCGCGATGGTAGCGAGCAGCGTGAACCCGAGCACCGTTCCGTTGATTTCAGCACCGGCGTTGCGGACCACCGAAGACGCCGTGGCCTGGCTCCGAGAGACGATTGCTTGCGTGGCCCATGCGGCCAAAAATACACCAAGGGTGCCGGCGATGAGAGCCAGCACCGCGCCTTCGGTGAG
The DNA here is from genome assembly GCA_050011295.1 of Bryobacteraceae bacterium. GTDB lineage: Bacteria > Acidobacteriota > Terriglobia > Bryobacterales > Bryobacteraceae > Palsa-89. The sequence goes on from JBEKJJ010000087.1 coordinate 14,970, forward strand.
AAGCTGCGACACGATACGCGTGCGCGTGGCGCCGGTGGCCAGCCGGATGGCCATCTCGCGCGTTCGCCCCATGGCGCGCAATAGCAGCATTCCGGCAACATTCGCGCAAGCGATGAGCAACAGCAGCGCCACAGCGCCCGAAAGTAACGCGAGCAATCCGCTCACTTCCGCCCGATCGTCCGGATACATTCCCACGCCGGCCGCGACTGCAGCAGTTCGTTTGCCATTCGAAACCGGATATGCCTGCGCGAGCTGCATAGCGATGGTCCGTATTTCCACATCAGCCTGCCGTACATCCACGCCAGGCTTCAAACGCCCGAGCAGCTCCAACCATCCCGAGTTGCGATTTTCGAAAATATCGCTCGAAAGCCGGGAGAGCGTGCGCGGCTGTGTGCGCAGCGGAACCCAAACTTCAAACAGTAGCGAGACCACGGTTCCACGGAACCCTTTCTCCGTGACGCCCACGATGGTAAATGGATAACCATTCAGTTCCACTTTTGCGCCTATGGCATTGGCGCTTCCGCCGAACTTTCGCTGCCACAGGCGGTAGCCGATCACGGCCGCCGAGTCATCATCTTCCGCAAGCAACCGCCCCGCCGCCGGCCGCACGCGCAGCACGTCGAAATAATTGCCGGTAACCAGGTCGCCAATCACGCGCTCGGCCGATCCGGAGCTGAAGCTCAGCGGCACCCCGCAGTGAGCCGCGAGGCCACTCATCGATTGATTCCGGTCGCGATAGTCGCGGTAATCCGGGTAGCCCATGTTGTCGAACGTCTGGCCATTCTGGACGCGAAATATCGAAACCAATCGATCGGGTTCGCGCACACCCCCGAGCGGTCGCAGCAAAATGGCGCTGACCACGCTGAAAACCGCCGTATTGGCGGCAATTCCCAACGCCAGTGTCACCAGGATAATCGCGGTGAAGCCGGGACTTCTCGCGAGCATTCGGAACGTGTAGCGCAAATCCCGCCAAAGATTGTCCAGCATTGAGTCTCCCTGGTCCAAAGACGCTCCGAAGAGCAGAGTGTTAACCGTCCGCTAAGATAAAAGCGTGAAGAATCTGGTCCAGGTGATGTGGATTCCGGTTCTTGTTACAGCCCTGTACGTAGGCTGGGTCTTGTGGCAACGTCACGCCTCTCAGATCGCCGCCGCGCGCCCACCGGTAGCAACCGATCCGCTAGCGAAATACTCCGGACATGTCGAGATTGTCCAGTTCTACTCGAGCAACGGCATCATCGCACCTGGCGGAAAGACTCAAGTTTGCTACGGCGTGGTGAATGCGAAGGAAGTTCGGCTGGATCCGCCGGTTGAAAAAGTCTGGCCTTCCATGAGCCGCTGCTTCGACGTTATGCCGGCCAAGACTACGCATTACACGCTAACCGCCGAAAGCGCGGACCACAAGTCGGCCACGGCATCGCTCGACATTGTAGTGCAACGCTAGATCACTATGCCCCAAATCACAAAACTGATCCTGAGCGCGGTGTTACTCAGCATTCTTCCGGCATGGAGCCAAACCACGCCCGATACCTCCTGGAAAAAGCTCGAATTCCTGCTCGGCAAATGGACCGGCATCGCCGGCGGGAAAGAAACACCTCTCGGCGCGGGACAAGGCGGCTTCTCCTTCGAACCGCAACTGAATCAGAAGATCATACTGCGCCGCAACCATGCCGGATATGACTCCGGGGTGCAGCATGATGACCTGATGGTGATCTATCTGGACGCGCCGAACGGCACACCGCGCGCGATCTATTTCGATACCGAAGGGCACGTCATCCGCTACACCTTAACCTTCCCCGCCACCAACAAAGTGGTTTTCGAATCGGACGGAACCCAACCCGGCCCGCGCTTCCGGCTCTCCTATTCGCTCGACGGGCCCACGCTCAGCGGCAAGTTTGAAGTTGCCCCTCCCGGCGCCGAATACAAACCGTACTTGAGCTGGACCGCAAAGAAAGATTAACTCCTCTTGTCAAACTAGGAGAGCTGCGCTATACTCCTAGTTAGACTAGGAGACAAACTAGAACGTGGCCAAAACCGCCGACCTGCTCCCCGGAACGCTCGACATGCTGATCCTCAAAGCAGTGTCCTTGAAGCCGCTGCACGGGTACGGCGTGTTGCTGCGCATTCAACAGATCTCGGGAGACGCGCTCGAGATTCCGCAAGGGTCCTTGTATCCCGCGCTCTACCGGCTGGAACATCAGGATCTGATCGCCGCCGAATGGGGACAAACCGAGAACAATCGCCGCGCCAAGTATTACACCTTAACCGCCGCGGGACGCCGACGCCTGCGGGAAGAAACGGCCGGATGGAATCGCCTGGCATCCGCGATTGCTTCGGCCCTGAATACGACGCCGGAGGAAGTCTGACATGTGGAAGCGCCTGCGTTCTCTGTTTCGCGTACTCACCGGCCGTCGCCGGTTCGAGGACCGCATGTCCGAAGAATTGCGTTTCCACATGGAGCAATTCACAGACGACCTGGTGCATCGCGGCATAGCGCCCGAAGAAGCCGCCCGCCTGGCCCGCATCGAGTTTGGCAGCGTTCAGAATGTCAAGAGCGACTGCCGCGAGGCTCGCGGCCTGCAATTCATGGACGAGCTTCTCAGGGAACTGCGCTACGCGGCGCGACTACTGCGGAAAACGCCCGGATTCACCGCCACTGCGCTGCTCACGCTAGCCATTTGCCTCGGCGCCAACCTGACCATCTTCGCCGTGATGGATTCCATCCTACTGCGCCCGCTCCCGTTTCCCGACTCCGGCCGCCTGGTGACAATGTTCAACACTTACCCGAAAGCGAGTGTCGATCGCGATGGTTCTTCCGTCACCAACTACTACGAACGGCGCGGCCGCATTCCAGCTTTCGAGTCGCTCTCGCTCTACCGTTACGGCACAGCCCTTATTGGGGAAGCCGGGTCCACGGAGCGCGCGCAGGTCACCGCGGTGTCTCCGGAATTTTTCACGACGCTCGGTGTCGGGCCTCGATTCGGACGCGTCTTCACGGAAGCGGAGACTACTTATGAAACTGATAACGTCGCCATCTTGACCGATACATATTGGCGCCAGCGCTTCAACGCCAATCCGCAAGTGGTCGGCCGTCAAATCCGCGTTGACGGTGTTCCGAAAACCGTGATCGGCGTCCTGCCTTCCAACTTCCGTTTTCTATCCTCCGAGTCCCGGCTTTATTTGCCGTTCGCCTCCAGTCCACAAGACCGCGCTCCTTCCGAGCGGCATTCCGGAGGCAACTCCAAACAGTTGATCGCCCGCCTTAAACCGGGTGCCACGCTAGCACAAGCTCAGTCGCAAATCGACGCGCAGAACGCCACTCTGGAAGTGGACGACCCTCAGGCGAAGATGATGGCCGATGCCGGTTTTCGATCCCTAGTCATCCCGCTCCATGCCGATCATGTCGCGAGCGTCCGGCCCACATTGCTGTTGATGCAAGTAGGCGCACTGGCTCTTCTACTGATCGGCGCCATCAACCTGGTGAACCTGTTGCTCATCCGCGCCACTGGCCGCAGCAAGGAAATGGCGGTCCGGCAGGCGCTGGGCGCGAGCCGCCGCCACATCGCGACCGAAGTGATGGTGGAAATTACACTGCTCACTCTGGCCGGCGGATTACTAGGTCTCGGCCTCGGCGCGGGTGGAATCCGTCTGGTGACTCGCCTGGGCGTGGATCGCTTACCGCTAGGCGCCAGCATCGCATTCGACGCGCGATTGGCGATTGTGGCGCTCATCGCAGCTGTCTTGCTCGGGATTCTGCTCGCAGCGCCCATCGCCTGGTTCAATCTTCGCGATCAACTGATAAACAGGCTGCAAGCGGAAGGCCGCAGTGGAACCAGCGGACGCTCCGCGCAACGTTTGCGCCACGGTTTCATTGTCGGGCAGATCGCCTTGGCGCTAGCCTTATTGACCGGCGCGGGATTGCTGGGCTTGAGTCTCGAACGCGCCACCACTGTCTCACCCGGTTTCCAGCCGGAGCACGTTCTCACTGGCCGAATCTCTTTCCCTTATAAGAGCTATCCGAACCCGGCCTCTCGCCTGCAGTTTATCGAAAGGCTCACCAAGGAAGTCGGCCGACTACCAGGAGTATCGGCGTCCGGCGTGGTGAATAACGTTCCTCTCAGCGGCTATAGCGGCAAGAGCGCCGCTACGGTGAAAGGCTACGTCCTTCGGCCTGGCGAAACTTTGCGCGGTCACTATTCTTATGCCGTGAGTGGCGATTACTTTAGCACTCTCGGCATAGCATTGCGCGCCGGCCGGTTCCTCACGTCCGCCGATTCGCGCCGCGGCCAGCGAGTCTGCGTAGTGGATGAAGACTTCGCGCGCTACTACTGGCCAAACTCGAGCGCTATCGGTCAACGCTTGTTCGAAGGCAGCGAAGCCAGAGACGATGCCGAGGCATTCACCATCGTCGGCGCGGTAGGCGCCGTGAAGCAAGCCGGACTCACGGACGACAACGCACAAGGCGCGGTTTACTATCCTTACATCTTCCGCACCGGCGATGACATCTTCATAACCGCGCGCACCAGCTCATCTCCGGAGTCGATGACGTCGATGCTGCAAAACACGGTCCGGCAGATCGATCCGGAGTTGCCGGTGAGCGATATCCGATCCATGGAAACCCGGATCGCCGATAGTCTGATGGCTCGCCGGTCACCCGCCTTGCTCGCGGGCATTTTTTCAGCGATCGCCCTGTTGCTAACCGCCATTGGGACTTACGGCGTATTGAGCTACGCCGTTACCGAGCGCCGCCGCGAGATTGGTGTCCGCATGGCATTAGGCGCCCGGCCGGAGCAGATCCGCAATCAGTTTTTCTCTCTGGCTCTACGTTTGTTGGCTGCGGGAACAACGCTCGGGTTGCTGGGAGGTTTGCTCGCGGGCCAAGCCATGCGCGCGGTCCTGTTCCATGTACCCGCAGTTGACCCTGCGATTCTGGCTGGCGCGGCCGCCATCATCGGCGCAGTGTCCCTGGTCGCGTGTCTGGTGCCCTCGCACCGCGCCGCGCGGATTTCTCCAATGGAAGTTCTGTCCAGCCAATGAAGTGGATCCCGGCAGACAGCGCATGGCTGACGACCTGTCCTAAGTTTTGCAGCACAACGGCCGAATTCTTTGCGGCCTTCGCGTTGCTACTGGCCGTGATTGGGTGTACGAATGCCTCTTGGAACTACACCGGTCCGGATTCGGCGCGCGGAACAAGCGCAGATCAATGTCGCGGAGTTCGTTCGCGAAGGAGCCGCTCTAACAGATCGGCCACTCCCAGGCGCGGCGCCCAGGTGTTCAGGTACGCAAGGTCCAGGCGGGCTCCGCTGACTTGCAGGATCCCGCGCAGGTCGTTCCATTGCCGCTCGGAGGTTTCACCTCCGGTACGATACCAGCGGAGTTTGTTCAGAATGGTGTCCTCTGCTGTGGCAACCGCGCATTCGATTGGATCGCCTAGCGATGTTGTCTGCGCGAATTGACGGCGCCCGAACTGAGTCTGGCTGAACTCGTCTTTTTGAAGCGGGAAGATGTCGAATTTGAACGAACTGGCGTAGTGGATGAGATTGAAAGGGCGGCCGCGCGTCAGGGCTTCCTTGATCATCTCCGCATCGGCATAGAAATCGGCCTTCAATGCCGCTACAAAGTCCTCGATCTGACCCGCGCGGAGGTCTGCTACGAGATCGACATCCATGGTGGCGCGTGGGATTCCGTGCATGGAACTCGCCAACGATCCAACCACCTCGTAAGGGATCTCAAGCAAGTCCAAAACTTCGAGGATCCGTCTAAAGCCGTCCGCTTGAGTCTTCATCAGTGCCGGGATCCCAGCCGTAAGCCCTTATCATAAGGTCGCGGGGGAGCCGCCGGGCGGCCGTCCGGAGAAAGACCTCACGCTCGTCGGCGTCGGGATAAGCCATCCGCACGCCTGCCTCCGAGAATTGGATCGCCATGCGGCTGAGCGCGAATACGGACTCCAGTTTCTTGCCGTGCGGCATACGGCGCAGCAGATCCAACCATACTTCCATCGCACGCGGATCGGTGTCGGAATAAGGCTGCGGATGTTCCATCCGATTTTTATAATACCCCGTACGGCTACCTCTTGACATTCGACAAGAGAGGCTTTAAGCTACTTGTAGAGATTCTACAAGGAACCCGTGGGCCAATCGAAAACAGATCTGCTGCAAGGCACGCTCGACCTGGTGATCCTCAAAGTGCTCGCGCTCGAACCCATGCACGGCTGGGGGATCTCGCAGCGGATCCAGCAAATTTCGAAGGACGTGCTGCAGGTGAATCAGGGGTCGCTTTATCCCGCGCTGCACCGGCTGGAGCAACAGGCGTGGATCCGATCTAAGTGGGGCGCGTCCGAAGCGAACCGGAAAGCCAAGTATTACGAGCTCACCGCGGCCGGCCGCAAGCAACTGCAAGCCGAAGTCTCTGGCTGGGAGCGGTACGCGGCCGCGATAGCCCGCGTGATCGAAACCAATTCTTGAAGAGGCACAAGTGCGCTGGCATCAGAAACTCATTCTTCGCGTCCGGTCGTTATTTCGTAAGGGCGCCGTGGATTCGGAGCTCGATTCCGAACTCGAATTTCACATCGATATGCAGACGCGAGAGAACATCGCCAAGGGCATGCGCTCCGATGAAGCCCGCTATGCTGCCCGGCGATTATTCGGCTCCGTGGATCAGATGAAGGAAGAGTGCCGGGATGAGCGCCGCGTGAATCTCATTGAAACGTTCGGCGCGGATATTCGCCACGGAGTCCGGCTGTTGGCTAAGCAACCCGGATTCACCGTCACCGCCATAGCCACGCTGGTGCTGGGAATCGGTACTTGCACCGCCATTTTCAGCGTGGTGAACGCGGCGCTGCTGCGGCCATTGCCATTCGCCGATCCGGATCGCGTAGTGCTGGTGTGGGAGACGCGCGTGAAGAATAATGCGAACGCCATTCCGGCCGCGCCCGGCAATTTCGCGGATTGGCGCGTGCAGGCGCAAGCCTTCCAAGCACTCGCGGCCACCGCCGACACCGAGATCAACATGATTAGCCAGGGCGAACCGGAGCGCGTGCGGGCCCAATATGTCTCGGCCAATTTTTTCGATCTGCTGGGCATCCGGCCCCGGTTGGGCCGCGGTTTTCGCGCGGACGAAGATCTTCCTGGCGCGTCTCCGGTTGTTATCCTCACCGACAGTTTGTGGAAGCAGCGCTTCGGCGCCGACGCAGGCGTAATCGGCAAGGCCATCACGCTGGATGCGGATCGCTACATCATCATCGGCGTTCTGCCGCCCTCGTCTTATGTTGGCTACGAGCAACTATACCTGCCATTTGTATTGCCTCCGAACCATAAAGAAGATCGTTATGCCCATTGGCTGAAAGTGGTGGGGCGCATCGGGCCGGGTTACACGCTGGAACGCGCGCAGACGGAAATGGACATGCTCGCACGGCGCATGGAGAAGGATCATCCGCAGACCAACACTGGTTGGGGCATTCGTTTGGTTCGCTTTCACGAACAGATGGCTGGAGCGCTGCGGCCGGCACTGTTGTTGCTGCTGGGCGCGGTGAGCCTGGTGCTCGCGATTGCGTGCGCCAATGTCTCGAACCTGCTGCTGGCACGCTCCGTGCCGCGCCAGCGCGAGATGGCAATTCGCACCGCTCTCGGCGCCAACCGGCGGCGATTGATTCGCCAGTTTCTCACCGAGACCCTGCTGCTGTGCGTGGCTGGCGCGGCCCTGGGATTGGCTCTGGCACGCTGGGGGCTGGATGCCCTGCGTGCGTCATTGCCGCAACAGATCATGGATCGGCTGCCCTATTTGAAATCCATACCGATTGACGCACGCGTGCTGGGTTTCACCATTCTAATGTGCGTGCTTGCGATGTTGGCCTGCAGTCTTGCGCCGGCGTTTTACGCTTCGCGGCGCGATCCACAAACGTTGCTGCAGTCCGGAAGCCGGGGTTCGAGCATCGGACGTGCGGGCGGGCGTCTGCGCTCGGCTCTAGTGGTCGCGGAAGTGGCGCTGTCCGTCGTCCTTCTGGTGGGCTCCGGATTGGCCCTGCGCAGCCTAATGCACGTGTTGGAAGTGCGGCCCGGTTTCAATCCGCGGAATCTCTTGACCATGCACCTGGCGCTTTCGCCCACCAACCACAAGGAACCGCGTCAGGCGATCGCGTTCCACAATGAACTGCAGCGCAAGTTGAAATCAGTCCCGGGTGTACTGGACGTTAGCACTATCACGGTGCTCCCTTTGAGTGGACGCAGCTATCCCACCGCGTTCGCCATCGCTGATCGCAACATGCCTGCCTGGAAGGCTCCCACCACCGAATGCCTCGCGATCGGGAAGGATTATTTCGCGGCCATGGGAGTGCCGATATCAAGTGGCCGATCCTTTACCGGCGCAGACAATGAGCGAAGTCCCAAAGTTGCCGTTATCAATGAGACGCTCAGAAACACTTTCTTCCCGAGCGAGAATCCCATCGGCAAGAAGATCATCGTGTGGCGTGAATCCACCGATCCGCGCGAGATCGTCGGGGTAGTTGCAGACGTACGAAACGCCGGATTGGATTTGCCGCCGGGACCGGATGTGTTTGTTCCTTTCGCACAAGATCCGCAGCTTGAAATGAGCCTGGTGGTGCGTGCCGCGGTGGAACCCACCGGTTTGATAGCAGGAACACGCCGCGTGATTCATTCACTCGACCCGGATACGCCGGTGGATGAGGTGATGACCATGGACACGGTGATCGCTGCATCGCCCACGCTGGTGTGGCGGCGTGTTCCGTCAATTCTAATGGCTGTGCTGACGGTCACGGCGTTGATCCTGGCGTCGGTGGGAATCGGCGGTGTGATGTCGTCCACGGTGGGTCAAAGAACGCAGGAAATCGGGATACGCATGGCTCTCGGCGCGCACATGCGCGACGTGCTGGCGATAGCCCTGGGCCAAAGCATACAGCTTCTCGTGATCGGATTGTGCATCGGACTGCCTATCTCGTTTGCGCTCACACGGCTGCTAGCTCAATGGCTGTTCGAAGTGACACCGCTCGATGCGGTAACCTACGCAAGCGTGGCGTTGATACTGATCGTGGTTGCGCTCGCGGCGAGTTATGTGCCGGCGCGCCGGGCGGCGCAGGTAGATCCCACAACGGCACTACGGTATGAATAACCCTATGAATAACCCTTAAATAAAACGCTTTCTTCTCGCGAAACCGGCGACTGCCAGGAGCGCCAAACAGGCGAAGGCTGTCCCGGAGGGCTCTGGAACGGCCGATCCCGTCGTGAACGTGCCGTCCGTTCGCACGTCGAACAACTGATTGGTGGGCACGCCATTCAGTGGATCGGTGCCTTGGATGCGGTCCGAGAAGTCCAATTCATAAGAGTACTGAGTGCCCGGCGCCAAGGTGTTTGCCGCCAACAGGGCACTCGCCGTGGTGGGCGATAAAAAGCTGTCGCTGACAATCGTGGTGCCAGTTCCGACATCGGTGATCGAGAAAAACGTGAAGCCCACGGTGGCTGCGCCGTTGGGTGTAAATGAATTGAAGTTCACTGTGAACGGATTCGCGGTGTTGAGCCCATTCAGTCCGTTAAACGTAGTTGGGGTTAACGCTGGGACGTCGGCGGTAAATGCATCTTGCGTGTAATTGATGGATGCGCTCTCGGAGGCGGACGTCCCGCTATTGGTGGCGTTAATCGTATACGTTCCAAACGGAAATTCAGCGTTCAGAGTGCCTAGGTCCAGGAACCCAGTCTCAAAGTTCAGCAAGGTGGGGTTGACAAGAGTATAACTTTGTGGGGAGCCGAGGGTGGATGCCGGAGGCAGCGTGAGCGTCCCTCCGTCGAAATCGCCGGCGTTCGCCAAGTCGCCTCGGGAGTCGAAGAAATAACCCACCGGTGTTGTGGGAGCGCTGCCGGAGGTCTGTGAATACAGTATGTTCCGGTCAATATCGAATTCGGTCAGATCGGCCCTGAGCGGCATCGAGGTTAGAGTCGTGGCAACCGCGGCGGCTGCGAGCGAGGGTAGCAACGTAAGGAATTTTCGCATTAGGTCCAGTCTCCTTAGCTAGAAAAGTCCAACTCGAAGAGTATACTACGAAAATTAATCTTCAATGAATTTCCCGAGCGAGATTGTATTAGTACGCAGGGGATTTTCGCCTTACTGAACCTTCCCTGCGCTCAGGAAGTTGGCGAATATGCGATACGCGCCCGGAACTCCCGCAGGCAACTCGCGGAACCAGGAGAACGCAGTGAAGATATAAACGCCTTTTCCGTAGCGCGCGTATAACGTGCCGCCGCGCAAAGGTTTCTCGCCGGGATCGTGCGTTTCGAACAGAGCCTGGTAATGCGGATCCCACTCGGATGCAAAATAAAGCCCGCGCTCCTGCACCCAACCTTCAAAATCCTTCGCGA
>JBEKJJ010000088.1:0-25819 GCA_050011295.1 Bryobacteraceae bacterium
TGGGCCGAGAGTCTCAGCGCGGCGAATGTGCCAATCGAAAGCCGGGTCACCTGGCCGCGCGGAGGATTCAGCCTGTATTTTCGCGATCCCGACGGACATCTGCTAGAGTTGGTCAGCCCCGGTTGTTGGGTTATTTATTGAGCTGTTGGCCTATTTACTGAGGAGGAGCATGCGTCGTCGCGAAGTGATTGCGGGAATGTTGGCTGCGATGGGAGGCAACTCGGCCCACGGCCAATCGGAGCTCGATGAGTTGCGCCGAGACGCGCGGGCCGTTGGTTTCGATCTCTCCGACACAGAACTCGCGGCCATCCAGACGTACGTTGCCGATTTCTTGAAAGCCGCGGAACGTGTTTCGAATGCCATCCCGCCCGCGCCCGCTCCCAAGTATGGACCACGGAATTCCACGCGGCCTCGGGCTTCCGAAAATCCACTCAATGCCTGGTACGTAACCGCGTCCATCAAAGGCGCGCCCACCGGGCCGTTAGCGGGTAAGAAAATCGCCATCAAGGACAACGTCTGCGTCGCGGGCCTGCCGATGATGAATGGCTCCAAAGTACTGGAGGGGTTCGTTCCATCCAGCGACGCAACTGTCGTGACGCGGTTGCTGGATGCGGGCGCGGAAATCGCCGGCAAGTCGGTGTGCGAGAGCTTCTGCATGAGTTTTGGCAGCCACACCGGCGATACCGGCTTCGTGCTGAACCCGCACGATCGCACGCGCACCACTGGCGGATCTTCGAGCGGCAGCGCGGCGCTAGTGGCGTCCAACGTCGTGAACATGGCGGTGGGATGCGATGAAGGCGGCTCCATTCGCGTGCCTTCCGCGTTCTGCGGCATCGTGGGGCTGAAGCCAACCTGGGGATTGGTTCCATTCACGGGCATCTTTCCGCTCGAGATGACCATCGATCACGTGGGCCCCATGGCGCGCACGGTGCACGATTGCGCGTTGATGCTGGAAACCATGGCCGGTCCCGACGGTCTTGATCCTCGGCAGAATGCGTTGTTCGAGCGCCAGGCTTACACTACGCTGATGAAAGCTGGAGGTAAGGGGCTACGAATCGGAATTCTGAAGGAAGGATTCGGATTGCCGGACGGCGAGAAAGACGTGGACGCGCTGGTGCTGGACGCAGCGCACCGCTTTGAACGGGCCGGAGCAGTGGTAAGCACGGTTTCGGTGAAGGAGCACACTACGCTGGCGCTGGATTGCCTCAATCTTGTTTCTGCGGCGATGGCGCCCGTAACGCGCGATTCGATGGGCTTGAACTGGAAAGGCCATTATCAATTGGAGCTGGCCGAGTTCTACGTGAAGCATCGCCAGGAGCGGGCGGCTTTGTTTCCGCCCGAGGTGAAATTGTGGCTGGTAATCGAGCGAATGCTCGATCGCACGGGGGACGGCCTGTATTACGCCCGCGCCCAGAACGTGGCGTTGAGCGTGCGCGCGGCTTACGATCATGCGCTGGAACAGGTAGATGTGCTGGTGATGCCCACGGTGGCCGCGCGGCCGCCCAAGCTGCCGGCCGCTAACGTGGATTTCGCCACCAGCTTGAAATTATCGGACGGAGCCGCGCTCAATACGCCGCAGTTCGATTTAACGGGGCACCCGGGGTTGAGCGTGCCGTGCGGAAAACTGGACGGCTTGCCGATTGGAATGATGATCGTGGGCAGGCATGGCGATGACGCGACGGTGCTGCGGGCTGGATATGCGTTTGAGCAATTGGGGTAGCTATGAGTTGGCAGGCGGAAGCGCCTGCCCCACGATTTGCGCTATATCCATTAACTTGGGCGGCGTCTTTGAGACGGCGGCCAGCGCATCGCGGAACATGGTGTTGCAGAACGGACAAGCCGCTCCTACCACGCTCGCGCCAGTGGCCACCAACTCCTCCGCGCGCTCCGCGCTTACGCGCTTGCCCTTTTCCTCGCCAAGGAACGCCAGCCCTCCGCCCGCGCCGCAACAGAACGAACGTTCACGCGCGCGGGGAGGATCCACCAGCGTTCCAAAACGCCCGATCACGCTGCGAGGTTCATCGTACACGCCGCGGTAGCGGCCCAGATAACACGGATCGTGATAAACGATGCTGTCGCCGTTCGCGGTCTTGGCCGGCAATTGGTCCAGATGACGCGCCAGGAATTCGCTGTGATGCTCCACCGGCGGCGCCTGGCCGAACTCTTTCCAGTCCGTGCCAATGGTTCGCACGCAATGCGGGCAGATGGAAACAATCTTCTTCACCTTGCTCTGCTGTAGGGTTTCCAGGTTATTTTCGGCAAGCTGGCCGAAAGCCAGATCATTACCCAATCGCCGAGCCGGATCGCCGGTACATTTTTCCTTGCGCAAAACTCCAAAGCTCACGTTCAGGTGACGCATCACTTGCGCAAGCGACGCGACAATCTCGCGGCCCTGCGGATCGTATGCGCCCATGCAGCCCAGCCACAAGCAATATTCCTGGCTGCCGTCAAAAATGGGCAGCTCCTGTTTCTGGATGAACTTGTCGCGCTCGGTGGAGGAAAAGCCGAGCGAGTTGCCATTGCGCTCCAGGTTCAGGAACAGCTTGGTGCCGTAATCGTCCTCCCACTTGCCCGTGTTCACCGCGCCGCGCCGCAAGCCGATGATGATCGGCAGGTGCTGAACTCCCACCGGACATTGGAATTCGCAGGCGCCACATGTTGTGCATTGAAACGCCGCCTCCTGCGAAAGATATTTCCCGAGCAACGGCGTCTCGCTCGAAGGGCCGAACTCATTCAGGTATCCGCGTACGCCCAGCGCGATTTCTTTCGGGTTCAAAACCTTGCCGGTGTTGTTGGCCGGGCAGTGCTCCGTGCAGCGGCCGCACTCCACGCAGGTGTAGGCCTGCAGCGAGACCAGTTGGGTGATGTCTTTGCCGGTGTCGAGGCCGAAATCGTCGTCACCCACCAGCGGCGGAATTTTGCTGAAAGTGTCGCGCTTCAAGAAGACGGTGAGCGGACTCAGAACCAGGTGCAGGTGCTTGGTGTGTGGGATCAGCGGCAAGAAAATCAGCAGAGTCAGAGTATGGGCCCACCACAGGGCTCTGCTTTCCTCGCCCCCGGGAAGAAAAGTCCCGAGATAAGTAACCATCAAAAGAAAAATAAGCAACGCGATGAAGCCCGATTCATACGACAGCGCCCCCAGCCACTTGGGCTGCAGTACCAGGCGTCGAAAGGCGAGCCCGCTTATGGAAACGGCTACCAGGACAGCGAAAATAGCCGCGACGGCAAAGTAGAACCTTCCGAAAAAGCCATCGCGGGTGATGAGATGTAGGCCGATGCCCTCGGCAAAATGGTTGATGGTGACCAGCGCGAATGCGCAGAATCCCCAAAAGACGAAGGCGTGCGCTAAACCGGGCAGGGGCCGCTCGCGGATGACTTTCCCTTGCAGCAGGACTTCCCAAACGAAGTCGCGTACGCGGCGTCCCACTGGCCGGATGCTGAACTCGGGATCTTTTTTCGAGTGCAGCACGATGTGCCAGACTTTATGGAATCGCCGCCAGAAGCCATACAGCGAAGCGGCCAACAGGGCCAGAAACAGGACGGTCTCGGGCCAGGAGAATTGAACCATAAGAAGCGAGTGTAGCGCAGGCTGGGGGTAAAGCTTGGCGGGATTCGCTACGATAGATGGTTTGGAACAGCATCTGGAGCAACATCTGGAGCAATCATTGCGATTCATCATCTCAGGCGCGGCTGGATTTATCGGCTCGCACTTATGCGATAGGCTGATCGCCGAAGGCCATTCCGTAGTGGGGTTGGATAATTTCGTCACAGGCGCGGCGCGAAATGTCGAGCATTTGGAGGGCAACCCAGCATTTGCGCTACGCGAGTGGGATATCTCGCGGCCGATAGAAATCGAAGGCCCCGTGGACGGTGTGCTGCACCTGGCCTCACTGGCAAGTCCGAAGGATTACTTGGAGCATCCCATCGAAACCCTGGAGGTGGGATCGGCGGGAACTCGCAACATGCTGGAAATCGCGCGTCAGCACCATGCCAGGTTTCTGGTGACATCCACCTCGGAGTGCTACGGCGATCCTGCAGTGCATCCCCAGGTGGAAACGTACTGGGGCAATGTGAATCCGGTTGGCCCGCGCTCCTGTTACGACGAAAGCAAGCGCTATGCCGAAGCCCTTACCATGGCTTACCACCGGGTACATAAACTGCGGACCAATATCGCGCGGATCTTCAATACCTACGGGCCTCGGATGCAGCTGAATGATGGGCGCGTGGTTCCCGCTTTTGTCGATCAGGCACTGCGGGGCGAGCCGATGACGGTGTTCGGCGACGGCTCACAGACTCGCAGTTTCTGTTATGTGGACGATCTGGTGGACGGGCTTTACCGGTTGGCGTTTTCAGACGAACGCTATCCGGTGAATCTCGGTAATCCCGAAGAGATGACGATTCTCGAGTTCGCAGAGCGAATCCGCCGGATCACTGGAACCGACGCTCCTATCAAATTCGAGCCGCTTCCGGAAGACGATCCCAAGCAGCGCCAGCCTCAGATTGACAAGGCCAAGCGCGTGTTGGCGTGGGAGCCGAAGGTCGACCTGGAAACGGGACTTCGGGCGACGATCGAGTATTTCCAGAAGTTGGATTCTCCGGTATCGGCGCGGTAACAAAGCACCGGTCAGCTTAAAGGGCCTACCCATACCTTCGCCGCTGCGACACGGCCTAGTTGGACTGGCTTTCCATCGATGCCCAGCGTCAGCGTGTCGTCGTAATTCGTAGCCAGCATTTTGACTGTGGCACCCGGGCGAATCCCGATTCCGTTGAGATACTCAAGCAAACGCTGGTCACGCTCGAACACACTGACGACAGTGGCGCCGGAAGACGAAGGCACCTCATCGAGCGGTCGCCAGCCACGATTGCGGCGATCCTGCGGCGTGTCGCGCTCCACGCGATTTCCGTGGGGGCAAGCTTCGCCGGTGCCGAGCCGTTCCAGCAAGCGGCGCTCGAAATCGGCAGAAACTGCGTGCTCCAACTGCTCGGCCTCTTCGTGGACTTTATACCATTCCATCCCGAAGATTTCGGTGAGCATGCGCTCAATCAAATGATGCCGGTTGAGCAAGCGGTTCGCGATGTCGCGGCCTCCGGGCGTGAGCGAAAGCTGGCCGTCGCGGCCCACGCGAATGAGGGAGTCGCGTTTCAGGCGCTTGATCGCCATGGTCACAGCCGGCGCCGATACGTTCAACCAGCGCGCCAGCGTGGCTGCGATAACGGGCTCACCCTCGCTCTCGGCCTCTGCAATGGTCTTTAGATAGTTCTCCTTGGAGATGGTAATCTTCACGCTAAATCAGATTGTAGCGTGTGGCGGTAACTTTTCGGTGGCCTGTTGACGCCATGATACTTTAATTAACTATGCCCAAACCTAAGACTGCGCGAATGATAATTTGGCTCGCGGCCGTGAGCATTCCGCTCCTGGTGCTGGCCGGCGAAAAGGTAGATCTTCTGGTGATCAATCGGATCAAATCCGAAGCCTTCGAGAATTCAAAGGTCATGGATCACATGTTCTACCTGACGGATGTCAACGGCCCTCGGCTCACCGGTTCGCCCGCTTACAAAGCAGCGGCGGATTGGGTGGTGAAGCGAATGACCGAGTACGGCCTCAGCGCGAAAGAGGAGAAGTGGGGACCGTTCGGGCGGGGTTGGGCCACGAAGCATTTTGAAGCGCATATGATTGAGCCGCAATACCAGCCACTGATCGGCGTGCCGTTGGCCTGGACCGCCGGAACGGACGGAACCGTGACGGGCGAGCCGATCATGGTCAAAATAACCACGGAAGCCGACTTCGATAAATACAAGGGCAAGTTGAAGGGCAAAGTGGTGATGTCGGCGCCGGCGAAGCAACTGGCCATGCAGACGACCGCTTCCGGACATCGCCTGACCGATGCGGAGCTGGCGGATGAAGCCACCGCGCCCGAACCGGGCCGGTCGCCCTTTGGATTTCGCCCGCCAGGCAGCACGGACCAGCCACCGGCCACTCCCGAAGAGGCGCGCCAGCGGCGCGAGGAGCGTCGCAAGTTCCAAGAAAAGCTGGCCCAGTTCATGAAGGATGAAGGCGCGCTGGTGTTGCTCTCGTTCGGCTACAACGGCGACGGCGGCACCGTGTTCGCATCTTCGGGCGGACCATACGATGTCAAGAAACCCATCGCCGTTACTTCGGTCGCCCTCACGCCGGAGCACTACAATCGCATCGCGCGATTGATGGAGCACAATATCCCGGTGAAGCTTCAATTCAACATTCAGAATCAAATCTTCGAAGACCAGACGGATTCTGTGAACGTGGTTGCGGAGATCCCCGGCAACGCGAAGAAAGACGAGATCGTGATGCTGGGCGCCCACCTGGATTCCTGGCACGGCGGCACCGGCGCAACCGATAACGCGGCCGGCAGCGCGGTGGTGATGGAGGCGGTCCGCATCTTGAAGTCACTCAATTTGAACATGGACCGAACGGTCCGCATGGCGCTGTGGAGCGGGGAAGAGGAAGGCCTGTTGGGATCGAAAGCATATGTGAAGGAGCATTTCGCGGATCGGGAAACAATGAAGCTCTCTGCGGAGCACGCGAAGCTGGCCGGCTACTTCAATTACGACAACGGCACTGGAAAGATCCGCGGCATTTATTTGCAGGGCAACGATATGGCGCGGCCGATTTTCGAATCGTGGCTGGAGCCGTTCAAGGATCTCGGCGCGTCGACTGTGACTATTCGAAACACCGGCGGAACAGATCATCAATCCTTCGACGCCGTCGGGCTGCCCGGTTTTCAATTCATCCAGGACCCCATGGATTACAGCACGCGCACGCATCATTCCAACATGGATGTGTACGATCACGTGCAAGCGGGCGACCTGATGCAGGCGTCGGCGATCATGGCGGCGTTCGTTTACAACACGGCTATGCGGGAGGAGATGCTGCCGCGCAAGCCCTTGCCGAAGCCGCAGCCGGAGCGCAGGCCGGGCGGACCGACAGAGTAAGATTGCCTCATTGATTTGTGCGCATAATAGTCCTCATGCGCACTGCTGTCATCGCCCTCGCTGCTGCACTCGCCGCCTCCGCGGCCGATTCCGTCGATCTAGCTGTTGTCAATCGAATCAAGGCCGAGGAATTTCAGAATTCCAAGGTGATGGAGACCCTCCAAAGTCTTTCTGATCGGTACGGTCCCCGGTTGACCGGGTCGCCGGAATTCAAAGAGGCTGCGGATTGGGCTTTGAAGCGCCTCGAAGAGTATGGCCTCGAGAACGCTCATCTGGAAAAATGGGGTCCGTTCGGCCGGAGCTGGACGCTCGAAAAGTTTGCTGTGGAGATGACGCAGCCGCGCTACTCGCTTCTGAACGCATGGCCGCTGGCTTGGTCTCAGAGTACGAAAGGTGCCGTGAGCGGGGAGCCAATTCTTGCGCCCATGTCCAGCACGATGAGTCCCAAGAAGGCCGAAGCCGATCTGGAGAAGTTCATCGAGAAGTGGAAAGGCAAACTCAAGGGCAAGATCGTACTGATTTCCGAACCCATCAACAATATCGTGGAGGCGGAGTCTAAACCGGCCTTCCGCCGTTACACCGGCGCTGAGCTGCAAGATATGGCGGTTGCGCCGGCCCTGGTGGAGCGGATGAAGGTCGATGTGGCCAATCTGGATGTGCCGGATGACGCCGAGCAGCGCATGCGTTTTTTCACTAGCATGTCGCCGGCGATGATCGATGCGTTCTTCGACAAGCGCGAGGAGGTTTCGAACAAGCGCGCGCAGTTCCTAACGCAGGAAGGGGTACTGGCAGTGCTTCTGGACGACCGCCGCGCGCGTGACGGAATGGTGTTCGCTGAGGCCGCCGGTCCGTATAATCCCAAGAACCAACCCGCGCCGCCGACATTCGTGGTGACGTCCGAACAATACAATCGCATCGCGCGCCTGATCGGGGATAAAGCCAAGGTCGAGTTGGCCGTGAACTTGAAGACGCGTGCGTCAGACGCCGCGGTGGACGCTTATAATCTGATTGCCGAGATACCCGGCGGCTCGAAGAAAGACGAAATCGTCATGGTGGGCGCGCATTTCGATTCCTGGCACAGCGGCACGGGTGCCACGGACAATGGCGCCGGTAGTGCCGTGATGATGGAAGTGGTGCGGATTTTGAAAGCGCTGGATCTAAAAATGGATCGAACCGTTCGCATCGGGCTGTGGAGCGGGGAAGAAGAAGGCTTGTTGGGATCGAAAGCTTATGTCAAAGAGCATTTCGGCGATCCCAAGACCATGAAGCTGACTTCCGCTCACGCCACGCTCTCGGGCTATTTCAATCTGGATAACGGCAGCGGTAAGATTCGCGGAGTTTATCTGCAGAATCATGACGCAATGCGGCCGCTTTTTGAGGACTGGCTGGCGCCGTTCCGCGATCTGGGAGTGAGCACCATCACCATTCGCAATACCGGAGGAACGGATCATCTGTCATTCGATGCCGTGGGGTTGCCGGGATTCCAGTTCATCCAGGACCCGCTGGATTATTCGACAGTCGCTCATCATTCGAGCATGGACACGTACGATCACGCCATCGCAGGTGACCTGATGCAATGTTCGGCAGTGATCGCGGCCGTGGTCTACGATGCAGCCACGCGGCAAGAGATGTTACCGAGGAAGCCGTTGCCGAAGCCGGAAGAAGGGAGCCCGGCGGCGACGAAGTAGCGATTGGCAGCGCATGGCGCTGCCCCACATGCGTTACTCGCTGATTTGAAAAGTGCCGACAAACGAACCGCGATTGCCGCTGTATTTCCAGACTGTACCGAGTCCGCTTCCGCCGAAATCGTTCGACACAGTATAGGCGGCCATGGCGTGCTCCACCGGGGTGAGCGGTTGATACCAGACTGACTCGTTGTGGCAGACCTGATCGGCATCCGTCATCGCGCGCGTTTCCAACTTCACCATGTTTCCGGCAGTCATGACAGCTTTGCGGGTGTGGACGTTGTTGTCGGCCATGGCGAACTCGATGGGCTGATACTCAATATGCACTACGTCCGCCAGCAGCTGGCCGCCCATCTTCTGAGCGAACGCTTTCAATGCTAGACGCTGCTCTGCATTGGCACGCTCATCAATGATCAGCACCGCCTTCACCGGATAAACCGTATCGATTACATTGCCGAGCGTGTTGCTCGCGTGAATGGCGCCCATCACCGAGAGGCCGTCCAGGTTCACGCCTTGGAAATCACCCTGATCGATCTTCCATCCCATTACGGCCAGATCGCCGGTGAGGCCGACTTCGGCGTTGGCGAAACAGGGTCCGGTGTAAACGTCGGCAGTGCGGGCTTCAATATACTCGCCGCGGACGTGGGTGGAGGGAAGGCTCGCGCTGAGGGCCAGCGTAGCAGAGATACCGAGCGAAGCTGCTGCACAGAGGATAGTTCTCATGTTGCAATCTCCAGTTCTTCTTACACTATAACACTCGCCCGGAGCGGGGCTACTTTTTCTTCTTCGGCTGCAGGGCCTCGAGAGCTACCTTGCGCAGCTGTTCCTTCAACTTCCGGATTTCTTTGGTGTGCGTACCCAGCCGGTCGAAAAGTTCTTGCTGACTCTCGATGCCGGCGCCTACAAGATAGGCTGTGGCCTCGGAACGGCTGCTGAAGAGCGTAGCCTCCACCAATTGATCGACGCGCTCCAAGGCTTCGTCGCCCAGCCGAACCATTACGACATTGCCGCGGCCTTCGCCTTTGTTGCCGAATCGGTCGAGTAAATTCTGAAGATCGGGAACGTCCGACAAGTGGCCGAGATATGCGCCGAGTATTTTTTTAGACATAGCGTCAAAGCTCCTTAAAGCGGCTTCCTAAGCCGGATAGCTCCCCCGAGCGCAATCAGTACAAGTATCGCGGCGCTACCGTAGAACACGTAGACGATTCCGTATCGGGAAGCCAAATCGCCGGCAAAGAGCAGCGCGATACCTTGCGATATTGATATGAGCGACATGGTGCTGCTGCTCACGCGGCCACGCATCTCATGCGGCACCTGTCCCTGCATCAGTGCTGTCGCGGCAATCACCATCAGCGACGCGCCAACTCCGATTCCCAGGCATCCGATCAGCGCTACCAGGTCGTTCGGGAAGCGCGCGATGGTGCCGATGGAAATTCCGCAAAGCAGAATTCCGGCGGTCACTAAGTGCGCTTTTTGCTGGATGCGGCGTGCTAGCGGTGTCACGGCAAACCCGCCCGACAGCATGCCGACGCCGATCAGCGATCCAAGAGTGCCGAACAGGTACGAGTTCGAATGCAGAACATCGCGTACGAATATGGCGGTCAGTGACCCGAAAGCGCTAATCGCGAATGTTCCTGCGGCGATGGAGAGGATTACGAAACTGATTACCGGATGCCCCAGGATGAAGCGGGTTCCGGAGAACAGATCCTTCAGTACCGAGTCGACATGCCGGTTCGCGTGGGCCGGCCGCGCCGGTATGGACATGGCCGCGATCATCAATCCGGAGAACACAAAGCTAGCACTGTCGAGATAGTAGCAGACGTTCGGTCCAGCCCAGCCGGCCAATGCGCCGGCGATGGCGGGGCTCGCGATTTGCAGCATTTGCACGGTTTGTTGTAACACCGCGTTGGCGCTCATCAATCCTTCCAGAGGTACGATCTGTGGCAATACCACGGACCGCGCGGGCAGAAAGAAACTCGAGAATGTGCTGAGAGCGAAGAAGACCATGTAGATATGCCAGGGCGCGCCGGCTAGCACCAGTCCCAGCGCCAACACCGCCCGCGCCAGGTCGCTCGTAACCAAGGTCCGCTTGGGATTCCAGCGATCCACAAATACGCCGGCCAACGGACCCACCAGCGCCATGGGAAGCAGGAAAAAGACGGTGACCAACGTAATGGCGCGTGCCGAGGCATGCATGCGGAACGACATCGCGCTCAGGACCGCGTAGAGCGCCAGAAAATCGCCGAAGATGCTGACTAATTGGGCAAGCCAAAGTTTGCGGAAGGCGGGGATGGCCAACGCCTCGCGCAAGGTCATTTGCGGATTACCGACAGCTGCCATACGGGTATTGTAATTACGTGTAATCGGTAAGTCAAGAGGGCGGGACTGGGGGCTCGGGGCTGGGGGCTCGGGGCTGGGGGCTGGGGCCTCGGGCTGAGGCCTCGGGCTGAGGTTGGTTTAATGGATGGGTGCGGGTGATTCTGTTTGGGGCTAGCGGGATGGTGGGGCAGGGCGTTCTGCGGGAATGTCTGCTTGATCCGGGGGTGCGGGAAGTAGTGTCGATTGGGCGAACCGTGAGTGGGCAGCAAGATCCCAAGCTGCGCGAATTGATACATACAGATTTCCTGAATTACTCAGCCATCGAGAGCCAACTCGCCGGATTCGATGCGTGCTTTTTCTGCCTGGGGATTTCCTCGGCCGGGATGACCGAGCAGCAGTATACGCGCATTACTTATGACATTACCTTGGCCGCGGCGCGCACGTTGTTCCGGGTCAATCCTGGAATGACGTTTATCTATGTGTCGGGCATGGGCACGGACAGCTCCGAGCGTGGCCGCAGCATGTGGGCGCGAGTGAAGGGTAAGACCGAAAACGATCTGCTGAAGCTTCCTTTCAAGGCTGCCTACATGTTCCGGCCCGGTGTAATTGTGCCGCTTCACGGAGTCAAGTCTAAGACCGGACTCTACCGGTTCTTTTACGCAGTCCTTGGGCCGCTGCTTCCTTTGCTGACGGGAAGATTCCCGAAGTACATTACCACCACCGAGCGGATTGGTCGGGCAATGATCCAGGTCGCGAAAGATGGATGGCCGAAGTCGGTACTTGAGAGCTCGGATATCAATGCGGTTCCGGCTGGTAATAAGTGATCCGGCGTTCGACGTTCGAACGCTGGTAATCCTTGCCCTGTTCGCCCATCCCGACGTCGCGGCTGGTGTGTTCTGAGTTCCCTTCGATAGGATTATCGTGATCGTCGAAACGGAAGGTTGTGCGGTCCCCGCCCAGAGTGCCCATCGTCATGGTGCGCTCCACGCGCCGGCCCTTCTCATCGTATGTGTTCGTGAGGGTTACCAATACATTGTTTGGGCCAAATGCGGCCGCCAAAGCTGCCTTGAGCGCCTCGCGATCGGCCCGCACCTCCTGTTTCACCGGCCTTGCGGCGCCATCTTGTGTCATTGTCGTTCGCCGGAGCAGACGGTGGGCGGCGTCATGGACCAATATCTCGGTGGCATGGCCTTGGTCGTCGTAGACGGTGGTCATGGTTGCGGCGCCGCTCGTGCCGAACAGTGAGGCTGCTCCTTCGAAATCCACCGAATAGGCAATGTCGCCTTCCACTTTCGGAAGGACCTGGATTTTCGCTTTCCGGCCGCTGGAATCGTAACGGTAGATCTCGGGTTCTCTGCTGACACCTTTCTCGTCGATATTGATCGTACGGACAATTCCGTCGCCGTCGTAAAGGTACAGGATTTTGCTGGCGGGACCATCGTTCATCTGGAAGCTAGTTTCCACGATTTGACTAGACTGATTGTAGACGCAGGCCGTTCGCGCAACGGACCCATCGGGATTGAACGCTTCCGTTCCAATGATCTGACCGTCAGTACGGAACCGCGCCGACGTCCGGCGTTTAAACGGCTGCCAGTCGTTCTTGGCCTGATCCCATTCGGCCCACTCCGTCCGCAGCGTTTCGACTGGGCCGTGAACGCCCCATCGTGCGAGATCATTCATGAGGGGCTTGGGTCATCGCCCGCATTACTGCCGAACTCACGGCGCTCTGCTTCAGAGTGATCAGAGTGTCGGGCGACGTGTCGAACCGGCACTTGGAGGTTTTGATCTTGGCGATAATAATCGAATCATCCAGACCAGCCTTCACCATTTTGAGGATGTCACCGTTTTGAAGTGTGCCAGCGGGCGCTTGCTCGGGGGCTGCAGGCGCCTGAGAATTGTCGGGCGGTTGCACCGCCACGACCTCCGCGATCTTACTGAGCGCATCATCCGGTGACGGAATAGTGCGTTTGTCGAACGGAATTTTCAGTTGCGAGTAGTAGCGGACGTCGTCGAACGGATCACTATATAGGTCAAAGACAATTCCATCCTTCACGACAGTGACGCCCGCGACCCAAAATGTCTCACCGGTGACGAACTTGCGCTGCGGATATTCCGTAGCAGTGCTCCCTCCAGCGATACCGATCGCGAGATCGCGGCCGAATCCGCCCATACCTTGTGAGATCTTTCCGTTTTTGTACGTGTTCGAAGGAGGCATGGGAGAAGCAGTGGAGTACATCATCAGTCCGTCCTTCTTCAGTACCAGCACGCTCCCCGCAGCGAGGATATCGTTTCTATCCTTCGAAACTTTCGTTAGAGTGTACTGGCTGTTCAACGCTTGTTGAAGGGAAGTCTTCGCATCTGAGCTTTGGCCGTAGACGCTGGCGACGGCGGCGACAGTCACGGCAACAATAGACGAATGGGGTATGCTTCTCACAGAAAATCTCTCCTTTCCGACGTGCAGGTCCCCATTGTACAGAAAACCCAGTCGCGAAAAGTTTCAATATTCGACTGAGATCAAGAATAATCCCCGCGCGGGAGCAGTGGGGCCGGGCGGAATTTCGCTGCCGGGCTCAAGGCGCGCTAAAATGCCCGAGCGGTCCACGTTTCCTTTTCCGGTTTCGAGCAAAACCCCAACGATATTGCGGACCATGTGCTTCAAGAAGCCGCTGCCGGTTACACGATAGATTAATCGGTCGCTCTCTTGCGCCAGGCGGGAGCAGAAAATGGTGCGGACTTTGGAGTTTCCAGGTAGTTCGTCGCGGTCATCGGTAGCGGCGAAAGCAGCGAAGTCATGCTCTCCTTCGAGTAGCGGTGCGGACGCGATCATTTCTTCGACGCGTAGCGGATAAGGATGATGGTAGACGTAGCGGCGCTCGAAAGGCGGGCAGATCTCGGCGCGAAAGATACGATATTCGTAGGTCTTCGCTCTTGCCTTAAACCTCGGATGGAAATCGAGATGCGCCTCTTCCGCTTTCAACACGCGGATATCGCGCGCGAGCAACCGGTTCATGGCTCGCGCCAGGTTTTCCACCGGGATCGGGTTATCGATAGTAAATGCGGCCACTTGCGCCAGCGCGTGAACACCGGCATCGGTCCGGCCGGAACCGGCCACCTGCACTGGCTTGCCCTCAATTTCCGAAATCACTTGCTCGAGCGCGCCTTGGATGGTGGCAAGGCCGGGTTGCACCTGCCAGCCGTGATAGTCGGTGCCGTCGTAGGAAAGCTGGATCTTAATTCGCCGCATGGACGGGCCGCGATCCCGGCTTGATCACCGGACTTCCGGCGCGGCACAACGGGCAATCGTCAGGCGCGTAAGCGACCACTTCGAGCGTCTTCAGGGCTACGCGGGGAACACCGAGATCCACCGCGCCACCGCTGCGATCGATGATGGAACCGGCGCCGAGCACACGCGCGCCGGATTCCTTCAGAATCTCGATCACCTCGCGCGAGCTGCCACCGGTAGTAACAACATCTTCCACCACCACGGCCGTTTCGCCTGGTTCGACATTGAAGCCTCGGCGCAGAACCATTTTGCCGGATGCATCGCGCTCAGTAAAGATGAAGCGCGCGCCCAGCGCCCGAGCGACCTCGTGGCCGATGATCAGGCCGCCGATCGCGGGCGAGGCCACAATGGCAGTGTCGAGCGCCGGCTCCAGCCGCCGGAACTCGGTGGCTAACAGTCGCCCAAAATGCTCGGCGTAGCGCGGATGTTGCAGCACCAGCGCGCACTGCAGGTATTCAGGGCTGTGCAATCCGCTGGTCAACCGGAAATGACCGCGCAGATACGCGCCCGTGTCGTAGAAGGCGCTGAGAATGGGATCGGCTTCGGGCGGCACAAGGCCAATATAGCAGTAACACTTTGACACGTGACACCCGCCAATTACGATGTGACAACTGGCGGTGGTTCCGTTTTGCATGAACCTGGTTCCATTCTGGTAATTTTTTCTGGCATATGCCTCGTTCAATTGAAGAGTTGCGGCCTTCACCTTAGAAATGAACGCTTTCAGCTTTGGAAGTGAGCTTGCATTGAGTGAAGGCGATGAAACCAAGCACAGCTCAGGGAGCCAGGGTCGATCCTGCTGACTATCCGCGTTTCAATCTCCAACCCATTACTTCTATTGACTCTCCCCAACAAGATACCCACCCGACCGGCTCCTTGGGCTCAACGCTCGAATCATCACCCGGCTGTAACCAGTGACAACTATTTGACGCGCGCCAGAATCCCGCCGCAAACCAGACTACATTAGAGAAATGATTCGCATCGTCTCGTTGATCGCGAGCGCCACAGAAATCGTGCATGCACTGGGGCTTGGTGAAGCGCAGGTGGGGCGCAGTCACGAATGCGATTTTCCTGAGGAAGTTCGAGCACTTCCAGTCTGCACTACACCGAGCTTTCCGATAAACGGAGACAGCGCCGAAATCGATGCCCAAGTGAAGCAGCGCCTGGCGAACGCGCTATCGGTCTACGAAGTTTTCGAAAACGTCCTGGAGCAATTGCAGCCAACGCATATTATCACCCAGACGCAATGCCGGGTTTGCGCCGTTACTCCGGAGGATGTCGAGCGTGCATTGGCACGATCCATCTCTAGCCGTCCCAAATTGATAGCACTGGAACCTAATGCGCTGGATGATATCTGGCAGGATATTAATCGAGTGGCCTCCGCCTGCGGCGTGGCTGAGAAGGGCGAGGATGTTGTGGCGACCCTTCGTCATGAGATGTCGCAGATCTCGACACGCGCCCGCAACGCGCGGCGCCGTCCTCGCGTGGCCTGCATCGAATGGCACGAACCACTGATGGCTGCGGGCAATTGGGTTCCCGAGCTTGTGGAGTTAGCAAACGGCGAAAATCTACTCGGCAAGGCGGGCCTGCATTCGCCGTGGATGAACTGGGAGGAACTAGTGTCATCCGACCCGGATGTGATCATCAGCATGCCATGCGGGTTCGACCTGGAACGAACGCGGCGGGAGATGTACTGGTTGACCGATCGGCCGGGATGGCGAGAATTGCGCGCGGTTCAGAGCGGGGAAGTGTACTTGGCGGACGGCAATCAGTATCTGAATCGGCCCGGGCCCAGGATTGTGGAGTCACTTGAGATTCTCGCCGAGATTATGCATCCACAGGAATTCAAGCCGAAGCTGGAGGGGCCGGGTTGGGAGCGATTTGCTACACTAGGATCTACACATCGGAGTGTGTAAGCCATGCCCACGAATCTCGCCATCGACGACAAACTCATTGAGGAGGCGCGCAAGGTTGGCAATCACAAGACCAAGAAAGATGCCGTTACCGCGGCGCTTTCGGAGTATGTAGCGCACCGCAAGAGACTGGAGATCTTGTCTCTATTCGGCACGATTGATTTCGATCCACGCTATGACTATAAAGCCCAGCGCAAGAAGAGGCGGTAGTGGAGGTATTAGTTGACACCAGTGTCTGGTCGCTGGCCCTGCGAAGGCCGAGGGGAAATATAAGTGAGACCGAGCAAGGCCTGACTGTGGCGCTCGGGGATTTGATTCGAGATGATCGCGTCCGATTGATAGGGCCGATCCGGCAAGAGCTTCTTTCGGGAATTCGCGAGCCGGCTCAGTATGATCGGCTCCGGGATTTCCTTCGGGCTTTTCCTGACCAACCACTCGGCACGGCGGACTATGAGCAGGCAGCTCAGTGCAGCAATCAATGCCGGTCGCGCGGCGTTGCTGGTTCCGCAGCCGATTTTTTGATCTGCGCTGTCGCGCTTGCTCGAAAGTGGCAGATCCTCACGACGGATGCCGACTTCAAAACCTATGCGAAGGCAATGCCGATCGCGATGTATCCGTTGGCCGGGCGCTCGTGGTAATCTGCAACCGGCTGAAGCGTGTCCATGCTCCTCTTTAGGTCGCTGGTCTTCTTGGCGGCGACCGCTGCCGGATTTATCGGTTCCCTGACCGGCCTGGGCGGCGGCGTTGTTATCACGCCGGTTCTCGCGCTGCTCTTTCACATCGACCTGCGATATGCCATGGGAGCATCGTTGGTTTCTGTGATTGCAACCTCGTCAGGAGCGGCTTCCGCCTACGTGCGCGAGGGTTTTTCGAACGTGCGTATCGGATTGCTTCTGGAGATTGCAACTACATGCGGCGCAATCGTGGGCGCTGTTATCGCTACCCGTACTCCTACAGCCGCCCTTTCGATCATTATGGGCGTGGTGCTGCTGGTTTCCGCTTATACGTCCACGCGGCAGATCCGGATCATTTGGCCACCAGCACGGACCCGTTGGCACAACGCTTTCGATTAAATGGCGAATACCCTTCCGAAGAGGGTCTAAAACAGTACGCCGTTCAGGGCGTGAAAGCTGGATTTTCGATGATGTTCGGAGCCGGCGTGACTTCGGGACTCCTAGGAATTGGGTCGGGAGCTTTAAAGGTAATCGCGATGGATCGTATCATGCGGATCCCGTTCAAGGTTTCTACCGCGACCAGCAATTTCATGATTGGCGTGACGGCTGCGGCTAGCGTCGGCGTTTATCTCCGCCGGGGATGGATCGTTCCGGATGTGACTATGCCGGTGATGCTGGGGGTCCTTCTGGGATCGTTACTGGGCGCGCGTTGGCTGTCAGCGGCGCTCGTGAAGACCCTCCGGCTATTGTTCGCGGCGGTGGTGGGCGTTCTCGCGATTGAGATGATCTACGGAGGCGTTACAGGAAAGTTATGAGAGTCGGTGACGAGCGGCTGGATCGAGTGGTCAGTGTGGTGCTCCGCGCAGGCGTCATACTGGCCGCAACACTTGTATTGATAGGCGGCATCACGTTCCTCGCAAGCTATCGAAAAGCCATGCCGGATCATCGGAAGTTCCACGCCGAACCCACCGAATTCGCCAGCATACGGGGGGTTCTTCACGGCGCACTGACTTTGGACCCGCTCTTCATAATTCAACTTGGACTTCTGATTCTCATCGCTACGCCGGTAGTGCGTGTGATCACGTGCGCGGCCGGCTTCGCGTTGGAACGGGATTGGACCTATGCCGTTGTCTCGTTGATTGTGCTGGCGTTCCTGATCGCCAGTCTCGTAGGGTCCGGCCTGTAATCCCGCTCGACTATACCGAACCGCGACCGGAAGGGAGCGTCAGAGGGCACGGGTGCATCCCAACTGCCCGTAGCGCTTCCTCCCGGTCGCGGCTCGGAATCAGCGTTCGATGGTCGGAATCAGCGTTCGATAGTCGGAATCAAACGTTGATAGTCGGAATCGAGCATCGATAGCGTATTGCGCACCACGCTGTAACCAAAACACCGGCTGACTAAGTCTTTTGCTAAGATCGATTAGATTCGTCCCAAAGGAAGGTGACCGGTGAGTCTGAAGCAAGATCCCGAAAAACGCAAACCTAAATCCAACTTTTCCCGCCGTGGTTTTCTGCAGGGCGTCGGCGTCACCAGTGGCGTCCTCACTACCGGCGTTCTTGAAACCGAAGCCCAGGCACAGACCAGCGCCAAGGTAGCCGGGCCGGGCGAAGTTCCCATAACTTTACAGATTAACGGTAAGCCCTACAAGACCAGCGTTGAGCCGCGCTCCACGCTGCTGGACACCTTGCGGCACCGGCTGGATCTTACCGCCGCCAAGCGTGTGTGTGATCGCGGAACGTGCGGCGCCTGCACCGTCATCATCGACGGCAAAGTGATGTATAGCTGCACGGTGCTCGCCATCGACGCGCAGGGCCGGCAGATTCAAACGCTGGAGGGCCTCGCGCAAAATGGCAAACCGCATGCCGTGTCGAGAGCCTTTGTGGCCAACGACGCGCAACAGTGTGGATATTGCACTCCTGGATTCGTAATGGCGGCCAAAGGGTTTCTCGACAAGAATCCGAATCCGACCTACGAAGAAGTGAAAACAGGATTGGGTGGAAACCTCTGCCGCTGCGGCACCTACGTGGGAGTTCGAAAGGCCGTGCTGGATGCGGCCAAAGAAATGAAGGGAGCCAAAAATGCCTAACACCCCCGATTACCATTGGCCGCCGATGGACAAGCGGCGCGTAATGGGAAAGCGCCTGGACCGTTTGGATGGCGTCGCTAAATCCACCGGCGCCGCGAAATACAACTCGGATGTGAAGCCGGATGGGATGTTGTTTGGCGCATTGCTCACTTCTCCGCATGCGCATGCCAAGGTGACCAGCATCGATACCAGCGCCGCTGAAAAATTGGCCGGCGTTACCGCGGTGCGAGCCGTCGTGAAGGCCGGCGACGAGTTGCAATGGGCCGGACAGGAGATGGCTTTTGTAGCGGCTACCACCGAAGAAGTCGCCAACGACGCCGTTCGCCTCATCAAAGTGAATTACGAGGTGATGCCGCACCTGGTGAACGAAGAAGATTTGTCGAAAGCCGGCAACCGCGCCCGGCCCTCGGGCGAACAAGCCACAGGCGACATCGACAAAGCCTTTCAGGAAGCTGATGCCACATCGGAAGGCTCCTATGGCATCCCGGTTTTGACGCATTGCTGCCTGGAGTCGCATGGCCAAACCATCCAGATTAAGGGCGATCACGCGGAATATTTTCCGTCTACGCAGAACGTATATGGAATCGCGAGCGACATTGGCCGCGCGCTAAATATTCCCATCGCCAACGTCCACGTCCACATGGATTACATGGGCGGCGGATTCGGCAGCAAGTTCCCGGCAGACAAGTGGGGCTTGGAGTCCGCGGAGCTATCGAAGGCCAGCGGCGGCCGGCCGGTAAAACTGTTTCTGGATCGCGCTACCGAACTTTCCATCGCTGGGAATCGTCCCTCGGTTTTTGCCAAGGTGAAAACTGCGGCAAAGAAAGATGGAACCATCACGGCCTGGCAGTCCGAGACCTGGTCCACCGGCGGAATCGGTGGCGGCAATTTGAACGCGGCCTTGTTCCCTTATGTCTTTACTCAAGTTCCCAACCGGCGCATCAACCACACGGCAGTTTCCGTCAACGCGGGCGCCGCTCGAGCCTGGCGCGCGCCCAGCCATCCGCAGGTCTGCTTCATTACCTGCTCGGCTCTTGAGGATCTGGCGGCCAAGATCAATATGGATCCGCTCGATATGTTCCTCAAGAACATCAACTACACTTCTCGCGCCGATCTTTATAAGTTCCAATTCGCGAAGGCGGCCGAGTTGATTGAGTGGAAAAAGAACTGGCATCCGCGCGGTGATTCCGCGAGTGGTCCGGTGAAGCGCGGACTCGGCCTGGCGCTCGGTACGTGGGGCGGGGCAGGGCACGCGAGCACTTGTAAGACAACCATCCATCCGGATGCATCGGTGGAGGTGGAACTAGCCACGCAGGATCTCGGCACCGGAACTCGCACCATGGTGGCGATGATCGCCGCCGAAACTTTTGGATTGCCCGTTACTGCGATCAAGGTCAAGCTGGGCGACAATGCGTATCCGAACTCGGGCGGGTCCGGAGGATCCACCACCATCGGCGGCGTCACTTCATCCACGCGCAAGTCCAGCGTGAATGCGCTGGCAAAGCTGTTTGAAGTGGTGGCGAAGTCGCTGGACGTAAGCGCGGATGATCTGGAAGCCGTGGATCAGCGAATTCGCGTGAAAGGCAATCCCGACAAGGGCATGAGCTTCACGCAAGCTTGCCAGAAGCTGGGCGTCAACAGCATTTCCGAAATGGGCGCGAACGAACCCGCCAAAGCGCCGCAAGAGGGCTTGAACACGGGCGGCGTCGGCGGCGTGCAAATGGCAGACGTTTCGGTGGACACCGAAACCGGCATCGTGAAGATGAATCGCCTGGTGGCCGTGCAGGATTGCGGGCTGGTGGTGAATCCGAAGACG
Organism: Bryobacteraceae bacterium; assembly: GCA_050011295.1. Classification (GTDB taxonomy): domain Bacteria; phylum Acidobacteriota; class Terriglobia; order Bryobacterales; family Bryobacteraceae; genus Palsa-89. The sequence continues at coordinate 20,743 of JBEKJJ010000088.1, forward strand.
GCCGAAAGCCAGGTTTACGGCGCCTGCATCATGAGCATCTGCGGTGCGCTGTATGAGGAACGCATCATGGATGAACAGACCGGCCGCGTGTTGAATCCCGACATGGAGTTTTACAAACTGGCCGGGATTGGCGACATCGGCGAGATCATCGTCCACATGGATATCCGCGAAGAAAACGACAAGCGCGGCGTGGTGGGATTAGGTGAGCCGTGCGCGATCGGCGGCATTGCGGCGATTGCGAACGCTGTCGCGAATGCCATTGGAGTAAGAGCGCCCAGAGTGCCACTCACACCGGCACGAATACTGGCCGCGCTCGATAGGAGGACCGCGTAATGCAAGCCTTCGAATATGCAAGCCCTTCCACTTTGCATGAGGCGCTGGCTCTGCTGGGATCCCAGTGGGGTGAGGCGGACGTGCTGGCAGGTGGTACGGACCAGATCAGCTTGATGAAGGATTATCTTCACACGCCCAAGCGCGTGGTGAATATCAAGAGCATCAAGGAGCTGGGCGGCATCCACCATTCATCCCAAGGACTGCGGATCGGCGCGACCGTGACGTTTGATGAACTGGCTTCGAACCCAGCAGTGCGTTCCGAGTATGCGGCGCTGCACAGCGCCGTGATGGGCGTGGCGAGTCCACAAATTCGCAACATGGGAACAGCCGGCGGCGATCTCTGCCAGCGGCCGCGCTGCTGGTATTATCGCCGAGGTTTCGGGTTGTTGGCCATGCAGGATGGCAAGAGCCTGGTGCCCAATGGCGATAATCGCTATCACGCCATCTTCGGCGGCGGGCCGGCGTATTTCGTGAGTCCGTCCAGCCTAGGTCCGGCGCTGATCGCGTTGGGCGCGAAAGTGAAGCTGGTGTCGGCATCCGGACAGCGAGTCATTTCCGTGGACAAGTTTTTTGTGAGCCCGCAGAATGAATCTTCGCGCGAGACGGCGTTGCTGCCGAATGAAATTCTGACAGAAATTCAGGTGCCTCCCTCGCACGGTATCAAGAATGCGACTTACGAGATCCGCCAAAAGGAAGCTCTGGATTGGCCGCTAGTGGCTGCGTCCGTCGCACTCCAGATGCAGGGCTCGACGGTCAGCAAATGCTCTATTGTCTTGGGGCACGTAGCGCCAACGCCGTGGGCCGCCGATAAGGCCAGCCAGGCGTTAAATGGAAAAGCGCTGACTCCGGAGAATATCGATCAAGCCGCGCAAGCGGCCGGGGACGGTGCCACGCCGCTGAGCGGTAACGACTACAAAATAAAACTGGTGCGCGTAGCAGTGAAGCGCGCGCTTCTGGAAGCTTCCGCGAAGGCGTAGTATGGGCGGAGAACGTTCTTCGTTGACGCAACTCGACGACGACCGTTGCGATCTGCTGCGTTGGAAAGGCATGTACATTGAGGCGGAATGGGACCCCACTGTTCCGCACTCCGGTGACCGCCTCTTCTGGTGCCACAAGACGCAGCAGTGCCTCGGCCCGGACGGCAAACTGGTAGACGATTATGAGTGCAATCCGGCGCGAGGGTGCTACAAGCCGTTCTGAAGACGTCCTCACGGCCGCGGTTCGGTTACAGGCTGCGGACTAACTTCTTCATCCGCTTGATCTCTAGTTCATCGCGCTTGTAAAAGGTCCATTGCTTGATCCGTTTGCCACGGATCAGTCCGGCCGCGGTCAGGATCTTGAGATGCTCGCTCGCGGTGGGCTGGCTGACGCGCAGCTTGCGGGCTATCAGCAGCCCGCACACGCCGTCCTTCACTAAGTCGCCATCCACCTGTGGCGGGAATTCTTCGCGCGGGTGCTTGAGCCATTCCAGGATCTGCAGCCTGCGTTCATTGGCCAAGGCTCGCAAGGCGAGGTCAAGATTCATATAGACAATTAGCTAAGTAACGAATTATACTATCCCACATGAGCGACGCTAACCAACATCCCTACGTCACGCGTCTCAATGTGCAGTATAAGCCGCTGGAGGTGATCGAGGAGCGGGAACTGTCCGATGCGTGCCGGCATCCCTGGTACAACCAAACGCTGTGCGAAGTAAATAACTCTGTCGTCCGGCTGGGTGTGGTGGAAGGCGAGTATCATTGGCACAAGCACGATGCTGACGACGAGTTCTTCTACGTGGTGGAGGGACAATTGTTGATTGACTTGGAAGATAGAACCATCAGCCTGGCTCCCCGGCAGGGAGTGGTAATTCCTAAAGGCGTGTTGCATCGCCCGCGAGCGCCGCAGCGCACGGTGATGCTGATGGTGGAAACCAGTGGGATCGTTCCCACGGGAGATTAGCATGGCTCGACACCGCTATCGCGTGGTGGATGTTTTCACCGAAACTGCTCTGGAGGGGAATCCGCTGGCCGTGTTTCCGGATGCCTCCGGAATTGACGACCGCACCATGCAAAAAATCGCGCGCGAGCTAAACCTGTCGGAAACCGTTTTCGTTGTTCCGGTGACGCGCGGCGATTGCGCGGCTCACATTCGCATATTCACGTCCACGATGGAGATGTTTTTTGCCGGACACCCGACCATCGGAGCCAGTTTCGTGCTGCTCGACGAAGGCTTAGTCCCCAGGGCAGCCGGAAATTTCTTGTTGGAAGAAAAAGTGGGGCCCGTCGCGATTCGCGTGGAACAAGGCGACAGGCCGTTAATCTGGCTGAAGACACCACCCATCCAGTTTGGACGAACCTACGATAGAGCGGCCTGCGCGCGGGCGTTGGGACTCGATCCGGCCGATCTGCTGGATATCGCGCCGCAACTGGCGAGCGCCGGGAATCCTAACATCTTTATTGCCGCGCGAGACAAGGGCGCAGTCGATCGCGCATGGCTGGAAATGAGCGGGCTGCGCAGCATCCAGCCTGCCGCCGAGGGTCCGGCGTGCGTGTTTGTTTTCGCTCCGACTGCGGATGGCGCTTATTCCAGGATGTTCGCGCCGGAGCATGGCGTCAACGAAGATCCAGCCACGGGAAGCGCCACGGGACCGCTGGCTGCGTTCATGTTGCGCAACGGCCTGACACCGCGCGATAAAGGGTCACGCTTTATTAGCGAGCAAGGAACCAAGATGGGTCGCCGGAGCATTTTGCACGTCCTGATTCACGGCGAAAATGGTCAAGACGGTATCGAAGTGGGCGGTTACGTTACGCCACTGGTGGACGCCACCATGACGCTAGGCGACCGGTGAAGCGCCAGAACCATCGTCGGCGACAGGGTTGAGCACGCTCAGCACCTTCGAGAAGACCATCAATACCGAGGAGCCGATGTCGGGCAACGCCGCACCGCACGCGCAGGCGAGGAATCCAGCGATCAACGCGTATTCTAGTAGCTCTTGTCCCCGCGTGTCCTGGCAGATTCTCAATTTCCAGATCAGTTTCATAAAGGCCGGCATATGTGCCCCTTTCCTGGCTGGCCCAATTCTCGCAGCCAGCCGCAAGGCCACATAGAGCCGAATGTACCGATTTTGAGCGCATGAAGGACTAGGAGATTGGCCCTGATTAACGATGGCCGGTCCGGTACGGCGGTACTAGAATCCATTGCGACTCCAGGAGAACCAACCGCTCTCTGGCTGCCGGCGACGGGGCTTGACCTTGGCCACGTTAGGAGGGATCATCTAGCCGGAGGTAGCGCTATGTCTTATAGGCGTTCGTCCATTTTCGCCCCCGCAATCGCTTTTCTAGCTGTACCAATTTGCGTGGCCGACATAACTCCCACTTTCATTTCTGGATCCGTCAACGCCAGTGGCAATGCGGTAGCGTGCGTTGGATTCTGTGACTTCAATCCTGTGTCTGATAGCTTTAGCTTTAGTGCCACTAACAGCCAACCGGTGTACGGCTATTCCCAATCCCGACAGGCGGTCGCCACATTTCAACCGTTGGGGATTGACACCACGTCAGAGGCTGATCTTAATGTCCAACAGACCCTTAATGTAAACCCACTCCAGCTTAACGTTTCTATGGAAATCGATGACCGCGGGTTTGCAGGCCCAGAGGGATTTGAATCGAGCGCGTCCATTAGTGCAAGCAATGACAACGAGTTAGTGTTCACGGTTAACAGCCCGGCTATGGTCCACCTGACTGGAGGTTCTTCCTTTGATGAAGCGACTTTTGGCTTTAACATACCCAATAGCAACCTCGAGAACGACTTCGATTTTGGCCTTTTTGGTCCTGGGATAAATATCAGCGGGGTCGAATGTGGCAACTGTTCGCAACCATTCGATGAGACGCTGCTCTTCGTGCCTGGGATCTATGAGCTTGATGTAAATGAAGACTTGGGCGCGGCCGTAGGTGCAAGTGGATTTTTCAGTGCGTCGGAAAGCATGACTCTGAACGCTGACTTTACCCCGATCCCTGAACCTCGTTGGCCGGTTTCAACCATCCTAGCGATCATGTTACTCTATCGCAACCGGCTACATCGCCTGTGGCCGCGGCGCCGCAGGACGGATTGATGGGCGATACTGCTTGCCCGTCGAAATAACCAGCCGCGGCGGGGATAACCCTGGAGCATATTCTATGAGCATCGGCTTCAGCGTGCCGGACCCGCGGCGCAGCTATTTCGAATCTCTCCAGCCGGCTCCAGTATTGTCCTCTTTTACAGGCGGGTTGTGGTTTGACGGGATCGCACGAGGGATTCGAGTATTGGACAGGTGGGTGAGTGGTTAAAGCCAACAGACTGTAAATCTGTCCCTCCTTGCGAGGTACGAAGGTTCGAATCCTTCCCTGTCCACCAGAAAAGAATTTCAGCCGTTGTAGCTCAGTTGGTAGAGCGCGTCCTTGGTAAGGACGAGGTCACCAGTTCAATCCTGGTCAACGGCTCCATACAATCCGTTTCTGGTTTCTCGTTTCTGGTTCCATCTAGGGGCTGAGGCGAGAAACTAGAGACGAGGAATTAGCAACCGAGAGAATATGGCAAAAGAAAAATTTGATCGCAGCAAACCGCACGTGAACATCGGGACCATCGGGCATATCGATCACGGCAAGACGACGTTGACGGCGGCGATTACGAAGGTGCTGGGCAAGCACAATCCGAAAGTGAAATTCCGGTCGTTCGACTCTATCGATAACGCGCCGGAAGAAAAAGCACGCGGAATCACGATCGCGGT
>JBEKJJ010000089.1:0-25098 GCA_050011295.1 Bryobacteraceae bacterium
CCTTTGAGCCTCGAAACGCGAATCGCGCCGTTCGATGTGCGCAGCCGCGCATTGCCGTCCACGTCTTCAATCCGCACGTGGCCGTTGGATGTGGAAATAAGATCGAGCAGCGTCCGGCGCGGAACGCGGACCGTAAAACGCGCGCCCATGTTGTGGTGAAAATCCGATAATTTTGACGCCCTCACGCGTACCGACCCCGACGGCGAACTCACGTCGATCTTGATCGAGTCCAGTGCCGATCGGGTACTTGCATACTTGGTACCGTTCACTTCCACCGAGTTCTGTTCCCATCCCGTCAGCTCGATGGAACCGTTGAATGTTTCAACCGAAACTGACCCGCCCGCGTCCAATGGATAGGTCTGGTGAAAATCTTCCTTATAAGCCTCAGAATCCCCAAAGTCGCCGAACTCCACGCAGCCGGTCAGCAATAGGACGGGCGCGAGGGGCAACAAACGAAGGTACGTTCTCATTACTACCTCCTTAGAAGCGCAAAGGGTGCGGCGCGCGCCACCATACGGACCAGGAGCTGGCCCGCGCCGCACTCCGTCTTGCGCGAGTTCCTTAGAATCTACTACGAAGACTAGCAGGTCCGTGTTCCACGATAATAGATGATTCAACATGCGTAAACTTCTCGCCCTGAACCGCGGCGAAATCGCGATCCGCATCCTGCGGGCGGCCAATGAGTTGGGGATACGAACGGTGGCCGTTTTCTCCCAGGAAGACCGGCTGAGCCTGCATCGCTTCAAGGCTGACGAAGCCTACCTGATCGGCGAAGGTAAAGGGCCGGTGCAAGCCTACCTGGATGTAGATGGAATCGTTGCGCTGGCCGCCGAGAAAGGCGTCGACGCCATCCATCCCGGCTATGGTTTTCTGGCTGAGAACCCTGCGCTGCCGCGTGCCTGCGAGCAAGCCGGTATCACGTTCATAGGCCCCGGAGCTGATCTGCTGGAACTGTTGGGCGACAAGACCGCAGCGCGCAACCTGGCGGTGAAGGCGGGTATCCCTGTTGTTCCTGGCACAGCCGAAGCCGTTACCGATTTCGCGGAAGCCGAGCGATTGGCCGACGAGATCGGCTATCCATTGATCGTCAAAGCGGCGTTCGGCGGTGGCGGCCGAGGCATGCGCGTGGTGGAAAAGGCCGCCGATCTCAAGACGCGCATGGACGAAGCTCGCCAGGAAGCGGGTTCGGCGTTCGGAAACGATGCGGTGTTTCTCGAGCGGTATATCCGCCGCGCGCGGCACATAGAGATTCAGATCCTGGCCGATCACCACGGCAACATCCTGCATCTCTATGAGCGTGACTGCTCAGTCCAGCGCCGCAATCAGAAAGTAGTGGAAGTGGCGCCCGCGGTTTCATTGCCCGCAGCGATCCGTTCGGCGCTAGCCGACGCCGCTGTTTCGCTCGCCAAACGTGCGGGATACAGAAACGCAGGAACTGTCGAGTTTCTGGTGGACGCCGACACCGGCGGCTGGTATTTCATCGAGGTGAATCCGCGCGTCCAGGTGGAACACACGGTCACAGAAATGGTGACCGGAATCGATATCGTGCGCTGCCAGATCCAGATTGCGCAGGGCCTCGCTCTGCACGGTCCCGAAATCAACCTGCCCGCGCAACAGGACATTGTAGTGCATGGCTTCGCGCTGCAGTGCCGGGTAACCACGGAAGATCCAGCAAACAACTTCGTTCCCGATTACGGCAAGATCCACACTTATCGCTCGCCTGCCGGCTTCGGAATTCGCCTGGATGGCGCGTCCGCGTATGGAGGCGCGGTGATCACGCCGTTCTACGATTCGCTGCTCGTAAAAGTGACCGCGTGGGGCCGCGAGTTCTCGCACGCTTGCCAGCGCATGGACCGCGCGCTACGCGAATTCCGTATTCGCGGCGTCAAAACCAACATCCCTTTCCTTGAGAACGTGGTCAATCATCCGACGTTTCAAGCGGGCGAAACCACCACTTCGTTCATTGACCAAACCGACGAGCTGTTCGAGTTCGCCCATCGACGCGACCGCGCGACGCGTCTGCTCACCTATCTCGGTGAAGTAATCGTGAACAAGAATCCGGAAGTGGCCAATCGACCACGGCCGGCGGAGATTCGCCCGGCGCCAATCCCCCCGCACGATGCCAGTCAGCCGCCATCAGGTACGCGCCAATTGCTGGACCAATTCGGCGCCGAAGGCTTCGCCCAGTGGACGAAATCGCAGCAACAGTTGCTAGTCACTGACACTACTTTTCGCGACGCTCATCAATCGCTCATGGCCACGCGTGTTCGGACGCATGATATGCTGGCGATCGCCAATTTCGTTGCGCACCGGTTGCACAATCTTTACAGTCTGGAAATGTGGGGCGGCGCGACGTTCGATGTCGGGCTACGGTTTCTGCACGAAGATCCCTGGCAGCGGCTCCAGAAGCTGCGCGAAGCGATTCCCAACATCTGTTTCCAGATGCTGCTGCGGGCTTCGAACGCGGTGGGCTACACGGCTTATCCGGATAACGTGGTGGAAGAGTTCATCCTTGAATCCGCGCGCCAGGGAATCGATATTTTCCGCGTCTTCGATTCGCTGAATTGGCTGCCGAACATGCGTATCCCTATTGAGGCAGTGCGCAAATCTGGCCGGATATGCGAAGCCGCCGTTTGCTATACCGGCGATATTCTGGATCCGCGTCGCGAGAAGTATTCGTTGAACTACTACGTCCGCCTGGCTAAAGAACTGGAGCGCATCGGCGCGCACATTCTCGCGATCAAGGACATGGCGGGACTATGCAAGCCTTACGCAGCGTGGAAACTGGTCAAGACCCTGAAGGAAGAGATTGGACTGCCGATCCATTTCCACACGCACGACACCAGCGGGATCAACGCGGCGTCTATCTTGAAGGCTTCTGAAGCAGGCGTGGATGCGGCCGACGCAGCCATCGCGTCGATGAGCGGGACTACCAGCCAACCTAACCTCAACTCAATCGTCGCGGCGCTGGCCAACACCGAGCGCGAGACCTTGCTCGACTTGGCTGCACTGAATCAATGCGCCGACTATTGGGAAGTCGCGCGGACCTATTACACTGCGTTCGACGAAGCCCCGAAGTCCGGCACCGCCGAAGTCTATATTCACGAGATGCCGGGCGGCCAATATACCAACCTGAAGGCCCAGGCGGAATCCATGGGATTGGGCGCGCGCTGGCACGAAATCGCGCGTACGTACGCCGACGTTAACATGGCCTTCGGCGACATCGTGAAAGTGACGCCGTCGAGCAAGGTTGTGGGTGACATGGCGATCTTTCTGGTCACGCACAATATGACGGTGCAGGATCTCGAGCGGCTGGGCCCCGATCATGGACTCACGCTCCCCAATTCTGTAATCGAGATGTTTTCCGGTTCGCTGGGAGAACCGGAGGGTGGCTGGCCGGAAAGGATGCAGCAAGTGGTGCTGGGTGGTGCGAAACCAAAGCCGGGCCGGCCCGGGGAGCATCTGGCGCCGGTTGATTTCGAGCAAACCACTGCCGCAGTCGAGAAAACGCTAGGGCACAAGATCTCGCATACGGATCTTTTGAGCTACCTGATGTACCCGGACGTGTTCGTGAAGTTCGCACGGGCGCGCTCGTCATACGGAAACGTGGACGTGCTGCCGACGCCGCAGTTCTTCTACGGCCTCGAAACGGGAGAAGAAATCGCGGTGGAAATTGAGCCCGGCAAAGTGCTGGTACTCAAGTTCCTCACGGTCAGCGATCCGCAACCGGACGGAACCCGGACGGTCTTTTACGAATTGAATGGACAACCGCGCGAGGTTACCATTCGCGATCTGTCCCGCAAGGCCGCCGTTCCAACGCGCGCCAAAGCCGATCCAGCAAATGCGGGCGAAGTGGGCGCACCAATTCCGGGTGCAGTGTCCAGTATCTCGGTGGACATCGGACAACACATTGCCAAAGGCGATCGATTGTTGGTCATGGAAGCGATGAAGATGCAGTCCACCATTTACTCACCAGTGTCAGGCAAGGTGACTCAGAAGCTGGTCAACGTTGGCGACAAAGTGGATGCCAAGGATCTGCTGCTGGTGATTGAGTGATTTTACTCATACCGCAGCGCTACCATTGGGTCTACGCGAGCTGCTTTTCTCGCCGGCAAATAGCATGCGAGCAATGAAATGGCAGCCAGCAATATGGGCGCGGCCGTGAACACCACCGGGTCTGCGCTGCTCACTTTATAGAGAAAGCCCGCCAGCACCCGGCCAACAGCCGCCGAGAGAAGCAGACCGGTTCCGGCTCCGATCGTGGTCACGAGCAGCCCTTCGCGCAGAATCATCCGCAACGTATCGCCTGCGTTCGCACCCAGCGCCATCCGGATGCCGATTTCCCGTGTTCGCCGTGCCACGGTGTAGGCTCGCACACCATAGAGTCCCACCATCGCCAGCAGCAGTGCCACGCTGCCGAAAATGACGAACATTCGTGCACCCGTGCGGACTATCCACAGTTCGATGCTCGTGTCCAAATGTTGCCGCATGGTCTTGAGCGTCAGCACGGGCAACCGGCTATCCACGGTTCGAATCTCGCGGCGAATGGTATCCAGCATACGCGCATCGGCATCCTCGCCTTGCGCGGCCACTTTGAGATGGATATGCATGTCCGCCTGATACTCCTGTCCAAAAGGAACGTATAAGTGGGCTTGGGATTCTCCTCCAAAGATGTTGTTCTGGATGGTCCCGGCCACGCCGACAATCTCCGCATCCTGTGTTTTAGCGCCCTCACCGATGATCATCCGGATATGCTTGCCGACTGCTTCCTCCTTGGGCCACAGCTTGCTGGCCGCCGCCTTGTCTAGAATTGCGACCGCCGTTTTGTTAGTCCCGATAGTTTCGGCAGCCGCGAAGGACCGGCCGCGCAGCAGCGGAATTCCGAGCGTCTTGAAATACTCCGGGCCGACGATGTTGAAACCCATCGAGACCACGGTGCCTTTGCTCGAAGGATCGGCGGTAGTAGGCGGAACATCGCTTGATCGTTGCACACTGCGGCCCAGCGACACCATTCCAAAAGGTACGGTGCCCGCCAAACTCGCGGACTCTACGCCCGGGATGCTTCCCAGACGCTCGATCAGAGCACGGAACACTTGCCTGCCGCGCGCCTCATCGTAGCCGGCCATACTTGGATCCACCTCGACCAGAACGCCGTTATCAAGACGGAATCCGGGCTCCAGGTTGGCGGCCCGTTGAGCGCTGCGAATAAAAAGCCCAGCCGACGTCAGAAGTACCAGCGAAAGTGAGACCTGGCTCATCACCAGAACATTTCTTCGCGAGAAAAGACGGCCGCGCTTTCCGCTCGCGATATCTTCGTTCTCGCCGTCCTTCAGGCTGGAAACTACATTCGGCCGCGACAGATTCCAAGCCGGGAGGAGGCCGAACAGCAATGTGCTGAGCACACAGAAAGCCATGGTAGCGGCCAGAATACGCAAGTCTGGTGTGGCCGAGTAAGCCAGGTCAATAGGAACCAGACGCGGCAGCGAGTGCATCAACGCATTGGTGCTCCAGTACGCAACCACCAAGCCTGCGGCGCCGCCGGCCAAAGCCAGCAGCAAGCTTTCGGTGATCAGTTGCTGCACGATAGTCTTCCGCGCTCCGCCGAGCGCCAGCCGGATGGCGATCTCCTTGCGCCGCGCCGAGCCACGGGCCAGCATCATATTAGCCACGTTCAGGGAGGCAATCAACAGCACGACGCCCGCCATCGAAAGCAACAAAACAGCGGGAATCCAGATTCCGCTGTCGCTGGTGGGGTTAGTGGATATACTCGACCGCGACAGTGGATGAACGACAAAGGTCTGATCCTTGTTTTCGGCCGGATAGGCCTTTTCCATCCCGGAAGCAACGGCCGCAAGTTGGGAATCCGCAGCCTTTGCCGCGATTCCGGAACGCAGCCTTCCAATCAGGATCAGGACGTTATTGTCGCGCGAGGCCAGCGAGCGGCCGACGCCCTCGAAACCATTAGTCATCGAATCGTGCAGGCTCAGCGGCATGTACAGTTCAGGACTGATCATTGCAGTGGTACCCGTGAAACCCTCCGCAGTGACCCCAACCACCGTCAGAATTCGGGAGTTGATGCGAAGAGTCTTTCCCACTAGATCCGGATCACTTCCAGTCTTCTTCCAGAAGTTGTAACTGACGATTGCCACTTCGGCGCTGCTGCCGGGGCGTTCTTCCGCGGCGGTAAATGTTCGGCCACGATAAAGCGGGACACCGAAGGTAGAGAAATAATTGGAAGAAACCAGATCGGCGAAGACGCGGCGGGTGGTTTCGCCTTCGGCCAGTCCGACCATCGCCATATTGTGAGCCGCCAGGCTGCTGAAAACGGCGTTCCCATCACGGAGATCGGCGTAGTTCGGATATGAGAATGCCCGATAGGAATCTGCTTTGTGAATGTTTCTGCTGTAGACGCCAACCAATTCCTCGGGCTTCTGGATCAGCAGAGGCTTTAGCAGAAAGCCGTTCACCAGGCTGAAAATTGCGGTATTCGCGCCGATTCCGAGAGCCAGAACAATCACCGCCGTGATTGTGAATGCCGGCTTGTTGAGCAGCATCCGGAAGCCGTAACGCAGATCTTTAAGCAGATTTCCCATGTGTCCCTCCCCGTGAGTTCAATAAAGGTACGCGGATGACGTTCGAAAAGTTCAGTCGTTTTGCCGCGGCCGGGGATTGGCGCGAGCCGCCGCCTCGGCCTGAGCGTAACGGGCCTTGTTTGAAGCCACGCCTTGGATGGCCTCCATCAGGCAATTGCTCGAAGTTTGGCGGCCATCTCCGGCAACGCACGCGTAGGCATACAATCCCTTGGCATCCTCCACTACGCGCTTCAGATCGGCGCCGCTAAAACCTTCCATCGCTTCGACCAGTGCTTCATGGTCCAAGCCGGGAAACAACTGCTTCAGGCCGTTCAAGTGGCGCTCCAATATAGCGCGGCGTTCGGCAGGCTACTCGCGGAGGAAAGAATCAGCTTCTTCCCAGCCTCGATGGCGTACGCGCATAAGGCCAGAGCCGGCGCCTCCATCCAGCCGGTTCGCGGATAGAGTGATTGCAGCAGAAGGCATCGAAGAGCAGATGAAAATCATCCGCGATCACCGTCGCATGCTGCTTCAATGCCGCAAGGACTACGTCGAAGAGAGCCTCTTCGAGCAACAGCGGATGCCGCTTGGAGCTGACATCCAGCAGATCCGCTATGTTGAGCAATGCGCCTCCGATCTCCCGATGGAGATGGCGCAGCACCACGCTCTTCCCACTTCCCGTTTCGCCGGAGAGAACGCAGATGGATCCAACTTCCAGGCCGTGCGCAAGCACTGAGCGCGCCTGACCCTGAGCCGGACAAAGTACAATTTCGTGATTATGTTTTTGCATTTTAGTTACTCACTTCTAACTTGCCTTGTTCGATCTCGCGGATCGTTTTTCTGTCGCATTGCCTTTTCCGAACCAGTATTCTCCCCACCCCTGACTCATCTGGATCGCATGGACGGTATTCCATCTGAAACCAAAGGCCGTCGATCTTTTCGAATTCCAACGTCTCACTGACGGCCACCAGGGTCAGCTTCGCGCGCTCCGATTGCGATTGGCGGCGCTTCGTCAGCCGAATGATTCCTGTCACCGGATGCACGTACAATCCTTGAACTTCCATCGCGCAACGCCACTTGTATTCACAAACTTTGCCGTTCTCGATGAACGTATCGACGGCGATGAAGTGTTCTACGTGCTGCAGAACGTGCAGTCCGATGGCGGACCGGGTGTCAATGGTCCGGCAGATTTCGCTATAAACTTTGTCCCAGGGCCTTCCCACCTGGCTATTCAGGTAGCGCTTCAAGGGTGCCAGATTCTCATTCAAATACTTGCCATGGCGCGCCGAGGAAGCGCGCGAGCGGCCGCCGTCGTGATCTTCCGCATCTGAAATAGCTTGCGCGCGCTGACTCTCGCTCAAACGCAGCGCGGTTTTTCGGTTTTTCCATTTGGAGCGCAGTATTCGTGGACGCTCCACAATAACTTTGTGCATGTCTGATCGCATGTTCTCCAGCCTTTTCTAACCGGGTTTTGCACCGGGGCCGGCAACATGCGCGAAGGGCGCATTACCGGCAACTTATCTAAAGTTGTGTAATGTCATTTTTGATGTGACGTGGGCTCAAACGCCCGGTTTTTATAATAAGGCAACTTCGCAAAAATATTCAAGAGAAAACTGTCGGGATGTGCGAATTTTAATTACACTCAAACTGTGAGAATTCTAGTACCACTCATTCTTGTAAGCATCGCGCAGGCGCAGACCTGGACAATTCAGCCGAGCGGGACGAACGCTTCGCTCAGAGGCGTGAGCGTCGTAGATGCGAAGATTGTCTGGGCCAGCGGGACCGGCGGCACGTATCTCGAAACGACGGATGGTGGAGCAAATTGGCGAGCAGCCCTAGTTCCGGGCGCGGAGCAGCTTGATTTTCGCGGCGTACATGCAGTGGATCAGCGGACTGCCTATTTGCTTAGCAGCGGCGAGGGCGACAAGTCGCGCATCTACAAAACCACAGATGGCGGATCGCGTTGGACTTTGGAACTTACGAATCCCGATCCGAAGGGGTTCTTCGATGCATTGGCATTTTGGAATCCGAAGCATGGCATTGTCCTGGGAGATCCAGTGGATGGACGATTCGTCATTCTAATTACCGAAGACGGCGGCGAGCATTGGGTCCGGCAGCAGACGCCCAAAGCGCTTCCGAACGAGGGTGGGTTTGCGGCGAGCAATAGCTGCCTCACTGTGATGGGCGATCACGAGGTTTGGTTCGCCAGCGGCGGACCGGGTGCCGCGCGTGTGTTTCATTCAAGCGATGGCGGACGGACATGGACTGTCGCGCCCACGCCGATTCGTAATGATGCAGCGAGCGCCGGTATTTTTTCGATGGCATTCTCAGATCCAAAGCACGGCGTGGCCGTCGGCGGTGATTACACGAAGCCAGCCGATGCGTCGCACAACGTCGCGGTAACTTCTGACGGTGGACAGACTTGGACAGAACCTTCCGGGCAGCATCCCAGCGGCTATCGTTCGGCAGTGGCTTTCTTAGCGGGACGCGGCGTGTGGATCGCTAGCGGGCCGTCGGGATCGGATATTTCGAACGACAATGGCAATACTTGGGAGCCGTTCGATGCCGGCGCGTTCAACGCGGTCAGTTTCACACCGGATGGCGTCGGTTGGGCGGTGGGTCCGAAAGGGAGAGTGGCGAGATTCCGGTAGCGAGCAATTCTTCGACGGCGTCGGGACCAACCGCTGGCCCGTACACGTATCCCTGGACTTTGTCGCAGCCGAGCACTCGCACCAGGTCGAGCTCCGGCTCGGTCTCCACTCCCTCCGCAATCACCGCCAGATTCATGCCGTGGGCCAAGCGCACGATGCTTTGGACAACGGGGAGCGATCCCTGCGGTTCCATGAGCCGCCGCAGAAAGGATTCGTCGATCTTAAGTGAATCCACCGGCAGTTTGCTCAAGTTACTCAGGGACGAATAGCCGGTCCCGAAATCATCGATGGAAATGCTGACGCCTAGCTCGCGGATCTCGCGCATACGGCTCACGGATTCGGGAAGATTCCGCATCAGGTAGCTTTCGGTCAGCTCGAGCTCCAGACATTCCGGCGGGAACGCACTGAGCTGCAGTGCTTGCGCTACATGCGCCACAAAATCGCGGCTTTCGAATTGGCGCGCCGACACATTCACAGAGATGCACGCGTTCCGGTAACCAGCCTTACGCCAGCGCGCACCCTGAATGCACGCCTGCTCCATCACCCAGGCTCCAATCGGAATTATAAGACCGGTTTCTTCGGCGATGGGAATGAACCGCCGGGCAGAAATGGCTCCGAGAACCGGATGCCGCCACGTCAACAGAGCTTCGAGGCTGTCCACGCGTCCGTTTATGTTGACTACCGGTTGGTACACCAGTTGGAATTCGTCGTTTTCGAGCGCGCGGCGTAGCGCATTCTCCAAACGCAGCCGTTCCAATACCGGCGCCGGATCTTCCTGTGTAGAAATCTCGATCGCATCCCGGCCGCTGGACTTGGCGCGGCACATAGTCAGGTCGGCATTGCGGAGCAATTCCATCGCACTCAAGCCATCTTTCGGAAATATTGCGACGCCGATGCTGGCTGTAACGAAGAGCTCGTGCTCGGAAATTTGATACGGTGCGCGCAGGGCGTCCAGAAACTGTTGAGGGCTCCTACTGGTCGCGACCGCGAATTCATCGCCACCCACGCGCCCGGCTAGCCCGCCATCGCCCATCAGGCTTCGTAATCGCAGACTCACCGCTTGGAGCAGATTATCGCCGGCCGCATAACCGAGCGCGCCGTTGATCTGCTGGAATCGATCAAGATCGATGAAGAGCAGCGCCAGCTTCGCAGGCACGGCATCCAGGGCGATATCGAGGAGTTGGAGGAAACATAAACGATTCGGCAACTCGGTGAGTGGATCATATTGGAGATTCACCGCATACCCTTCTACCTTGAAAGCAGGCTCCGGCACAATGACCAGAGCGCAAAATGTATCCGCTGGCCGTACCGGTACCTGATAAGATTGTGCCGATGCGGCAATGCATACTTTTCTGTCTGGTCACGACCGTCGCGCTTGCCCAAAATTCCACGCAAGAACCCGCCGGCCTGGGTGCCCGGGCCCAGCATTATCTGGTGGATCTGATTCGCATAGACACTACCAATCCGCCCGGCAATGAAACTCGCGTGGCTGAGTATCTGAAGCGCGTAGCGGTAAACAGTGGAATCAGCGCGGAGCTTTTGGGCGACAAACCGGCGCGTCTCAACTTCGTGGCTCGCATTCCCGCCTCGGTTCACTCGGGGACTTTGCGTCCGCTGCTGCTGATTGCCCATAGCGACGTGGTCCCGGCAGACCGCTCGCAATGGACCGTCGATCCGTTCTCGGCCGAGCTACGCGACGGCTACATTTACGGCCGCGGCGCGCAGGACGACAAATCGCTGCTCGCGGCTGAGCTGGCTGTGATGGTGGAGCTGAAGCGGCGTGGCGTGAAATTGAAGCGCGATGTCATTCTGCTATCCGAATCGGACGAAGAGGCCGGGTCGACAGGCATCAATTGGATGGTGCACAACGCGTATCCAAAGATCGATGCCGGGTTCGCGCTGAACGAAGGTGGCGCATCGCTGGATGTCCGCTCCGGCACGCGCATCTTCCAGATCCAGACCTCGGAGAAAGTTCCAACGCGGGTGGTTCTTACGGCAAAAGGGACGGCCGGTCATGGATCGCTGCCGCGTCCCGACAATCCGGTGGTACACGTGGCGCGCGCTGTTGTGGCGCTGGCGGCCGCCGCACAGCCGGTGCAGCTGAATACCACTACGCGCCGCTATTTTTCCGATATTTCGAAGCTTCCCGATTACGCCTGGCTCGCGCCACTGCTGGGGAGGCTGGAACAGGAATCAACAGCAGTATCGGCGGCGAATAAGATTGAAGCTACGGATCCCGAGCTGAATTCCATGCTGCGGACGTCCGTTACGCCCACCATGCTCAGCGCAGGCTTCAAAGTTAATGTCATCCCGAACCGGGCTACCGCCGAGGTGGATGTGCGCAGGCTGCCTACCGAAACGCGGCAGGAGATCGAGACAAGATTTCGCAACATCATCAACGACCCGGCGGTGACCATTTCACCAGAGCCGGGCCAGGAGATGCCCGCCACAGAACCAAGTTCGCTGACCACGGAGTTGTTCCTGGCCATGGAGAAGATCTTCCGCGAAGAGGATCCGGGCGCGCTAGTGGTTCCCTATATGTCGCGCGGCGCCACCGACGGATCGTATCTGCGCCAGAAAGGGATGGCCGTCTACGGGGTTCCGATCTTCGTGCGCGAAGGCGGCGAAAGCCGCGCGCATGGGAATGATGAGAGGATTTCGCCCTCGAACCTGGCTAGGGGGACCGAACTTTTGTGGAAGATTGTGATGGCCACGGCGGGGGACTAGGGACTCGGGACTGGGGACTTGTGGAGTAACGTATCGCATCGCGGCAGTCCCTAGCCCCGAGCCCCCAGCCCCAGCACCTTACTTCCCAACAAATCCTCCAACAACGGCGTATCCGGAAACGGATGACCGTTGTAGCGGCGAAAACCTTCGCCGAAATCGATGCCGACTAGTTTGCCGCGCGCGCGCGTCCAGCGTTCCATTACTTGCAGGGGATCGTCAATCCCGTGCTGGCGCTTCAGCCACTCGCGCTGGCTCTCGTGCGCGGATAACATCTGGCGCTTGGTTTTGAAAGTGGTCTTGACGTTCACCACGAAATCGGGCTGGATGGTTTCGCCCATGCGATCGATGCCGCCGATGGAATCCACGAAATAGAGATGCCGGATAGAGTGCAGCGGCGGGGCCGGATCTTTTGCATTGGTCGCGTAGTTGGGCACGGACGCCGCGAAGCACGCGTCGCGCACCAGGACGCTGGTGGCTTCGTGATCGCAATGATAGTCGATGGGCGAGGCGGTGAGGATAACATCCGGCCGCGTCTTACGAATCAACTCAGTGACGCGCCGCCGGGATTCGTCGTTGTTGAAGATGGCCAGGTCGCGAAACTTCGCGCATTGATAATCGGCGCCGATCAGCTTGGCGGAAGCAGCTGCTTCTCGCTGGCGGATGACGGAAATTTCCTTGCCGTTGAGTGAGCCGGATCCGCAATCGCCGGCCGTCATGCTAATGATGGTTACTTGGTTGCCGGACGCCGCCAGAATAGCGAGCGTACCTCCAGCTAGAATTTCAGCATCGTCAGGATGGGCGTGAATGCAAGCAACATGCATTCTTTAAGGTTATAAGGCGACGCGGTTCCAATGCTTGGATTCCTGAGCGGTTTCCACGCGGGCTACCGGCTTTCTTATGACCACATCCATCTTGCGCTTCGCCCTGCTGATTGGCACATGCAGGACAATAGATAGCACCGTAAACAACAACGATCTACTACGTACCACTACCTTCATGGGGGAGGTGACCTGCTACATTCAGTATAGTCCACATGCCGGAGAAAAAGAAAGACTTCTTAGATGCCCGCGCGCCGGCGCGTACTGGCACTGAGCCTAGGTGGCCGGCAGTTTTGGCGATTCTGGCAGTGGGCGGGCTAAATGCCGCCTTGCCGGAGCCGCTCAGCTTTGGGCCTTGGTGGCTGCTGTTGGCTGTGGTCTCGGTGCTGCTGATTCCAACAGTAATTACTTACCGGACCGGGCGTCGTCGGATGAATCAGGTGCTGGGGCATCTCGTTTTGGCGACCGTGACGGCGTCGATGGTCTGGTCGCTCGGGATGCTGATAGCCCGATTGCCTGCGCATACCGACCCTCCCAAAACTTTGCTGTTGTCCGCAGCGGCTTTGTGGACGGCCAACGTGCTGGTGTTCGCATCCTGGTATTGGCGGCTGGACGCCGGCGGGCCCAACCAGCGCGACCTCCACGCAGATCACAATGACGGGGCTTTCCTGTTTCCGCAAATGACGTTGCAGGGAGAGCAGGATCGCGATTGGCGGCCTGGATTTGTGGATTATCTATTCCTGGCGTTCAATACCAGCACGGCGTTTTCGCCCACGGATGTTCCGGTTTTGTCGCGTTGGGCGAAGCTGATGATGATGGTGCAAGCGTCGATATCGCTGATGACGCTGGCGCTGATTGCGGCGCGGGCGGTGAATATTTTGTAGCCGGCTAACGCTACACTAAAGTTTCCGATGAAACTCAACAGCTATACCATCACGCAGGGCAAAGATCGCGCGCCGGCCCGTTCCTTCTACAAGGCCATCGGCTTCACCGATGAAGATCTCAAGAAGCCCATCATAGGCATCGCGAACACCTGGATCGGCACTATGCCGTGCAACTTTCTGCTGCGCGAATTGGCCGTGAAAGTGGCGGAGGGAATCCGCAAGGCCGGCGGGACTCCCATGGAGTACAACACCATCGCAATCTCGGACGGAATCACGATGGGCACCGAAGGGATGAAGACGTCGTTGATTAGCCGGGAAGTGATCGCCGATTCCATTGAACTGGTGGCACGCGGCCACATGTTCGATGGCGTTGTCGCGCTAGTGGCCTGCGACAAGACCATCCCGGGCGCGGCTATGGCGCTGCTTCGGCTGAATATCCCGAGCCTGGTTCTCTACGGGGGTTCGATTCTGCCCGGCCACTATAAAGGCCGCGACCTGACCATTCAAGATGTTTACGAGGCGGTGGGCGCGAACGCGGCTGGGAAAATTTCCGATGATGAACTGCTGGCCATCGAGAACAGCGCGTGTCCGGGCGCGGGCGCATGTGGCGGACAATTCACGGCGAACACCATGGCTACGGTGATGGAGCTGATTGGGCTTTCGCCCATGGGCACGGCTTCGGTCCCGCAGGTTGATCCGCGCAAGCGCGATGTCGCGGAGCGCTGCGGTGAGCTGATTCTCAATGTCGTGAAGCGCAACCTGCGTCCGCGCGACATCGTGACGCGCAAGGCGATCGAGAACGCGATTGCGTCGGTAGCGGCTACCGGAGGGTCTACCAATGCGGTGCTGCATCTGCTGGCCATTGCGCGGGAGGCAGGCATTCCGCTCAACATCGATGATTTTCAGACTATCAGTGAGCGCACGCCGCTGCTGGTGGATCTGAAGCCGGCCGGCAAATTCGTGGCCGTGGATGTGGACAAAGCAGGCGGGATTCCGGTGATCGCGCAACGGCTTCTGGAAGGCGGCTATGTGGATGGTTCTGCCATGACCGTTACTGGGCGGACTTTCGCCGAAGAAGCGCGCGACGCCAAGGAAACGCCTGGGCAGGAAGTGATCCATGCGTTGAGTAATCCGATCAAGAAGAGCGGCGGGCTGGTGATCCTGCGCGGATCGCTTGCGCCGGAGGGCTCGGTGATAAAAGTGACGGGCATCGAGCGGACGGAGCAGCGCGGGCCGGCGCGAGTTTTCGATTCCGAGGAAGCCGCCATGGCCGCGGTAATGGAGGGGCGGATTCGATCCGGCGACATTCTCGTGATTCGCTATGAGGGTCCGCGCGGTGGTCCGGGAATGCGAGAGATGCTGGGCGTTACCAGCGCCATTGTGGGCGCGGGTTTATCCGAGAATGTAGCGCTCATCACGGATGGAAGGTTCAGCGGGGCTACGCGCGGATTCTGCGTGGGCCACGTGGCGCCAGAGGCCGCGGTGGGCGGGCCGATCGCGGCAGTAGAGGAAGGCGACACAATTCGGCTGGATATTGCCAAGCGGGTCATCGATCTGGAAGTTCCTCGCGAGACGATTGAAGCGCGCCTCGCGAAATGGAAAACGCCTGAACCGCGTTACCGGTCAGGCGTTTTCGCGAAGTATGTTGCTTTAGTAGGGTCGGCGGCGGAAGGGGCCATCACCACGCCTGGATTGTAGTCCCCTTGCTGAGGCGCGGGGCTACTAGCGGGTTACTTGCTTTAGATCAGCGGTGGCTGGCTCGGCCTTCACTTCGGCCGCGGCGGGTTTCCCTGAGATCGGGACCACCTCTGCTCCGACATGCCCGTCGAGCATCTTCTGCACATCGGCTTTGCCTACCGCGCCCACCTTCTGCTCTACCACCTTGCCACCTTTAAACAGCAGCAACGTGGGAATGCCGCGAACGTTGTAGCGCATGCCCGTCGCGCCGTTGTCGTCGACGTTCAGCTTTCCGACTTTCGCACGGCCGAGGTAGGCGTCCGCAACGGCGTCTACCGTAGGCGACATCATGCGGCAGGGGCCACACCATTCGGCCCAAAAGTCTACCAGCACTGGAACTTCCGAATTCAACACTTCGGCATCCCAGGTCGCATCAGTGAATGTTAGGGTATTGACACCAGACATATCTTTGTTATCTCTCTCCTACAATAGATGTTAAACCAGCGAAAAGGATTCAGCCTGCCAAAAGCCGATGATAGAGCTCGATATACTCGATGGCGGCGGTGCTCCAGGAGAACTCCTTCCGCATGCCGCGCCGCATCATAGCCGTCCAATCGTCCTTATGCGGATAAACCTTTATGGCTAAGCGAATAGCCTCAAGCAACGCGGTCCCGGAATAATCCCCAAACTTGAATCCTGTCTCCTCATCAATGGTATCATCCAGGCCGCCCGTGGCGCGAACTATGGGGACGGTGCCATAGCGCAGGCTGTAGATCTGGCTGAGCCCGCACGGTTCGTACTTGCTGGGCATCAGGAACATGTCGGCTCCGGCCTCGATGCGATGCCCTAACGCGTTATCAAAACCCAGGCGCACGCCCACTTTGCCTGGATTCGCGCTAGCAATGTTACGGAACATGGTTTCGTACACCGCGTCGCCCGAACCGAGGACAGCCACGCTCATGTCTTCCTTTATCAGATCGGACGCTATCTGCGCAATCAGATCGAAACCCTTTTGAGAAGCAAAGCGCGAGACAATTCCGATCACGGGACGATTCAGGTCGGCTGGGAATCCGAATTCCTTCAGAAGAGCTTTCTTGCATTCGCGCTTCCCGGACAGGTCGTTGACAGAATATTTGCGCGGGATGTGAGGATCGTGCTCCGGGTTCCATTCTTCGTAGTCCACGCCGTTCACAATGCCGTAGATGGGCGCGTGCCGGCGCAGGAACCCGTCCAGGCCGAAGCCGAATTCCGGAGTTTGGATTTCGCGCGCATAACCTTTGCTGACGGTGCTGACAGCGTTGCTGAAGGCGATGCCGCCTTTCAGGAGATTGAGCTTGCCGAAAAATTCCAGTTGTTCCGGGTTGAAGATCCCGGGGTCCAGACCGATTTCGGAAAGTGCTGCCGGGGGGAACAGGCCCTGGTATCCGAGATTGTGAATCGTCGAGAGGGTCTTGACCCCGATGAACGTGGGATCGCTCGAAAAATGCGAGCGGAGATAAATCGGCGCCAGCGCGGCCTGCCAATCGTGCGCATGGATGACATCTGGAGTGAACAGATAGCGCGCGACGTCCAGCGCGGCCATGCAGAGGACGGCGAAGCGCAGGTGGTTATCGGGATGATCGATGCCTCCGGAAGTATAGAGGCCGGCGCGATCGTACAACGCCGGGCAGTGGACAAAGTAGAAGGTGACGCCGCGCTCGGTGGTTTGATACAGATCCGTCATGAATCCAGGACCGATGGGTATCCACAGGTTGCGATAAGCGATGGCGGGCGGATTCGGATAGACGTTCTCGCGGTAATCGGGAATAACCACAGCAACTTTTTCACCCCGCGCTGCCAGTGCCGCCGGCAGTCCGCCAATGACGTCGGCCAATCCGCCGGTTTTCACGAAGGGCGTGGCTTCGGATGCGACCATTAGAACGTTCATCGTTTCTCGTTTCTCATGAATCAGCCCTTGCGAACCGCGTCGAGAATTCCATTGATAAAAGACACCGACTCTTCGCCTGAAAACTGGCGCGCCAGCTCGAGCGCTTCGTCGATCACCACCGCGGCGGGCGTTTCTTCGCGGCTCATCTCGTAGATGGCCAGGCGCAATATATTGCGATCCACGGTAGGCATACGCTCGAGCCTCCAGTTTTCCGATTTCAATGTTATCCGGTGATCGATGTCGGGCGCCATTTCGGAGGTGCCTTTGGCGAGCTGCTCCATGAATTCGTCGCGGCCGGGTTTGTCATCCTCAGTGTCGCTGGGGACTTCGCTCTCGTTCTCGTCCGAATATAACGTCTCATAAAATGAGGCGATGGCTTGCTCCACGGGCTGCTTGGTCATGTCCCATTGATAGAGAACCTGTAACGCTCGCTGGCGGGATCGATGACGTGCGGCCATGTCGCGTAAGTGCTATTTTCTCAGACGTCGAAGAAGATCGGCCATCTCGATGGCGGTGATGGCCGCGTCGTAGCCTTTGTTGCCGCTTTTTCCACCTGCGCGGTCGATAGCCTGCTCCACGGTATTCGTTGTTAGAACTCCAAAGGCCACTGGAACCCCGGTCTCGAGCGCGACGGCTGCCAAGCCGCTCGAAGCCTGGTTGGCCACGTGATCGAAATGCGGGGTGTCGCCTCGGATCACGGCGCCGAGCGCCACGATTGCCGCATAGCGATTCGTCGCGGCCAGGGTCTTAGCCGTGAGAGGCAGCTCCCAAGCGCCGGGAACTTTCACGATCTCGATGGCGTCTGGGGCCGCGCCGGAGCGCTTCAGTGCGTCGAGTGCGCCGGCGAGCAGCCGATCCGTGATGAAGCTGTTGAAACGGGCGACCACAATGACGATTTTGAGGCCGCTCGCATCGAGATTTCCTTCCGTCACTGGGG
This sequence comes from Bryobacteraceae bacterium, assembly GCA_050011295.1. GTDB lineage: Bacteria > Acidobacteriota > Terriglobia > Bryobacterales > Bryobacteraceae > Palsa-89. The sequence goes on from JBEKJJ010000089.1 coordinate 18,194, forward strand.
ACATATGGGATAATTTGGTTTCAGGTCCTCATTCTACCTCAATGGATCCCGCGTTCATCCGCAACTTCTCTATCATCGCGCACATCGATCACGGCAAATCGACGCTGGCGGACCGTCTGCTTGAGGTAACGGGCGCGCTGGCGCAGCGCGAAATGATGGAACAAGTGCTGGATACGATGGACCTGGAACGCGAGCGCGGCATCACCATTAAAGCGCATGCGGTCCGGTTGAATTATCTGGCAAGCGATGGCCAGATGTATCAGCTCAACTTGATCGATACTCCTGGCCACGTGGATTTCACCTACGAGGTTTCGCGCAGTTTGCAGGCTTGCGAAGGGGCGCTGCTGGTGGTGGATGCGTCGCAAGGCGTGGAGGCGCAGACGCTGGCCAATACCTATTTGGCGTTGCAGCACAATCTCGAAATTATTCCGGTGATCAATAAAATCGATCTGCCATCGGCTGAGCCGGAGCGGATTCGGGAACAGATTGAGCAGGTGATCGGGCTTCCGGCCAAGGATGCTATTCTGGTGAGCGCTAAGCAGGGGACGGGAATCAAGGATGTTTTGGAAGCGATTGTGCATCTGGTTCCCGCGCCAACGGGTTCGCCCGACGCGCCGTTGCGGGCGCTGATTTTCGATTCCTGGTTCGATCCTTACCGCGGTGTGATCATCCTGACGCGCGTATTGGACGGAAGGTTGCGCAAGGGGCAAAAGATCAAGCTGTGGTCGAACGATACCCTGCATGAAGTGGAAGGGCTGGGGTATCAATCGCCGAAGCCGATCCCGTGCGACGAATTGTCGGCCGGCGAAGTTGGATTTTTGTTCGCCAACATCAAGACCGTTTCCGACGCGAAGATCGGCGACACAATTATGGATGCCGCGAACCCTGCCTCGGAGCCGCTGCCGGGCTTCCAGGAAGTGAAGGCCATGGTATTCGCCGGCCTGTATCCCGTGGAATCGCACGAGCACGGCCGGCTGCGCGAGGCGCTGGAAAAGCTGCGGTTGAACGACAGCGCGTTCAGTTTCGAGCCGGAGAACTCGGTGGCCTTGGGCTTTGGTTTTCGGTGCGGCTTTCTAGGATTGCTGCACCTGGAGATTGTCCAAGAGCGGCTGGAGCGCGAGTTCGAAATCAATCTAATCACTACCGCGCCCGGCGTGCGCTACCGGATCACCAAGTCAGACGGGGACGTAATAGAGGTAGAGAGCCCCACCAAGTTTCCGAATCCGACCGAGATCAAGCAGATTGAGGAGCCGATCATCGATGCAACGGTGATCACGCGCGAGGAGTACGTGGGCGAAATCCTGAAGCTGCTGGAAGAAAAGCGCGGGAACCAAAAGAAATTCGAACATATCGGCACCGGCCGCGTGATGCTGCTGTATGAGCTGCCGCTGAATGAGATTGTGCTGGATTTTTACGATCGTTTGAAATCCGCATCGCGCGGCTACGCGTCGCTCGACTATCATTTTTCCGGGTATCGCGTTTCGCCGATGGTGAAACTCGATGTACTGGTGGCGGGCGAGCCGGTGGATGCGCTGACCATTATCGTCCACAAAGATTTCGCGTACGAGCGCGGCAAGATGCTGATCGAGCGGCTGCGCAAACTCATCCCGCGGCAAATGTTCGAAGTGGCGCTGCAGGCGGCTATTGGGAACAAAGTGGTGTCGCGCGAGACCATCCCGGCCATGCGCAAGAACGTGCTGGCCAAGTGCTACGGCGGCGACATCAGCCGCAAGCGCAAATTGCTCGAGAAACAGAAAGAAGGCAAGAAGCGCATGAAGCGGGTGGGCCGGGTAGAGATTCCGCAGGAGGCGTTCCTGGCGGTATTGAAGGTGACGGGGGAAAGCGAGTAGTTCGGGGGCTGGTGAAAGCCGCTGGTGGCTGGTTGCTGGCTGTCGTCGTGAACGCAATGCGTAAAATTGTTCCACCCAAGAGAATCGCTGCCGGTGACCGCTCGATCACGGAACGCTTGAAGCATGCGACGTTGTGAACTCGGACCCTGCAGTCCGAGAGATCGAGGCCGAGTTTGACGCGCTCGATGATGAGATCGTTGAGCCGTGGTGCGACGAGCAGCAGGGGACGGCGGCCTAATTCTGTAACAGCATCGCCATGCTGACCGAGCTTTGCATGCCGTGTTCCGACAGGATCTCAAGCGCACGCGCGGGGAAGGCCACGCTGTGCTCGAAGGTTTTGGCGCAGGATTGAACTACTTTGACTACGTGAGCAGTGCCGAATTCCGTTTTCGAAAAACCCGCCACGCCGATTAGAACCGTTTTTATGATGGCGTAATTCGTTGCCAGTAACATGTATTGTTTCCCGATGGTATTACCCACCTTCTCGGCGCTCAGATTCTGGGTGGTCTCTTGCGGACCGAACGGAAAAAGCTTGCCATGCGCGTAGTTCACCAGATAATGTTCCAGCATGTATTCATGCTGGCTCATGAAGGGCGCGTAGTATTGCCAATAGGCACTCGTGTAGCGCCGTCCGATGTCATCCATACTGGATTCTGGCGTCCATTCCAAGCCTTGCATGAAATCCTGGTAGCATTCGCGGAAACGTAGGCTGATGAAATCGGAGCTGATGCGGCTTACGATTAATTCCACGACGGTTTCCAATTGAGCCGCAGGCTGGGGGTGGAGCTGGCACAGGGATTCGTTAAAGAGACGTCGATCCATGGCATCGCGATATCCGTCTAAGAGAGTCGGGATTTCGAGAATCGGCGTGGCTGCTTCATTCAACTGATCGCACAGCGAGGCGAGAATCACCATGCGTTGCCACAGCGGATAACTGCGGTTTTGCAAAATCCAAATCGCCAGGCTCCGAACTTCCCGATAATACTGGTACGGCTTGTCCGTATGTTTCGCGCTGGTGGTGCTGAGCACGCTGAGGTTTCCAAGGCGCAAGCCGTTCGGCTGGTAGGGCGCCTGGTCGAACTGCATGGGATCTACGTTCAACAAAACCAGGCGGGCTGCCTCCGGGCACGACAGATGAAGCGAACGATGCAGGACGTCATCCACCATGCTCATCACGCGCGGGTATGTCGCGCACATTTTGGACAAGTACTCTTCACCCAGCTTCTTCTGTATCGAGCAGAGACCTTCCGACAGAAATGGGCAGCCCGTGCCCGTGATGGTGATCTTGGCGTAGTTGTCGTCGCTACCGTTCGCGGGATTGATGGTAACTAACTCATGCAGAGATGGGCCTAGCTCCGGATCGTCACAGCGCTGGTAGGCTTCGTAGGTTGGTCGATCGACATTGACGCCCCAACCGATGCAGCAGGTATCTTCGCAGTCGGCGCCGATGCAGCGAAAAGCGCTATACGACCGGGGTTGGAGCCGGGTGGCCGGCAACAGCACTGATTGAGGATAGCATCAATCCGTTATGCAACGAAGCCCGCTGAAGCGCCAACCCATTCCAGGTCGCGGTTGTGATCCACGCCGATCATTTTTCCACGGCCCATGCGGACGATGGTCATCACTGCCTCCGGCTGGTCCAGCCAAATATACATGATGCGGACTTCGGCTTTGGTGCCGCCGTGCGGCGTGGCGATGACTGGAGCAAAGTCGACCCTCTCCTGCAGGATGAACAGCATTGGATCCACGGCCGCGAGTTGTTCCGGCGTGGGACTGATCACCACACCCAATCCGGCGAACGAATAGAGCGGCTTCAGAACGTAGTTCTCGAGATCCCGAGGCGTTTCGGGCAGCTCGTTCAAAAACCATGTTTTAGGAACGCTGGGATGCCGCAGATAGGGAAGCGAGAATTTGCTGATGCGGAAATACCAGTTCGGATGGCCGGCCCATTCCACGTCCAGCTCATCTCGAAAATCGAAAGCCGGCTGGATTTGCTTGCGCTGCAGCTCATCCACGATCACGCGATTGTAGATGCGGTGAATCGGCACGTCGCCGTGAAACAGGCGATTGCCACGCTTGCGGATATCTGTTAGCGAGACTGGTTTCACGCCGCAGTATTTCTCGGTCATCAGGAAATCCGGCAAGGTTTTCTGATGGTAGGGGTCGATCTCCATCAGGATCACGTTTTCGGGATCGCAGTCGCCCACGATCGCTTTGCGCAGCAGTCCCCAGTAGTCGCTGCTGGTCAGAAAGTGACGGAGGCTCGGGTCCAGCGCGTACACCTCGCGATAGGTTTCGGCGACGATGGGTTGATAGGCGTAGAGCGACGGGAATCCCTGGATTTCCACCAGCTTCGGCTCCAGATTTTGGTCGATCCCAAAATCAACCTGAATGAACAACGGATGCGGCGTTTCGTTCGCAACGCTGTATTCGGCGGGGATGGAGGCGGATGAGGCCGCCATATACTCCCGGCTGGACATCAGCTGGTCGAGAAGTTCTTTACCGTAGCGGACCATTTTGTGGATCAGCGCGGCGGGGAAGAAGCAGGGTGTCTCGCAATTACGGAATGCGATTGGCGTGCCGCAACGTCGGGTGAGCTCGGAGAGGAATCTGGAGTATTTTACCGGGGTGAAGGACTGGTTGAAGCGCTGTCTTTGTTCAGGAACCATCCGGAGCCGCTAGATCAGAAACTTGCCGGCGGACATAATCTGACGATCGTCAGCCCAGATGTCGAAATCGCGGCCCACCACGTCGATATGCGTGCCGGACCACCATTCGGCGCCGGTGTGCGCACCGTAGGGGTTGCCGAAGGCCATGTGAACGCCGGGAAGTTTTTCATCCTGCAAAATATTGCCGATCACGCCGCGCAGTCCAATGTTAGTCCCAATGGCGAACTCGCCGACACGATCGCTGTTTTCGTCGGTATGCGTGTAGCGCCAGAATTCCTGTTGCAGGTCGCGGTTCTCGGAATGCGCCTCCACCACGCGGCTCGCTTCCACGCGGATAGTGAGCGGCGTCTCACCGAGATCGCCGTATTTCGCGCACAGATAATCGCCCACGACGCCGTCAATCACGAAGGTGCCGTTCACTTCGCCGGGCGTGGTGAACACTTCCCCGCCCGGCAGATTTCCCCACTTGTTTACGCTGATGATGCCGCTGGTTTTGACCCACTTGTAGTTCTTATTCAGTCCGGCTGTTACGTCGGTGCCGGCGGCGGTTCTGGCGCGCACGGTCTCGGCGGCGGTTGCGATTTCCCAGACCTTGCGGCTTAGCTCGTCCACTTTTTCGTAATCGGCGCGCATGCCTTCCAGCATGATGCGTTTCTCGATATTCACCATATGGGCGTGCCGCATTTTGCGCCGGTTCACCACATCCGTCATTTGCATGCGGGTGCGCAGTTCGTTGGCCTGGGCCTGCACCGCGTAGATGCTGACCTCGCTCGATTCCATGTCCTCCAGAATTTCGGCCGGCATATCCGACATGGGGCGCGCGGTGATCTCTTCTAGAACAAATGCGTGATACGGCGCGCCGACTTGCTCTATCTCACGGACCAGGCTGGCGGCGATCTCACGGCAGGCGTCATCCGTGATCACCGTAACTTTTTCAGTAGGCAGGATGCGGAGACAAACCGTCACCGCGTTGCGCGCGCCCGGCGTCAACTCGGGATCGAATGACAGCGCGCTTAATTTCCCATTTATGCTCATGTGGCTATATTGGCGTCGGCTTTGTCTTTTTCGACGACACCGGTTTCAGTCTCCGCAATCATGTAATCCACCACCTTGGTTAGATCGCCGGTTTCTTTGAACACGCGGAGTTGGCGATCCGCGCCCGAACCCATTTCCAGGATCTTGTGAATGTAGTTGATCTCTCGCCGCGATCGCAGCTCATCCACCACGTCATCCACGAAGTGCAGATACTCGTAAATCAAGTCGCGCACCGGAACTTCGATTTTTTTTCCGAAGTCGATCAGTTTTCCATCCAGGCCATACCGCACGGCGCGCCATTTGTTCTCCATGATCAACGCTCGGCGGTACAAGCGGAAGCCTTGATTGGCGGCGTGCAGCTTGTATAGTTTCGCGACAGTGGCCTGGATGAGCGCGGCGATGGCTAGTGTCTCTTCCACGCGCATCGGAATGTCGCAGATGCGGAACTCGAGCGTCTGAAAATGCGGATGCGGCCGAATATCCCACCAGATCTTTTTGGCATTGTCGATGCAATTGGTTTGCACCAACAGATTCACGAAGGTCTCATACTCGCCCCAGCTTGGGAAATAGTCCGGAATGTTGGTGCGCGGAAATTTGTCGAACACTTTACAGCGATACGATTTCAGGCCGGTGTCCATGCCCAGCCAGAAGGGCGAATTGGTGGATAGCGCCAGGATATGCGGCAGGAAGTAACGCGCCGCGTTCATCAGGTGGATGGCCGTCTCGCGATCCTCGATGCCGACGTGCACGTGCAATCCGAAAATCAGATTGGCGCGGGCGACGATCTTCATGTCTTCCACGATGTCTAGATAGCGCTGGTCGGGATAAATTTCCTGTTTGCGCCAATCCGCGAATGGATGTGTGCCGCCGGCGGCCAGGCGCAGCTTACCGGCTTTGGCGAGCTTTATCATATCGCGCCGCAGGCCGATCAACTCCGCGCGTGCTTGCTCGATATCGTTGCAGACGCCGGTGCCGACCTCGATCACGGACTGATGCATCTCCGGCTTTACGGATTCGTGCAGAATCGCCTTGCCCTTGGCGATGATCTCCATGTCGATATGCGACCGCAGATCGCGAGTTTCGGGATCGATGGTCTGGTACTCTTCTTCGATACCGATTGTGAAGCTCGGTTTCATGAAGTCACCCCTTGTGGAGACGCGCTTCCGAGCCGCGACCGGAAGGGAGCGTCAGAGCGTTGGGGGACACAAGAATCGTGGTAGCGCTCCGTTGAAGACGCCGTGTGGCGCACGCACTCTTGCGTGCTGCATCGACACTCGTGTCGATGTCCGCCCGACGCCGAGACGAGTCTCGGCGCAGCACGCAAGAGTGCGTGCGCCACGGCGTCTTCATG
>JBEKJJ010000090.1:0-25030 GCA_050011295.1 Bryobacteraceae bacterium
GGCTCGGGTTGTCCGCCCGGTTGAATGTCGAAAGGTTGAATGGTGCGGCCGAGAAGCGGAGGCACACCGATGAAGTTGAACGCGCTGCCGGATAGCAGAACACCGCGGAAGTTCTCGGGATAACTGCCTCCGGACAGCAGCGTCTGCTCCCCACCGGTGGCCATGACGTCAGCGAACGCGGGAAGCTTCTGAATCTCCACGAACTCCCGGCGAGGATAGGCATGCCATCCCTGGGGCGATTCGTTAACAGGGACCACAGCAGGCGCCCATATCTCGTTCGGTTTTGCGTAGGGATAAGGCGAGATGAGGACGCCGTAGACGACGCTAAAGAGGGCCGTGCTGGCTCCGATGCCTAAAAGTAATGACAGCAAAGCAACTGCCGTGAAGCCAGGATTTCTACCAAAGCCGCGCACGGCGTAATGCAGATCTTGCCACAAACGGTCCAGCCAGAGGAAGCCCCAAAGTTCACGCGACTCTTCGCGGGCCAACGTGACGCTGCCAAATTTCCGCAAGGCCGCATACCGCGCCTCGCGAGGCGACATGCCCGCGCTTATGTTCTGCTGGGTTTCAAATTCGATGTGCTCCTGAATCTCGGCACTCAGCTGCTCGTTGCGGCGTCTCCACCAGTTCATAACTCGGGTTCCTTCTAGTTCCCATCGGGCAAAGGAGTCAGGACGCGCACGATTGCCGCTGAGAGCCGCTGCCATTTGGAAGTTTCGACAAAGAGTTTCTTACGCCCTTTTGGCGTGAGCCTATAAAAGCGGGCGGCGCGATTATTCTCCGAGATGCCATCCCCGGCGACGATAAGGCCCTGCTTCAAGAGGCGCTGTAACGCCGGATAGAGCGAGCCGTGCCCTATTTGCAGGACGTCCGCCGATTGGCGTTCAATGGACTGCGCGATGGCGTGCCCATGAAGAGTCGCCCGCGCCAGCGTTTGCAAGATCAACAGATCGAGGGTTCCCTGCAGGAGTTCCAATCGATCCGCAGCGTCTCTAGTCGACATTCGACTAGAACTATAGCAGACCTCTGGTCGAATGGCAAGGGGAGACGGTGGCGCTGGCCGGCGAGGGCGTCGGCCGCGGACCGGGGTCCGCCCTGCTTTCTGCTAGTGACCGAAGACCGACCGCAGCCACGCGCCCAGATGCAAGTGGCGCCCGGGACATTCGGGCTGGGGAGAGAAGCTGATAACTTTGGACGAGCGCTCAATCCATAGCGGGACGGGTTCCTCCGAAGCCGGGTAGTCGAGACGGATAATTACGCCGGATCCGCAGGATTGGGACAAGCCGATGTCGGCGCTGGATTCGTCGGCGTGCGGGCTATGCGGCCCCCAATCCTCCAGGAACTTGCTCTCCGGATAGTCCGGGCAAGGATGCGCTGTGGTGCATCCCCACAATTTATAGGCTTCGGAATAATTGTGATCGTTCAGCAGATGAACGAAAAGCTTGGCTTGCTGCTCTTCGCTTCGATTCTTGAGGAGCGCGTACAATGTAACGCAGGCGATCAAAGCAAACGCCAACACGATGGCAGAAATCTTAATAAGGTAGATTCGACGCGCGCGAAGCTGTTCCGAGGCCCCGTAAGCTTCCAGGTAGCTGGCCATCTTGCTCCTGGAACTATTTTACCGGATAGGCTAGGTTATAGGCGGTAACGGATTCGGCGGTGAGGTCGAAGGCGGGTTTATAGAAAACCGTATTGGTGGTGTCCACTACGATGTCCAGGCCCTTGGCCTCGGCCAATTTTTTCACTACCTCTTGCATACGCGTACCGGATCGTTGCAGAATATCGTTGCGCTCCAGGTTGACGTCGTCCTGCAGGTCCTGTTGCAGGCGCTGCAAGTCGCGCTGCTTTTTTGTGCCTTCGGCCCGCAATTCCTGTTCGCCCATGGCGTTCAGCTTGCCGCTGTTGAGCTGCGTGTCAATGGTCTGCAAATCTTTTTGCAGTTGCACAATCTTGTCCTGGCGAGGTTTGAACTTGGTTTCCAGATCCACTTGAGCTTTCTTGATTTCGGCGGTTTCGAGGACGGCCTTCTGTGAGTTGATGACGGCTATCTTCTGGGCCGAAGCAATGCCGATGGAGGCAATGGCGAAAAGTGCGCAGGCGAGTTTATTCATTTTCCGAGAACTCCTAAGATTTCGTCTTCGCGAAGTATCAGATATTCCTGTCCCTCGATGGTGATGTCGGAGCCGGAGTATTTACCGAACAGAATCCGGTCTCCGGCTTCGACGTCGGGCGCCGCGCGTTGGCCGTCTTCCAATAATTTGCCGCTTCCGACGGCAACCACTTCGGCCTGTTGCGGTTTCTCCTTGGCGGAATCGGGAATGATAATGCCGCCTCGCATGGATTCCTGTTCTTCCAGGCGCCGTACCAGAACGCGGTCGTGCAGCGGACGAAGGTTCATAAAGATATCTCCTGTCACTGACTTAATGAGAGGTTTGGAAAAGCGGGACTACGCAAGACGCGACCTACCCACAGGTAGTCAATATATCACAAGTCAGGAGTGGCGCGGTTGACAACCGCGCGCAGGATGGCATCCTGCCCTACGTCTGGCCCACCCAGTCGGGCCCGGCGGCCGATTTCCATTTGGCGCGGATTTCATCGAACTGGTGCTGGGAGAGCGGGCCGGCTTTAAGGAGCTCTGCGTTTTGACGCCAGCGGTCCGGTTGAGTTGTTCCGACGATGGCTGTATGAACGCCAGGCACGGCAAACGTGAATCGAAGCGCGACGGAAACGGAATTCTGGAAATCGCCTTTGAGAAAATCGTAGTTGAGCGCGGGAAGGCGCTCCCAATAGGGCTGATAGTAAGGGTCCGGTTTGGAAGTGTGTTTCCAGACGGCGTTGGCGATAGGGCGCTTGGCGATTACCCCCATGCCTTTGGCATGCGCGGCGGGAATCGCGAGATCGATCGCCTCCTGGTCGAGGATGCTGACCGAGATCTGCAAGGTATCGAAGATGCCGCTCTCGACGGCGTGGAGCGCCGCTTGGCCGTCGCCGCTATAGCCGATAAACCTGGTTTTGCCCGCGTCCTTGGCGCGTTTCACCACGTCGATGACGTCGCCCTGGCGAAGTTGTTCTTCGGTGCAGCTATGCAACTGCACCAGATCGACGCGGTCTGTCTTCAGACGGACCAGGCTGCGGTCAATCTGTTCCGCCATTTTGTTCGGATTCCAGTTGTCGCCATCTTTATCGTGACCGCATTTGGTAAACAGGAAATATTCTTTGCGCCGGGCGGCCACGGAATTGCCGATTAGTTCTTCGCTAGTGGGGTAGCATTCCGCGGTATCTATGACATTCAGTCCGGCATCGAGCGCGCTGTTGAGCAGGCGCGAGGCTACTGGAAGAGGGACACCGTGATAGCCGATTTCGGCGCCGCCAAAGCCGAGAACGGTGACATCCATGCCGGTTTTTCCGAGCGTGCGTTTTTCCATATTTAGAAGGACTCGCTTACCATCGCGTCCACGAACGCCCGCGGGATGGGCCACTGTCCGAAGACGCGCTTATCGTCGTGACGGAATGTTCCCGCGATAAGAACGCCGCTCAGATCCGTTGGATTGGGGTGTAGATGCTCGCGCGCGATCCACTTGCGAAGAGTGTCGGTGGTATTTTCGAAATCCTTCTGCAGAGTGGAAGCGTCGTTCGCGTCGCGGCACTGGACATTGATGGACACCTGCAGATGATCTTCTTGAGCTCCCATGCTGAACACGATCTCTTCGGCATTCCGCAGCGCCGTGGCGTAGGGTTTGGTGCCGGCGGGGAGCGAATCGGCGTCACGCAGGTTGAGCGCGGGAACCAGCACCCAAACCGGTTGGAGCGGAGGCGCGAGCGTCAGCTTGCCGGATTTACGTGCAACCTGATATGCGGCGAAATCGTCCTGGCTGACGGAAAGGCCCATCAGATCGGGCCGCACCGGATAGAACGATACGCGCCGGTTGGGACGGCTGCTGGGCGTGGTGCAGAAGCTGTTATGGCACGATCCGCCTTGACGAGCGGCATAGTCCATCAGGTTCTTCCAGTGGAAGCGTCCCTTCAGTGCCAGGAAGACTTGCCCGTCTTTAAACGCGGCCGCGACGGAATCCAGATCCTCACGGTAATCGAACAATGTCGCGTCCACGAATTGACGATACTCGAGTTCCTCGGCGGCCTTGGAGCCGGTGATCATTTTGAGAATGCCTGAGCGGCGGAGCGCATCCACGTCTACATAAACAACGGTGGCGTTGGCGATGGGGAGATAAGAAACCAGATCGGAAGGATTGGAACCACCGCGCGTCCGATACAGATAAACGCCGGCGACAGAGGCCGCGCAGACTACCATCACGAGCAAGGCTAGTTGCCAGGGTTGAAAACGAAGGCGCACTTAGGGCTAGTGTTACAGTCCTAAGGTTACACCGCGGCGATGGCTGATGTCACGCGCGATTCTTTCCACAGTTCGAGGTAGGGCTGCAAATCCTGCATCATTTTGCGGAACTGCGGGAGGTCCAGCGACTGCGCTCCGTCGCTGACGGCCTTCTCCGGCCACGGATGAACCTCCACAAGCAAGCCGTCCGCTCCAATGGCGACCGCGGCGCGAGACAACGCTGGAACCAGGCTACGCTTACCGGTGGCGTGGCTTGGATCCAGGATCACCGGCAAGTGCGTCAGTTCGTCCAGCACGGCGACGGCCGCGATATCGCAAGTGTTGCGCGTAGCGGTTTCGAAAGTGCGGATGCCGCGCTCGCACAGGATTACATTCGGATTGCCGTGGGCGACGATGTATTCGGCCGACATCAGCAGTTCGCGGATGGTAGAGCTCATGCCGCGTTTCAATAGAACTGCCCGGCCGCATTTTCCCAGCGTCTTCAGCAGCGCGAAGTTCTGCATGTTGCGCGCTCCAATTTGCAGGACATCGGCGTATTCGGCTACCAAGCCGACATCGCGATCGCTCATTACTTCGGTGATGATAGCCAATCCGGTCGCGCGCTTGGCTTGCGCCAGTAGTTTGAGGCCCTCGGTTTCGAGTCCCTGGAAATCATACGGCGAAGTGCGTGGTTTAAATGCTCCTCCACGCAGCAGTTTCGCGCCACACGCGGCCACGCCTTCGGCAGCTTGCATGATCTGCTTCTCAGATTCGACGGAACAGGGCCCAGCCATGACGATGAACTCATCGCCGCCGATTTCGCACCCGTTGACACGGATGCGGCTGCGCTCGGTGTGGAACTCTTTGCTGACGAATTTGTAAGGCGCCGAGATGCGGACGGCTTTTTCCACCTGCGGCATGGCTTCAACAGACTCCAGGCAGGCGGTGACGTCGCCCACGCCCACGGCGCCGATCACGACGCGCTCTTCGCCTTCGATGGCGTGGATCTTATAGCCGAAATCGCGGATACGTTCGCACACCTGATTGATCTCTTCCTTCGAAGAGTGGAGCTTCATTGAGATGATCATGGCCGTCTCCTAAAATGAAAAACCCACTCTTTCGAGTGGGCTGGATTTTAATTATCTTAAATTTCCGAACGCCACTCGCCCGATTAGGTGCGATACCAAAACCAAAATCGAAACGAGCTGTAGGCGCTGTGCTGCATGAAAGATCCAGTGTAGTACGGAGGCGGGAGGGAGTGCAAGGTGGTGGGCTGGTTGCTGGCGGCTGGTTACTGGTAGCTGGCGTCAGAGCCGTCCCGTCTGGCGGAGGGTCCGAAGGTCTTCGCGGAATTCCTCTACTCCGTAGTGGACCGGAATTTGGCGCTCCGCCAACAGAGCTTGAAAGGCGAGTTGGCCCATTTCCGCAAGCCGACTCGCTTGAGCAAGTGTAAGCCGCTCTTGCTGAAAAAGTGCCAGAGCGAACTCCTGCTTCAGTTCGGGCTCAGTGATATGAGCCGCAGTGAGCACCTCGTCCGGAATTGTGACTACTTACCTCAACTGCTGGTGAAAAGTCTGCGGATCACCGTCGCCTACCCGATCACCCACTAGCTCCAGACCGCCCGGGGAACTCATCCTCATAGACACAGCGCGGCCGTCGCGCAGGACAAACGAGATGCGTGTTTTCGCGGATGATCGCATGGTGAAAGTGCCGTCGGGGAGCTTCAAAAGGCGCTCTGCCCCTTGTCCCAGCGGTTGAATCAGGATGCGTCCATTCTCGTCGAATACGCGGTATGTTCGGCGATATTGGGCAAAGGAATCGTGCAGGTTTGCTGGGACTTTGTCGGCGTTGAGCACGAATGTACCGGTGAATTGCTTGCCCTCCAAGGCTGAAACAGGATCGCCGGCCAACGGCGAGTCCTGCTGAGACGCGGGCTTGGGGAGTTCAGGCAAATTCAGCGCTGCGCGGGCCAGGGCTCGTCCGATGGCGTACGCATTCTGGCCTTCGGTGTTCGTCAGCACCACGACGGTGAACTGGTCGTCGGGGAAATCGTATAAGCAGCCGCTGTATCCCAACAGTGAGCCGTGCTGGCCGACGCTGCGGTGATCGTCCTCATGATTGAGAGTAAGGGCTAGGCCGTAGTGCATCTTGGGATCCTGGGCGCTCATATGTTCGGCGGGACCTTCGACCGCGCTCATCATTTTTAGCGTCTCTGGCCGGATGAGTTTTTGCGGCCCGGTAACGGCACGCCAAATTTCGAAAAGATCGCCCACAGTGCTGCAATAGCGCAGGTCGGTGTTATACGCCATGTCGTTTTCGTGAGCCTCTACATAGCCGTTCCCGACTTTTCGATAGCTGTGCGAGAGCCCAGGAGTCAACGTGAAGTCGTCACAATAGCTGGTGGATTTGACTCCCGCCGGGCCTAGGATATTCTGCTGCATGTAATCTTCATAGCTTTGGCCGGTGACACGCTCCAGGATCGCGACCAGGAGCTGGAAGCCGGAGATTGACCAATCCCACTTTGTGCCGGGCTCATTCACCCAGCGTTTGCCGGAGTAGAGCGCCATCACTTCGTCCAGCGCTTTCGGCTGGCGGCTGGTGGCATCGATGGGATCGCCGAGATAGTGGTAATCCACGATTCCGGATGTGTGGTTCAGCAATTGACGGATTGTTACTCGATGTCCTTGCTGAGGGAATTCGGGGATGAATTTCGAGATAGGATCTTCCAGAGACAATTTGCCGCGTTCCACTTGTTGCATAATGGCGGCCCCGGTGAGCGGCATCATCGGCCCGACGACGTGATAGACCGTCTCTGGCTTGGTTGGTGTTTCGAGGCCAAGATCGGCGAATCCGTAACTTTTATGGAGAAGGATCTGGTTGCCGCGTGCGAGCAAAACGGACGCTCCTACTACTCTTTCCTGCGCAATGATCTTCTTTGCAATGGCGTCCAGACTGTCGGTAGTGGTTTGGGCAAAGATCGTTGTAGCGCACAAAGACAATCCGGCTAGCCGCGTCGCGGTCATCGCACACCCCGGCCGCTGACTAGATACACGGCGAAGGTCCCTAGCCAATGGCCTCCTTCGTAATGCTCACTGCGGATGCTTTCGAGGCCAGCCTGCTTGAGCTTGGACGCGAGTGTGGTGAACGGCGCCCGGCGCGCATCCGAGGGCGGGAGCTTGGATGCGATGCCCTCCAGCATCCAAGCGCGGCTGAGATTGAGACCGGCCAGATGATACAGCTTGCCGTCGGTGAAGTCCGTGACATGGGTAGGTTCAAGATCCACAGCCGGAAGAAAAGCGGTAAGCCATTGCGCGAATTCCTGCGAAGGCAAAATGCGGCGCACCGTGTCGGCCTCCGCCAGGCAGGGCGAAAGGAAGTCCTCGCCGGAAGGCTCATAGGATAGAGGGCAATTTCGATCCTTGAGAAAATAGTCGCGAGCGCGGGATTCTACCAGCCGTCCGAAGTCGATGTTTGATGTTATGCGCGCGTAGTCCAGCATGAGCCCGAAGCTGAAAGCCGTGTTGTTGTGTTCCCCGGTCCGAACGGGATGTTCCAGCTTGGGGAGCCAGGCGGCGATTTTCGCGGCTGCAGCCAGCTCGAGCGGGTGCAGCGTCGAGAACCATTGCTGAGCATCAGGGTCGCTGGATTCTTTCAACTCGGCTGAGAGTTGCAGTAACCAGGCCAATCCGTAGGGCCGTTCGAAACCGCCGCGTCCCGGGGCATTGAGATACTCCACCTCTTTTTGAATGTTGGCCGGCGTGAGACTCTGGGCCAGCGCGGCGCGGGCGTCGGCGGCAAACGGGGCATTGGGGAACATGCGGAGCAGCCGCGCCAGCAGCCAGTGGCCATGCACCGAAGAGTGCCAATCGAAGCATCCGTAGAAGGCTGGCGTGAGCTCGCGCGGCGGTTTCACGTCGGCATCCGAGTTGAGCGAGTGCGCGATTTTGTTCGGATATTCCTGGTGCACGCAGGCGAGCGCCAGGCTGGCGAACCGCTGGGCCTGAGTTTGGTCGAAATCGGAATTTGCCATGAGAGATCCTGCAACGAAGACGGCGAGGCAGCAAAGCCGGGACATAGGTGTATGGTAGCCGAGCTAAGGGTTGAAGATCGCGGGCGCCAGGATAGATAATTGGACAGGCGTTGGAGTTCGCCGTTAACCTCCCCCCGGGGGAAGATGACTCCTACTTGGCTTCCCGGCGGAGGCAATGTGATGGAGCAACAGCAGGAATCCGCGGACTCTTTGAACTCTTCCCAGAAGTTACGTTTGCTGGCCGGTTTTCAGTACGCCGACAAGCTGCTGGGCGATATCGAATCCATTTTGGACGCGTCCACTTCGAAGCCGGCATTTCCAAGATACAAACCAGACCTGTCGCCCGCGCAAGCCAGGATCGTTCGGGATTATATCGGCCGCCTGCGCTCACAGATGATTCGCGTTCTCGAAAGCCAGGGCATTTATCCGCCGGAACCACAGTTTGGTTCGATCCATTCTATCCGCATCACTCTTGGATTCGCGAGCATCGCGTTTGATGAGTGCCGCGCCAAGATCCTGAGTGGGTATGGAGAGCTGCCCGACTCGGCAATTCCCGAGATCAATGGTCTGGTGGGCGAGATGAAAGGCTTAGTCGAAAAGCTGGATGCATATCTCAGCCAGGGGCCGGGCCAGGATCTGCAGTTGCGTCTCGAGAGACTTCAGAAGGCGGGAGCGGACGTCGGAGTGGTGAGTACGCTCGGCCGCATCATCAGCTCCCACGGCCTGGTGGAGTTGCGATCCTCGCTCACCAACATCATCACGCGGCTGGAGTCCACCAATTTTGAAATCGCGGTTTTCGGGAGGGTCAGTTCCGGGAAATCTTCACTGCTCAACCGCATCCTGGGGCAGGATGTGTTGCCGGTGGGCGTTAATCCGGTCACCTCAGTGCCCACGCGGATCGCTTATGCTCCAGCGCCACGCGTCGTGGCCTGGTTTGCGAGCGGCAGCCCACAACAGTTCGAGATTGAGCGCCTGCCGGAACTGGTGACGGAGCAGTTCAATCCTCGAAATTCCAAGCACGTGACCAAGGTCCTGGTGGAACTTCCATCGCCCCGGCTGAAGGACGGCGTAGTTTACGTGGACACACCGGGACTGGGATCGCTAGCCACTGCCGGCTCGGCGGAAACGCTGGCGTATTTGCCGCGCTGCGATCTGGGCGTGGTGCTTATCGATGCGGGAGCAACGCTGGCCGACGATGATCTCTCCACCATTCGGACCCTGTACGAGGCGGGAATCCCGGCCCTGGTGTTGTTGAGCAAGTGTGATCTGCTGTCGACCGATGAACTGGAACAGGTGAGGCGTTACGCCGCCGACAACATCCGGTCGCAACTGGGTCTCAAATTGCCAGTCCATGTTGTTAGCGCGAAAATAGAGCGCGCGCGGCTGCTGGAAAGCTGGTTCGAAGAAGCGATTGCGCCACTCTACGATCGTCACGCCGAACTGGCGCGCGAGTCGCTCAGCCGGAAAATCGGCATCTTGAGGAACGGGGTGGAAGGGGCGCTGCTTTCGAAATTGAGGTGTTCCGAGGGCCAAGGAAAAGGTGGAAATTCCGAGCTCCAGGCTGTTGCGTCGGCGCTACGCATAGCCGCCGGCCGGTTTGCGGAGGTTCGCGCTGCAAGTTTCAAGATCTCGGACCAGATGCGGGAACTCGGGCGGGCCGCCATCGAGAGAGCCGCCGAAGTAGGAATCGATTCCGAGAATCCTGCGGCGATTGTTCCCGCGGTTCTGGAACAGGCCGCCGCTGAGCAGGCCGCGCCCGTTGCATCCATGGCAAGGGATCTTGCGAAGAGCTTGACAGACACGTTGATTGGAGCTGCCGCCGCGCTCGAAATGGATGGACCGGACAAGGACGAACTCCGAGCCTTGCTTAGCGGCATGCCACGGCTGGATCCGGGCAGCCTGGATATCGATGTTTCCATCAATAAACTGGTGCTGCGAATCAGCCGTGGCTGGGCAAAACTACGCCTTGAGCAAAAATTGTGGGCGCAGGCCGGACCGGATGTCACGGCCGCTTTCTCAAACCACGGAAAACTTCTGGAGGGCTGGATTCGCCGGACATTCGCCGAACTCGAAGCGCGGTTTGATTCGTACGCGGACGCTTATCGCGCGCAGGTGGGCCGGCTGGTTATCGATCAGCTCCCGGCCGCAGACGACGAGGACCGGATTCGCCGAGACTTGGCGGAACTCCAAGCGCCTTCTGCGGTGTAAGAGAATGGCATACGCAGCCGATGCAGACTCCCGCGATTACGTTATCGCTTACGAAATACACTCAGGCGATGACTTGCCGCCCGACTTTTGTGCGTCGAGCACGCTGGACTGCTTCGATGCCGCATTGTTCCTGCCACGAGGCGACCCTCATTTGTTCGGGCGTTCGTCCTACCCTCCCATGCTCCTGGCATTGACCGCGGACAGGCTGACGATCCTTCCGCATCCATCGGCAAAAGAACGCGCTCATTTCTTGGCACTCGAACGCCTCTGCTGCATTGAGTCAGGACATGTTCTGCTCCGAGGTTGGCTGCGATTTACGGGACGGGATTTCGATCGGACGCTGTTCTATAACAGGCGCGATGCAGGACCGGTGGAGGCATTCCTGGGAAGAATTCGTGCGACTTTTCTAGGTATCAGCGATGCATTGGGCGGCGTGGGAATTAGTCTGGGTGATCCGCTGGATTTCAAGTTCCGTCACGCTCTGGAAGAAGAACTGGCGCCTGGCGAAGCCGTGCGCGCCGTGCTCTTCCGTCCGGTAAGGGACATCGAAGGGGCGCTCCTCAGGCGCCGGCGCCGGTGGCCTGCGGATCTGATCGCACTCACTTCCAGGCGGCTGCTTTGGATAACGGATCTGGATGGGAGTGGACATGCGTATTACGGCTCGATCGCGCGCTATGCGGCCGTAAGAAATATCGCGAGGATGCTACGCGCGCGCGAAAGAACCAAGCGAATCTTGCGAGTGGATTTTTGCTGCTCGGAGCACCCCTGGGAGATCCCTGTTGCCGAGGAACACCACGAGGCCGCGGCGTGGTTTGAAACGGCGCTGGGTTAGGCTCGGTTGACAGGCGGAAGCGCCTGCCCCACTCTGGTCAGGTCCGCGCGAATTGCTGCCACTTCGTGGCTTTCCGGCGCGGTTAGTTTTTCGAGGGTTGCGATCAAGGCATCCAGACGCTGGATGGCCTCTTTTTCAAGGCCAGATAGAGCGGCATTCACGATCTCTTCCCATTGCGAGGCCAAGCGGGAAAGGTTCATCAAGACGACGTCGCTTATTTTGCGTTCGAAGTGCCTCCTCACCAGGCCCTGGATCAGGCTCATCGGAAGAAGAAAGGAAAGCAACTCCCAATTGCGGTCAAAGATCTTGCCGACGCGGACGTCCGGGGATTTGGGATCTTCCACGCGGAGCTCCATTTCATTGGTGCGCAGCGTTACGCCGAGCGCCTGCAAACTTCGTTCCGACAGCCTGTTTCGGAAATCCTGAAGCGACTCAGAAAGCTGACGGCTCACCCTGCGAACGGGCTGGACGAACTCATCTCGATGCTGGCTGGAGAGGCTGGCTACTTCCGCGCCGGCTGTGGAACTCAGCCAGTGCTCGAACTGCTGAAGGGCAATCGCGAGGCTGGAGGTCCAGGCCGGGAACTCGCGATTGAATTGGGCGAGGAGCCGCCGGCGAACTGGAAGCTGATCGTGTTCGAGCAGAGTGGCAAATGTGCTCCGTGACGTCGCGGCGGCGTGACGCGCAGCAAGCCGTAGCGTTTGCCGGGTGTCCTCGAGGTGCTGCTTCTCTCCGAGGATCCTGCGGCGAAGCTCCCCGCGTTCTGAGCTGTCAACTTCCGCGGCTTTCAATGCTAGCGTCAGGTATTCTGAACATTCGGCAACGAGAGTATCAACTTTGTGACGAAGGATGCCCCTGTGCTGCTCCCAGGCGTTCGCGCGGGTTTGCGATAGGAGCCTTGCGTCGAGACCAGCGCGAAGGTGTTCAAAGCCGGCCCGTGTCGAATAGGGAAACAAGGGAACGGGTGGATGCCAGTAGCGTGCGAGCTGCTGTTCGACGAAGTTCTGAACTTGAGATCGCTCCAGTTCGTTGAGCATGTCAACCTTAGTGAGCAAGAGCGCGATGTTCGGTGTGTACCGGCTCAGGTTTCGGATCAATTCGATGTCGTGTTGAGAAAGCGGAGGGTCTACGCCGACAGCCACCAGCGCTAATCCAACCTTGGGCAACCAATCGAGCGACGCTTCCGTATTGTGCCGCAGAACGCTTTCCAGGCCCGGGGTGTCCACGAACCGAATTCCGCGATAGCGCTCTAATTCCGGGAGTTCAACGCGCACGCGCTCCACTTGCTTGAAGTTTTCTGGATTTTCTGTCTCCGAGATAAAGGCACTGATGCGTTCCTCGGGTACCTGTTCCGTCCGGCCATTCTTAAACACAATTTCCGCGCGACTTTGAGCGCCGTATTCAACCACGGTTACGACGGTAGTGACCGGAACCACGCCGACCGGTAGCAAGGGTTTCCCGAACAGATGATTGAGAAAGCTGCTTTTGCCGGCCTTGAAGCGGCCGAGAACCGCGACATTAAGCGATTCTTCCTCGGCAAACGCCGCGCAACCGTCGCGGAACGCGTCGAGCGCAGTGATTTGGTAGCGCTCGCACAGTTCGCCGACGACGTGTAGCGCGTCCAGCGCTTCCGCTCTCGTAGCCGGCAACGTTACGGCCTCGCTCATGGGACGAAGGCGGTTAGCATATCCATCCGCAACGGCAGGAACTTGATATGCCGGCCGCACTGATATTCAGGCTGCGCGGCCAAGCGGCACATCGCGATGATCTGGCCGGGATTGCCCCGCGCGGCGTCCATCACCTTGTGACGGAAATCGTCCAGATCAACCGACTCCAGCCGAGAAATGCGCGCGGCCCCCTCAAACAACGCGAGCGATTCCGGACGCGACAGGGGCTGCATCACGATTGTCTCTCGCGGGTCCCACAGCAGTCTGCGCACATAACCGATGCGATCACTGGATCGGGCCGTGACCACCAGACTGGCGCCGGGGGTGTAATAAAGATCCTGCAGGAAGCGATACATACGAGGGTCGCGGCTCTCAAGATTCTCCACAATCACCGAGGCAGGGTTGGCACGAAGGGCATTCAACACCAGCGGTTTGAGGTGAATACTGGTGGCTTGCGCGAGAGGGGAAAAACGCGCAGACCGGCATCCAAGCTGTTCAGCGATGCTTACCAATAGGTAATGCAGAGCCGGCGGCTTCTCCACTTGGACAAGGCGTCGCTCGGAATTGGTGATGCACTCCTCGACAAGTCTGGTCTTGCCAATGCCTGGAGGTCCAACGATCAAGCGGGATTGGCGCAACTTCAGGGCGGACGACAGGGCTCTCATTTCTTCCCGGCGGCCGGCCAAGGGAACGGTTGAGGTCCCGCCGGATATCAACTCAGATGGTGCCTTCATGCGCAGCGGCTTTTTTCTCCACGCGAGTCATTTGCGCATCCGATACTGCGATCACGCCGGTAACTAACATCTCGGTGACCACTGGAATAAGGCGCTGGATATTCTCGGGCGTATCCACCACCGTGATCAGCACTGGGCGGTCGCTACGGACCAGATGCGCCTTATGCATTTCCGCGGTTTCTCCATAGCCCTCGAGACCCAGAAACACGGAGGCGCCGGCGATCTTCAACTCGCGGCACCGGGCGACGATGTTTTCGTACAGCGGCTTGCCTGCCGAGCGGTCGGATTCTGAAATGTGAATGCGCAGGATCTTAGCGGGTTGAGCTGGACGCATCCGGACCCTCCCCAATCTTTGAACCGCGAACCAATCGGACCATTTCCACGTCCGAGATTACGATCAAGCCGTCCTCCAGCATGTTTTCGATGGCCTCGGCGGCCGCGGTGATCTTGTCCGCTGTGTCGATCACCGATAGCATGATCGGCATATCTCGCGAGACATGGAAAAAACTCTTCTTATGTTGATGGCCTTTGGCGCCGTAGCCGAGGATGCCGCGATACACCGTCGCGCCTGCGATATCCAGCATACGAAGCTTCTTGACGATGGCGTCGTAGAGAGGCTCGTCATGCCACTTGTCCGCTTCGCCCAGGAACACACGCAGCAGCTTGGCTGGGCCTTCCTTACGCTCATGCGGGAGCTTCGGCTCCGGCTTCGGCAGCTTGCGGGCGTTTTTGACAACGTTCGTATCCTGCACTTCGATCAAGCCGTCGGAAACCATTTCGTAGAGGGTGGGCAGAACCTCTTCCACTTTCTCCGGCGTGTCGATGAATTCGATCCGAATGGGAAGATGATCGGCCAGCACTTCCACTTTGGGCGTGTGCAATTGCTGGTGCGAGCCGAATCCGGAAAAAGCGCGCGTGGCGGTGGCGCCGTTCACTCCCTTGTGAAGAAGAAACGTCATTATGGAATCGTGCAGCGCCTGCATGTGATGCTGGGTATCTTCGTTGATGAAGATTGTTACTTTCTTCGCGGGACCTTTGTTCAACATTGGGTCTCCTTTACCGGCGGGCGACTAACATGGCGCCCATCCATACGCCCAAATAGCCCAGCACGACGCTGCCCGTGAGGTACAGCATGCCCATCCAGCGGGCTCCGTCGCGCACGGACTGGTAAAGCTCGTACTCGAAGCTGGAGAACGTAGTGTATCCGCCGAGAACCCCGACTACTAAAAACAGGCGCCAGTTGGGATGCGGATTCAAGCGCTGGGTCAGTAGCGTCATCAATACTCCAATGAGGAACGATCCGCTGACGTTGATGATCAGCGTGCCGAGCGGAAATCGGCCGCCGTACTTCAACATGATCCACGAACCGGCCACATAACGAGCCAAACCCCCGAGTCCAGCGCCGGCTAACACAACCAAATATCTGTCCAATCAAAAGTCGCTCCGTTTCTATCATGATTCAATTTCACCGACCGGTTCTCCGTACGTTGATTCCTTCAGCTCACGCTCCTTTTCCGGCAGCAAATGCCGAGGCAGGAATCGCGCGTTTGCGATGGCGGTTGGGATCACCGCGCTCGCAATGACGGTGGCCACCAGTTGCGAGTATTGGCCCTGATCGATGATGCCGTGGTTCAGTCCGAACAGGGCGGAGATGGTTCCAAATGTGAGGCCCGTGGACATCATCAAGGAATAGTAGATGCCATCGTGTCCGTTGTAGCCGAACGCGCGGACTGTAGGCAGCACCCCTACTAGTTTCGAGATCATTTTGGTGAAGAAAAGAGTCACGAATACAAGTGGCGCGGCTATCAATACCGGCACCGACACAAAGCTGCCGGCGCGGATGAAATAGAACGGCGTCAGTAATCCGAAGGTGAGAGTCCGCAGGCGGCGGATCAGGAGATGATCTTTTCCGACAGTGCCCGCCAGCACCATTCCGATGATGTAGGCCGGAAGAACCGCCTCGCTGCCCGACCATACTGCCAGGCTTCCCAATCCGAACAGGAGAAACAGCAGATACTTGGTTTCGAGCTCGGAGACGCGCCCACCGTAGCGCTCGAAAAACCAGCGCGTGATGGACGGCAGGATGAGAAAGAGAACGATGCTAGCGCCGAGGAAGATCAGAGTCTTCCTGGTGAATGGCGAGAAGATCAAACCCAGGGCGAGAACGGTTCCAAGATCGTTGATGAAACATGCCGCCAGGATGGCCTTGCCGTAAGTAGTGCGATTGAATCCGAGCTCCAGCATTACCGCATAAACCACGGCCACGGAAGTGGTGGAAAGTGCCACGCCGGCTAGCCAACTCGGCCGCCAGGGCCAGTGCAGGAAATAACGCGCGACTAGCGCTGCCCCAAAGAAAGGGCAGAAGAATCCGACCAGGCCGACGGCGGAGGACTCCTTCCATTTTGCGCGGAAGACGCCGGGATCGAGCTCGGCGCCTGCCAGGAACGTCAGGACGATGGCGCCGGTTCCGGCCAAGAATGCTATCCAGGGAGCCTTGGCGCCCAGCGCTTCTCCGCCCACCAACGCGCCAATCGCGAGCTGCGCCACCGTTCCGACTACGATTTCAGACAGCGCGGTGGAAACTCTTAGCCAGTTGGCAATCAGAACCGCGATCAGCGCGAGCAATAACCAAAGGGCTGCGACAAACCACACCTGCTCCATGAGAGGATCTCCTCATCAATCTGTTTGTGGTTTGCTGAAGGAATCGGAACCAGGCTCCCACAGCGAAAACCACTGTAGGAGTCATTGGCCGTGCTGAACGGCATTAAGCGAACTCCACCGCTAGGTTTAGGTTACAACAGAGATTTCCCTGCAGGCAAGCGGCTCGCTCTGAACATGTGCTCCACATGCAACTATACTGGGAACATGACCAGAATGATCCAGATTCGCAACGTCCCGGTGGAACTGCACCGGAAGCTAAAGTCACGCGCGGCTCTGGAAGGGACCTCGCTGTCCGAATATCTGCTGAAGGAGATTCGCCAGGTGGCTGAACGCCCCACGCTCGAAGAACTGGCTGAACGTTTGAAGAACAGGACGCGAGTAACCTATCGTATTTCGCCGGCCCGGATACTCAGAGAGGAGCGCAGCCGGCGGTGATCGTCGTTGACGCCTCGGCGATCATCGAGGTCCTGCTCAACACGACAACCGGCGACGAGCTTAGTCGGTATTTATTTGCAACTGGGCAGACTTTGCACGTGCCGCATCTGACGGATGTGGAGGTCTTGCAGGTGCTGCGGCGCTATTCAATCAGCAAGGCTTTGGACCGGAAGCGAGCCGGAGAAGCATTCGATGACTATCGAGCGATGCCGTTGACGCGCTACGCACATTCAGTTCTGCTTCCGCGCGTTTGGGAACTTCGTCATAATCTTACGGCCTATGACGCGGTGTATGTTGCGCTTGCGGAGGCTCTGGATGCGACGTTGGTGACTTGCGATCGCGGTCTGGGCTCTGTCGCCGGCCACCACGCGGCCATCCGGGTGTTTTGAAACCACGGCTAGCGCAGGTTGAATTTCTTTATCTTGTACCGCAGGGTGTCGCGCGTGATGCCCAGCAAAACGGCCGCACGGGTTTGATTTCCTTCAGCCTTTTCGAGCGCCTTCACCAGCAGACTCTTCTCGGCTTCTTCCAGGCTCACGTCAAACTTCTCTTCCGCGGCCATCGCCAGCGGCCCGGCCACGGGGACGCCGGCGTGCGAGGGCAATACCTGCAGGCTGGATGTTTGAATCCAATCCGATTCCTCCAACACCATGGCGCGCTCGATTACGTTACGTAATTCCCGCACGTTCCCCGGCCAATCGTATTCCAGCAGTACCGCCGCTGCCCCATGCGATAGGCCTTCCACGGACCTTTTGAATTTCGTGTTGTAATGCTTCACGAAGGTTTCAGCCAACGGCAGGATATCTTCCTTGCGCTCGCGGAGAGGCGGCAGCAGTACCTGGATCACATTTAAACGGTAATAAAGGTCTAGTCGGAACTTCCCCTGCTCAATGGCTTCCGTGAGCTTGCGGTTGGTGGCCGCCACTACGCGTACATCCACTTGAATATCCCGCACTCCACCGAGACGCCGGAAAGTCTGCTCCTCCAGCACGCGCAACATTTTGGCCTGCAGCACTAGCGGCATCTCGCCCACTTCATCCAGGAAAATGGTGCCGCCGGATGCCACCTCCAGGATTCCGGCCTTGGGAGCGCGGGCGTCCGTGAAGGCGCCTTTTTCGTAGCCGAACAACTCGCTCTCGAGCAATGTCTCCGGGATCGCGGCGCAATTAATGGCCACGAACGGTCCGTCCCGCCTGCGGCCGAAATGATGGATGAACTGGGCGATGATATCTTTTCCAGTGCCGCTTTCCCCCTCCAGCAGAATGGTGGAAACTTCACTCTCGGCTACACGGCGGGCGAATTTCAAAACCTGTTTCATGGAAGGCGAGGCCGCCACCATTTTGAAATCGCCCATCCCCAGGACGCTTTCGCCGGAATAATCCGGCAGGCGGCGCCGCACGCCTCCGGCATCGTTGGTGGCGCGGCCAAAAACCAGCACCGCTCCGGAAACCTCGCCATGGTGGTCGCGTGTGGGCGCAATGCTGCCAGTGATAGGCCGCTTGGCTCCGCTACGATCCACCAGCAAAGCTCCGTGGCTGACTTCTTCCACAGTGCCTTCGGTGAGGACACGCCACAAAGGTGTGTCCAGCTCTTCTCCCGTCACGCTATCCACCAACGGAAAGACTTCGCGGATCGGTTTGCCCATCGCCTCCCGCGCGTTCCACCCCGTCCAGGCTTCGGCGGCCGGATTGAAAAGCGTCACCAATTCGGGCTTATCCACCGCGATGACACCTTCGGCAATAGCGCGCATGGTGGAGGACAACAGTTCCTCCTGTCCGCGATGCTTCAGGTCTTCCTGGTGCTTGTGCAGGGCAATCTCGATGCCGGCGTGCAACTCCGCTTCCTGAAACGGCTTGGTGATGTAACCCAAAGGCTGGGCCAGCTTGGCGCGCGACAGGGTGTTCGTATCGGCGTGCGCGGTGAGATAAACCACAGGAATATTAAAGCGCTCACGCAGGATACGGGCCGTTTCGGTTCCATCCATGTCGCCCTTGATGCGGATGTCCATCAATGCCAAATCCGGAGGATTTTCCCCGGCCTGGGCGATGGCATCGGCGCCGCTCGAAACCGACGCCGTTACGGTATAGCCGAGATCCGTCAGGATATCGCGCAGATCCTCAGCCGTAATCCGTTCATCTTCAACAATCAGAATTCTTGCAGCCATGTCGTTTCCGCGGCGCTCATGCCGCCGCGGCGAAGGTAAGCCGGACTTCCGTCCCGGCCTTGCACTCAACCTCGATCTTTGCTCCTAATTGCTCCGCCAACGTGCGCACTAATCGCAACCCCAATGTCCTCGCTGTTACCCAATCTATATCACTTCTCAGCCCGACGCCGTTGTCCGCCACTACCAGCAAAGCCATGCCCTCCAAATGCTCCCGCAGCTCGATGCGAACCTCGCCTTCACGTCCATCCGGAAATGCGTATTTTAGCGAGTTGGAGACCAGTTCGTTAATGATGAGGCCGCAGGGAACCGCGGCATCCATGCTCAGATACAGCGCGTCCAGATTGGTCCGCAGGTGAATGCGCTCGCCCGCCACACCGTAGGATTGGAACAAATGCGAGGCGAGTTGCCGGATATACTCCGGAAAGTCGATCCGCGAGAGATTATTTGATTGGTACAAACTCTCGTGAAGCAAGGCCATGGAATGTATCCGGTCCTGACTCTCCTGGAACATCTTGCGCGTCAGGTCGTCGTGGACCACGCGGGACTGCAGGCCCAGGAGGCTCGAAACCACCTGCAGATTGTTCTTCACCCGATGGTGAATCTCCTTGAGCAGGGCCTCTTTTTCCCGCAGCGAGTTCTTGATTTTATCCTCGGCCGCCACGCGGTCCGTGACGTCGCGCAGAATCACGGTGTACATATGCCGATCCTGCACGGTGACTTTAGAAATGGAAGCTTCCGCGGGAAACTCCGTGCCGTTCTTGCGCCGGCCCAGGATCTCGCTACGCTCGCCCATGCGGCGCGCTGTTTCCGGCGAACCGGCGAAATGCTGAAGATGCTGGCGATGCACCTCGACCAAACGCGCCGGCAGCAAAACATCCAGAAGTTGTCCGGTAATCTCCTGCGAGGAATAACCGAAGATCCGCTCGGCGCCCTGGTTGAACAGGATGATGCGCTGTTCGTCATCCACCGAGATGATGGCATCATCGGCCAGGTCGAGAATTTTCGCGAGTGGATCGGGCGAAGTCAAGAGAGTGTAGTGCTCGGGCTCAATTGATTTTACATCTAGATGATTCCGAAACGGCTGTGACCCACCGTTGGCCATGCTATTTTCCTCCCCGGGGAAGTTCGCCATAGCGTTCCTCCACGGCAAAGCGATTCGAAAGCTGTCACTATCGCTCGCCTGGAAAACAACCAGGTGTCCAGCCCTCATGTCAGCCCGTCTGCTGCTCAGAAGTGCGCCGGAGTCGCAGTCTGTCATCAATTAGTGTACCGGTTTGGCGTGCACAAAAGCTAGGGACTTACCCAGTACGCCAGGCTGAACCGGGCGCCCCATCGACTTCCCAGTAACCACCTTGCTACGTTGGACTAAGAGTGTCCCGAATCAGCCGTAAAGAGATCCACATCGGTGGAATCGTGCAGGGCGTCGGTTTTCGCCCTTTCGTCTACAAACTCGCGCAAGAACTCGGGCTTCACGGCTACGTATTCAATTCATCCGGGGGTGTGACCGTCGAAGTGGAGGGCCCCGATTCCCAGCTGGAATGCTTCATTCGACGCTTGCGGGATGAGACGCCGCCGCTGGCGCAAATCGAGGATGTACGCGTCCAGACTCTGGCGCCCGCCGGCTATTTGAGCTTCGTGATTCGTGAGAGTGTGGACGAACCGGGAAGGCTGGCGCCAGTCTCGCCGGACGTCTCCACTTGCGACGAATGCCTGCGCGATTTCCGCGACGCCGGGAATCGCCGGCACGGTTACCCATTCACCAACTGCACCAACTGCGGTCCCCGATATACCATCACGCGCAAGATTCCCTACGACCGCCCGTTGACTACCATGGCTTGTTTCGCAATGTGCGAACAGTGCCTGAGCGAATACGAAGATCCCGCCAACCGGCGTTTTCACGCGCAGCCCAACGCGTGTCCCGAGTGCGGGCCGGCGCTTAGGTTGGTGTCTCGCGACGAACTCGATATGCCGCTGAAGTTTGATGGAGGAATTTCCGAAATCCGCGCGCTTCGGCGAATGTTGCAGCAAGGGCGAATCGTGGCGATCAAGGGGCTGGGAGGCTTTCATCTGGCCTGCGATGCCGCGAGCGAAGACGCCGTACGCGCGCTACGCGAACGAAAAAAGCGCAGTGATAAACCCTTCGCTCTTATGGTGCCCGATGCCGCGGCGGCCGAGCGGCTGTGCGTGGTTTCAGAAGCCGCGCGCGCGGCGCTGGAGAGTAGCAGGCGGCCTATCGTAATTCTGCCGCGGCGGCCGGATGCTCCCGCGCTGGCGGAAACGCTCGCGCCCGGCAACAATACGCTGGGCATCATGCTGCCCTACACGCCCCTGCATTACCTGCTGTTCAGCGACTCTCTGGATCAGCCGCCCGCTTTTTCCGCGTTGGTGATGACCAGCGGCAATATCAGTGAAGAGCCCATCGTCACGGGCAATCGCGAGGCCGCGCGGCGTTTGCACGGGATCGCCGACGCGTTTCTTTTTCACAACCGCGACATCCACGCCCGCGTGGACGATTCCGTGGTGCGGGTTTTCGAAGGCGAGGAGCGCGTGCTGCGGCGGTCGCGTGGCTATGCTCCTTTCCCGGTCGCGTTGAATTTCCCGGTGGCGGAAATCCTGGCGTGTGGCGCCGAGCTGAAAAATGCGTTCTGTTTGACCAAAGAACATCACGCATTTCTCAGCCAACACATCGGCGACCTGGAAAATTATGAGACGCTGGTATTTTTTCAGGAAACGCTCAAGCGCATGCAGGAACTCTTCCGGATTGCACCTAAGGCCGTGGCTTATGATCTGCACCCGATGTACCTCAGCACAAAATTAGCGCTGGAGATGCAGGGAGTGGAGAAGATCGGCGTCCAGCATCATCATGCGCACATAGCCAGTTGCATGGCTGAGAACGGGATCGCCGGAAAAGTAATCGGCGTGGCGTTCGATGGAACTGGATTCGGCACGGACGGTAAGATCTGGGGCGGTGAGTTTCTGGTGGCCGATTTCGCCGGATTCGAGCGGCGCGCGCATTTTCGCTATATTCCGCTCGCCGGCGGGGACGCGGCCGTCCGCGAGCCTTGGCGCCTGGGCTTGAGCTATTTGATGGATACATTTGGGGCGCGCGCGGAATCCTTGGATTTGCCTGTGTGGAAGCATGTTCCGGCGAAGAAAGTGGCCACCGTGCGCGCCA
Organism: Bryobacteraceae bacterium; assembly: GCA_050011295.1. Lineage (GTDB taxonomy): Bacteria > Acidobacteriota > Terriglobia > Bryobacterales > Bryobacteraceae > Palsa-89. Next base: position 22,237 of record JBEKJJ010000090.1, read on the forward strand.
TGATTGAGCGGGGCATCAACACAGTGGAGACTTCGGCATGCGGGCGGCTATTCGACGCGGTGGCGTCGATTTCCGGCCTGCGGCACGAAGTGAATTTCGAAGCGCAGGCAGCGATCGAACTGGAGATGAGCGCTGCCGCGGGCGTGGAGGAGCAGTACCCGTTTGAGATATCGGATGGAGAAGCCTGGCAGATCGACATGCGTCCGGCTATCAAGAGCATTGTTCGGGATGTGTTAGCTGCGAGGCCGGTGGGTTTCATCGCCGCGGTATTCCACAACACCGTGGCCGCGATTGTGGTGGAGGTTTGCCGGCGGCTACGCAGCGAAGAAGGCCTGGATCGCGTGTGCTTGAGCGGAGGAACGTTTCAGAATCTCTACTTGTTGGAACGCTCCGTGGCGGGTCTGCGATCCAGCGGTTTTGAGGTATTTCTACACGCAAGAGTCCCGCCTAACGATGGTGGAATTTCGCTAGGCCAGGCGCTGATTGCCAATGCGAAGCTATAGCGCGTGCTCACATTGGCAGGTCGGGGACCTGCCCCACAGCTACGTCAGCCGATGTCGGGGTTGATGATCAATGCGTCGTTGAACCGGTTCGTGAAATTCGCAATGCAAATGGTGAGCGTCAATTCCACAATCTGATCGTCCGAATAGTGCTTCTTCAACTCCTGGATGGCGCCTTCGCGGATCCCGGATGCGCCGCGCGTCACTCGTTCGGCATACAGCAAAGTGGCTTTTTCCTTTTCATCGAAGGCCGCGCTGCGTTGATAGAAGGCCAGGTGTTTGATCTGTTCCTCCGTCACGCCGTTTTTCTTGCTCGAAGCCGAATGAGCTTTGAAGCAATATTCGCATCCATTGGTGAGCGAGGTCTTCAAATAGGCCAGCTCTTTGTATTTTGCTTCCACCGATCCTTTATTGATTACAGCGCCGTACAAGGGCATAAAATGCTGCAAGGCTTCGGGCGACCTCGCCATTGTGGCGAAAAACGCCGGCATGTGTCCGAAGGCTTGTGTGAGACGGTCGAAGATGGGTTGAACTTCGGCCGCAGCTTTGTCCTTCGAGAGTGGAGCGATGCTGGGCTGGGAAGTGGCTGTTGGGGATGACATTTTACTGTGAGTCCTTTCTTTTTAGTGCGCTGATGACGCCGGTATTCAGACCGATGGTGCTCAGTCCACCGAAAAAACGCGCATGTTCAATTTTAACGCAGCGATCCATCACTACTTCGAGACCGGCTTCGCGGGCCCTGGCGGCGGCCTTTTCATTAATTACGCCGAGCTGCATCCAGATCACTTTTGCTCCGCGGGCGATGGCGTCTTCCACGATATCGGGAACCGCCGCGGGCTCGCGAAAAATATCCACGATCTCAATCGGGCCGGGGACGTCGCGCAATGAAGGGTAAGAGCGCCTTCCCAATATTTCGGTCTCGCGCGGATTCACCGGCGTCACGTCATAGCCGTGCGCGAGCATATAAATCGCGGCGAAGTGGCTGGGACGAAATGGATTCCCCGAAAGCCCCACCATGGCGATCCGTTTGTATGTTTCGAGAATCCGGACGCGGTCCTGAACCGTGGTGGCGAACGCGCTTTGATTAACCGGCGAGTTGCCGCTGACGCCGTCCGCCATTATGTTTTGCTCGCGCCAGTAAGAGCCTGGTTTAGGTCCCAGAGGATGTCGTCGACATCTTCGATCCCTATCGATAGCCGCACCATGTCGTCACTGATCCCGCACATCTGTTTTTCTTCATCGCTGAGCTGCTGGTGCGTCGTCGACGCCGGATGAATCACCAGGCTCTTGGCATCGCCCACGTTGGCCAGATGCGAGACTAGCTGCAGGCTCTCGATGAATTTCCGTCCAGCCTCGAATCCGCCGCGGATTCCAAAACTCATGACGGCGCCCGCACCCTGCGGCAGATACTTTTGCGCGAGCGCATGATAGCGGCTGGAGGGGAGACCCGGATAATTCACCCACCCGACATTGGAATGCCCGCACAAAAACCGAGCCACTTCCAGGGCGTTCGAGCAATGGCACTGCATGCGAAGCTTCAGTGTTTCCAATCCCTGCAGAAATAGGAAAGAATTGAAAGGACTCAGGGCGGGACCGAAATCGCGCAGTCCTTCCACGCGCGCTTTCATGATGTATGCGAAATCTCCGAATGTTTCGTAGAAGCGAATGCCGTGATAACCCTTGCTGGGCTCCAGCATTTGCGGAAACGGTCCACGATCCCAGGGAAATTTTCCGCTGTCGACGATGACGCCGCCGATGGAAGTACCGTGGCCTCCGATAAACTTCGTGGCCGAATGCACCACGATGTCCGCCCCATGCTCGATGGGCCGGCAAAGATAGGGCGAGGCGAACGTGTTGTCGATCATGAGCGGCAGATTGGCCGCATGCGCGACGGCGGCTACCGCTTCGATATCCAGCACGTTCAACAAAGGATTTCCGATAGTCTCGCCGTAGATCAAACGCGTTCGGGGAGTGATGGCGTGCCGGAAATTCTCCGGGTCATCCGGATCGACGAAAGTAGTGTTGATTCCGAGCTTCCGGAAGCTGACGTCGAATTGCGTGTAGGTGCCGCCATACAAGGCTTTGGAAGCGACAATCTCGTCGCCCGAACCCAACAGGTTAGTAACAGCGATAAACTGCGCAGCTTGGCCGCTCGAAAGCGCCAGCGCGCCAACGCCGCGCTCGAGCGACGCCATGCGCTCCTCGAACACCGCGGTAGTCGGGTTCATGATGCGCGTATAAATGTTCCCGAATCGCTGCAGGTTGAAAAGATTGGCGGCGTGCTGCGTGTCCTC
>JBEKJJ010000091.1:0-24823 GCA_050011295.1 Bryobacteraceae bacterium
GTCCGATGACCCATCCGGAAAGCCTGCCGTTCGCCGACCAGAGCTTCGATCTGCTAACTGCCGTTTGTGTGTATCATCACGTCCCTCTCGACGGACGCGCTGGCTTGACTCGGGAAGCCGCTCGGGTACTTCGCCCCGGCGGTGTGTTCGCGATAATCGAGCACAATCCATTGAATCCGGCCACGCGGCTGATCGTCAACCGTCTACCCATGGATCGTCACGCGATCCTGCTGGGATCCTGGGAAGCGCGCCGGCTGCTAAGCGCGGAGGGCTTCGAAAAACTGGAGACCACGTATTTCCTCTACCTTCCCGAAAAGCCCTTCCAGGTATTCGGCGGCCTTGAGACGGTGCTTAAGCGAGTGCCGTTGGGCGGCCAGTACGCCGTTTTCGCGCGGAAGCAATAATCCGCGCAGTTATCATGAGAACGTGCATGACGCTGCCGGTCTGGATGCGGCAAATTCAAAGGGACGCAGCGAAATCTTTGTTCGGAGTGTCGTCTGGAATTGGGCGGGCGTCAGCATCAGCCTGATTACGGGCTTCCTGCTCTCACCTTATCTTTTTCGAAAGTTGGGTCCGGAAGGTTACGGCATCTGGGCTCTATCGTTTTCTTTGATTGAGTATTATTGGCTGCTCGATCTTGGCATGCGTTCGGCAACGGGCAAATTCGTGGCCCATTACTGGACCACCGGAGAATCCTCGCAGCTTTCCGAAATAATGAGTACGGCGGTCGGGTATTCCTGCCTGATTGCCGTGCTCATGCTTGGCTTGGTGGCACTGGCTGCAGCGCGCATTGAAGGATTCTTCCGCATTTCAAATTCCTATCACGGAGCCTTCTTGGCATTGTTGATGTTGATGACCGTGAGCTGGTGCCTGGGTTTAATCTTCAATCTATTCTCGGCGGCTTTGGAAGCCGTGCAACGCTTCGACGTCACCAATCGGATCGCGATCATAACCACTGGTTCCCGCGCGGCCCTTTGGGCAACCATGCTCTATCTGGGTTATGGCATTGTGGCGCTCGGAATCGCTACGCTCGCGAACCAATGCCTGATGTACGCGTTGAATTACTATTATTTCCGCAAGGTCCTGCCTGGCTGCCGGGTTTCTTTCCGGCGCGCAGGATTTAAGACGTTCCAAAAAATGTGGAGCTTCGGCATCCATACCTTTCTCCAGACCGTTTCCATGATGGGTCTGAATCAGGGACCGCCCATTCTGATCGGCCATTTTCTTCCTACTGAGTTCGTGGGTTTTTACAACCTTCCCATCCGCTTGCTTCAGTACACCGTGGAGTTCATCGGGCGCATCGGGATTGTCACCAATGTCAATGCAGCCGCGCTGGCCGCGCGCGACGAATCCAAGCCGCTAGCGAAACTGGCGGAATACGCCAATCGCTACTGCCTGGCAATCTTTATGCCGCTGGCGATCCTGCTCGCGATCTACGGAGACCAGTTCTTTCGCCTCTGGATCGGTCCCGCGGGCGCGGCCCAAGCAGCGCCGCTGGTGCCGATCCTGCTGATTGGATATGTTCTCGGGGTGGTGGCCCAGTTCAGCTCCAGCATGCTGCTGATGGGACTCGGCAAACACCAGGGTTACGCCAAAGGATTATTCGCGGAAGCTGTAATCGTGGTCGCGGCGCTGTGGTTTGTGATCCCGCGCTGGGGGATTATCGGAGCGGCTTGGATATGTTCCGTGCTCATGGTCTTGAATCGCGGAATTTTTGCGCCCTTCTTGGTTAGCAAGACGCTTTCGCTCGGATTCGCCAATTACATGGGAACCATCTACGTTCGTCCGCTAGCGGTCGCCGTACCAGTGGTCGTGATCGCGTATGTGTCGCGCGCAACTCTGTTGCCCGGCGCCAACTGGCTTCAGATTTTCGGCGCCGCGATGCTGACGGGCGTCCTCTACTATGCACTGGCATACCTGATTTGCCTGGATCGCGACCACCGCGCACTGTTGCAAGCCTGGCTGCGGCAGCGTAGGACCGAGCCGCGACCGGATGGAAGCGTGTAGACAGTTGCGGTCGTGGTAGCGCTCGCGCAAAACGGAGCGCGGCGCGGGCCAGTCTGGTGCGTTTGGCGGTGCGCGCCGCACCCTTTGCGCTTCCTTCCGGGCGCGGCTCGGAAACAGGCGTTCGGAAGTTCGGGTAGAGCGCCAAAAATTCGATAAGGGCGCGCGGCGGTGTATACTTGCTCCGAATGCCGGAACACAAGCGAGCAGTCATTGTCGGAGCCGGACTCGGGGGCGTTTGCGCGGGCATCCAACTGTTGCGCGGAGGCATCGGCGATTTTGCCATTCTCGAGCGCGAAACGGAACCCGGAGGAACCTGGCGCGACAATGTGTATCCCGGCTGCGCCTGTGATGTGCCGGTGGCCTTGTACCAGTTTTCTTTCGCGCCCAGCCTGCACTGGCGGCACGTTTTTCCGCGCGTGGCGGAGATGCAGGAGTACGTTCGGCAGTTGATCTCGAATTTTGAGCTCGCGCCGCATTTGCGTGGCGGCGATGGCGCCAAATCCGCGCGCTGGGACGAAGAAAGCTGCTGCTGGCGAATCCGGACCGAGGCTGGCGCCGAATTCGAAACTGAAGCTCTCATCGTCGCACTCGGCCAGTTGAATCGTCCCAAGCTCCCGGATATTCCTGGGCGCGACTCCTTCGCGGGGCCTGCGTTTCATTCCGCGCGTTGGGACCATTCGGTGCCTCTGGATGGAAAGCGCGTGGGCGTGATCGGCTCGGCCGCCAGTGCCGTGCAGTTGATTCCGGAAGTTGCGAAAGTTGCCGGGCATCTCACGGTTTTTCAGCGCACGCCGAACTGGCTGCTGCCGCGCATGGATCGCGAGATTACCGAAGAAGAAATGGCGCTGTTAATCACAGCCCCGCACGTGGCCGAGCTTACGCGCGAGCAGATCTACCAGAATGCCGACTGTCTTTTCTGGCAGGCTTTCAGTTGGACGCCGCAGGGCCGCGCGGCTTTCACGCGCCAGTCTACGATGCATCTGGAAGCGCAGGTGGCCGATCCCGAACTGCGCCGCAAGCTCACGCCGGATTATCCCATCGGATGCAAGCGCGTGCTGTTCGCGGACGATTATTATCCAGCGTTGCAACTCCCGAATGTCACGCTCGAGACGGAAATGATTGAGCGCATCACATCCCATGGTATTCGCACTCGCGATGGCGTGGATCACGCACTGGACGTTCTCGTTTTCGCCACCGGATTTGAAACCACGGATTGGCATTGGTCTTTGGATGTTACCGGGCGGGACGGTCTTCGCTTGAGCGACGCGTGGAAAGACGGCCCGCAAGCATATCTGGGTCTTACGGTTTCTGGTTTTCCTAACCTCTTCATGCTGTACGGTCCGAATACCAACCTGGGCCACAATTCCATCACCTTCATGCTGGAACGCCAGAGCGAGTACATCGTTCAGGCGCTGACGGAGATGCAGCGCCGCGGCGTGGCCACTATGGAACCGGCGCGCGAAGTACAGGATCGTTTCAATCGCGACCAGCAGGCGGCGCTGGCTCACACCACCTGGGCCGATCCGCGCGCCCACAACTGGTACATAAACGCAGCCGGACGAAACACGCAGAATTGGCATTCCCACACGCGCGATTACGCGGCCGCCACCAGGACCGTCAATTTCGAAGACTATGTCATCCACGCCCACCAACGCGCGTAGCGCAAATATGTTGAGCCCCAAATTGGATCCAATCGTCCGTCAATTGCTAGAGGCAGCCGAGGCGGAAGGAAATCCGCCGCTGGAATCTTTCTCCCCTGAGGAGGCGCGGAAACTCGCGATCGAGAGTCTGAAACTGGCGGGAGGGACCATGGAGCCGGTCCACTCCATCGAAAATCTTCGGATTCCCGGACCTGATGGCGAGATTCCCATCCGCATATACACGCCCGACGCCCCGGCGCCGCGTCCGGCCTTGGTTTATTTCCACGGCGGCGGATGGGTGGTGTGTGATCTGGACACGCACGATGTAGTGTGCACCGCGATGGCACGCCGCGCCGGTGCTGTAGTGGTTGCGGTGGACTATCGCCTGGCTCCCGAGCATAAGTTTCCGGCAGCGGTGACCGATAGCTACGCCGCGACAGCGTGGGTGGCGTCGAATGCGGAAAAACTTGGCATCGATCCGAAGCGTATTTCTGTGGGCGGCGACAGCGCCGGCGGCAATCTTGCGGCAGTTGTATCGCTCAAGAGCCGGGACGAAGACGGTCCCGCGATTGCGTTTCAGGTGATGGTGTATCCGGTGACCGATCTCTCGTCATACGATACGCCGTCCTATCGCGAGTTCGGCGAAAACCATTACCTCACCAAGAGCGAGATGGAGTGGTTCCGCGGCCACTATCTTCGGAGCATGGAAGACGCGCGCGATCCGCACGCATCGCCATTACTGGCGCTGGATCTCAGCGAGTTGCCTCCGGCTCTCATCATTACCGCCGAATGCGATCCCCTGCGCGACGAAGGCCAAGCGTATGCGAAACGCCTGGAGTACGACGGAGTGCCGGTAACATACACCTGCTACGCCGGAATGATTCATCCATTCTTCTCGCTATCCGGCGCAATCCCTCAAGCCTTCGACGCCATCCAACAAGTAGCGAACGCCGTAGCCAACTCCCTGTCCCTAGCCCCCAGCCCCGGCAGATGACGATCTCGTCATGCTCAATTATTCGATTTGTGCTGCATAATGAATGAGGATTCTGGAGGTTTGCAATGGATAAATCCAAAGAGGAAACCAGTCAGGTAACGCGGCGAGCTTTCGCGGCGGGCGCGGCAGCTTTCATGATTGTTCCGCGCCACGTTTTGGGGGCTCCCTATACTCCACCCAGCGACAAGTTGACGGTGGCAACCATTGGTCTGGGACGCCAGGGCCAAGACGTCACCATGGGCCTGTTAGCGCGGCCGGAGGTCCAGGTAGTTGCGGTCTGCGATTGCAATAAAGGCAGCAAGGATTACATCGAATACGGTCCCAACGCGCTGCTGAACGCCGCGCGCAAACTGCTCGGGCCCGGATACGAAGGATGGGGAGAGGATCTCGCGTCGCCCGGGTCCGTACAGTTCACGCGCGAATTCTCGAGCAGCCTTGGCATGGGCGGGCGCGATCCGGCGAAACGATTGGTGGAAGCATACTACGGTGCGCATAAAGGCTCCGGCACCTACACAGGCTGCAATGCTTATCGCGATTATCGCGAGCTGTTAGCGAAGGAAAAAGATCTGGACGCGGTCTACGTGGCCACGCCCGACCACTGGCACGCCACCATCTCCATCGCCGCCATGCGCCAGCACAAGCATGTGCTTTGCCAGAAACCCATGGCGCACTCCATCGGTGAAGCGCGCCGCATGGCGCAAGTGGCGCAAGAGATGAAGGTGGCTACGGGGCTGCCTGTAAATAATCCATCGAGCGAATCCACGCATCTGCTGGCTGCCTGGATTGCGGACGGGGCTATCGGAACGGTGCGCGAGATTCACAACTGGTCCGGGCGTCCGTACTGGCCCCAAGGGATCGAGCGGCCAACCGAAACGCAACCAGTTCCCGACGGCCTGGATTGGGATCTTTGGCTGGGGCCTGCGCCGGAGCGTCCTTTTAATAAAGCTTATCTGCCGTTTGTTTGGCGCGGCTGGTACGATTTCGGCTGCGGCTCATTCGGTGATATGGGCTGCTACAGCTTCGCCGGACTTTTTAAGATTCTCAATCTCGCGCCGCCCACGGTGGTTGAAGCCAGCTCCAGCGAGTCGTTCGACGAGACTTATCCAAAAGCGTCCATCGTTCGGTTGGAATATCCAGCGCGCGACAATCGGGCGTCCGTGAAGATGGCCTGGTACGACGGTGGTATCAAGCCCGACCGGCCGGCGGGAATGCTGAAGGAAGACGAGCACCTGTTCGTTCACAACGACGAAGGCGAGGGCGTGATGTATGTCGGCGACAAAGGCATAATTCTCGCTGGCTTCAATGGCGATCGGCCCCGCGTCTATCCTGAGTCGAAGAAATATCAGGCGCCGCAAAGGCAACACGGAGCCCGCGCCGGCCAGCGCGACACCGCCGTGGATCAGTGGATCGCCGCGTGCAAAGGCGGACCTGCTTCACTGACCAACTTCGAAGTCTCAAGTCCAGTTACCGAAGCGTTCCTGCTGGGTTGTTTGGCGCAGCGGCTGCCGGGTGAGCGGTTCGAATGGGATACCGCGAAAATGCGGATCACAAATTCGGAGAAAGCCAATAAGTATTTGGATCCGCCGGGGCGCAAGCCTTACGCCGGCTAACTCAAATACTTCAGTCCGGCGTCAATCAGCTTGGCGACGCCGGCATACGCATCGCCTTCGCCTTCAAACTCGGCCGAATAGTATCCTTTGAAGCCGCTCGCTTTTGCGATGGCGAAGGTCCGCGCCAGATCCACGCGATATACTTTCCCGTTGTCTACTTCGGAATCTTTCAAATGCGCGATGTTGTACGCTCGCTGGAACATTGCCGTAACGGCGTCGTAGTTGAATTTCTCATCGCCCTTCAGCATGGAATTGCAGAAGTCCGGCAGCGCACGTAGCCACGGGCTGTTCACGCGGTCGATTACCTTCACGATAAAGAACGCATCCTCAACTTCGGGATCGTCGTTCTCAAGATTGACCACTACGTTCTTGGACGCCCCGTATTGGGCGATCGCGCCCAACCCTTCGGCGGTTAGCGCGACATCCGGCTTGACGCCTTTCGCTCCTGAAATGTTGAGGCGCACGCTCGGGCAATCCAGCGCACTCGCGACGTCGATCCACTTCTTGCCGTCTTCCACAGCCGCGGCGCGCTTCTTCTGATCCGGATCGTAAAGGCTCGCGTCGCCACCTGCGGGAAGATCCACCACGTGCGATCCAGCGCGCTGCACGGCCGCGCGAAGCTCCTTCAAATAAGCGGGCGATGTGGAAGGCATGTGCTGGCCGAGGATCTCTACGTTATGGATGTTGTAGCGCTGGGCAACCATGGCGGGGAAATCCTTGAGGGCCATCAGATTGCCGTGTGTTTTCTGCGCGCGATTCTCGGCTGTGTCCAGGTGTTCACGAAAGCTCCAGGATGCCACCGCCAGCCGCTCGCGCGCGCCTGTGGGAAAGCGCATGTTCGGCGCGGCCGCAGCCGTCAAGCGTCGGACGGGAGCGAGAAGCACGCTAGAGATCAGGAAATTCCTCCGGCTGGTTGGCATGCTTAAAGTCTACGCTGTCCGAACATTACCTGAAGATTACGATTTTGACATATCAGGCCAGCGTCCCGTTTGTTACCTTACGATTGGAGCATGCAGAAGAGTTTCGCGTGCGCCGCGATGACGTTGATGCTCTCCTTGGCAACAGCGTCGGAGCGGATCAACCTGGAAAAAAGCTGGTTGATTCAATCCTCCGCCAAAGTAACGGAGCAGGGCGACGTGATTTCGACATCCAAGTTTCAACCACGGGACTGGTACCCTACATCGGTTCCCTCCACAGTGGTTGCGACGCTGGTGGACAACAAGGTCTATCCGGATCCTGACTTCGGAATGAATCTGCGATCGTTCCCGGGTATGAAGTATGGCATCGGCCAGAATTTTTCCAACAGCGCCATGCCGGAAGACAGCCCGTTTCGCGTCCCATGGTGGTATCGCACCGAGTTCACGCTACCTCTCTCCACGCGCGGCAAGCGGCTCTGGCTCAATTTTGACGCGATCAATCAGAGAGCCAACATCTGGCTGAACGGACACCAAATCGCCGGCTCGGACAAAGTTGCCGGCATGTATCGCATGTTCGAATTCGATGTCACGGATCTTGCGCAGCCGGGCGCTCAGAACGTGCTGGCCGTGGAAGTATTTCCGCCGACTCCGAACGATCTCACCCTTACCTTCGTGGATTGGAATCCCATGCCGCCGGATAAGGACATGGGGCTGGTCCGCGATGTCTACATTTTGACCACCGGACCAGTGGCATTGCGCAACACGCAATTGATCACGCACCTGGATAAACCGCCGGACAAAGCGCAGCTTACCATCAGCGCAGACGTACGGAATTCAAGCGACCACCCAGTGGATGGCACGCTTCGGGCACAGATCGCCGACATCGCCATTTCGAAGCAAGTCCGGCTGGGAGCTCACGAATCCACGCGTGTGATCCTGGCCCCTCAGGATCATCCACAGCTCAACATCGCTCATCCGAAATTGTGGTGGCCCTATCCGCTGGGCCCGCAGAATCTGTATCGCCTCCGTTTGGAATTTATAACGGGCGGTGCTGTGTCCGATCGGCAGGATGTTAGCTTCGGCATTCGTGAATTTACCTCGGAGCTGGACGCGCGGGAACATCGGCTATTCAAGATCAACGGCAAGAACATCCTGATACGCGGCGGCGGGTGGACGCAGGATATGCTGCTGCGCTATTCGTCGGAGCGAGCCGAGAGCGAGATCCGCTATGCACGCGACATGAATCTGAATACGATTCGGCTGGAAGGCAAAATGATGGACGATCATTTCTACGACACCTGCGACCGGCTAGGGGTGATGGTGATGCCGGGATGGTGTTGCTGCTCGCACTGGGAACAATGGAAGAAGTGGAAGCCGGAGGATTACACGATCGCCGGCGAATCGTTGACCGATCAGCTTCGCCGCTTGCGAAATCATGCCAGCGTTTTCGTTTGGCTGTATGGAAGCGACGAAGCCCCGCCGCCCGAGGCCGAATCCGTTTATCTAAAAGTGATCGAACAGGAGCATTGGCCGAATCCATATATCGCCTCGGCGGCCGACCGCAAGACCACCGGCGCTGGCCGGACCGGAGTGAAGATGAGCGGGCCGTATGAATACGTCGCGCCCAACTACTGGCTGCAGGATCAAAAACACGGCGGCGCTTTCGGATTCAATACGGAAACCAGCCCGGGGCCGGCCATTCCGGAGTTGGCCAGCCTTACCGAGATGCTGCCCCCCGAACATCGCTGGCCCATCGACGAGTTTTGGAATTATCATGCGGGCGGCGGCGTTTTTCGCAACGTGAAGGTTTTCACCACCGCGCTCGAGAACCGTTATGGAAAGGCTAAGAACCTGGAAGACTACGTGAAGAAGAGCCAGCTCATGACCTATGAGGGCGAGCGCGCGATGTTCGAAGCCTACGGCCGCAATAAGTACACGTCAACGGGAGTTGTGCAATGGATGCTGAACAACGCGTGGCCGTCGATCATCTGGCATCTCTACGATTACTACCTGCGCCCGGGCGGAGGATACTTCGGAACCAAGAAAGCCAATGAGCCGCTGCACGTTCAGTATTCGTATGATGACCAGTCCGTGGTGGTGGTGAATTCCTACTATCGTTCTTTCACGGGTCACAAGGTGAAGGCAACTGTATACAATCTGGATCTCACAGAGAAGTTCTCGAAAACAGCGTCTGTGGAGATCGAGCCCGATAGCGTTACCCATGCCTTTGAGATTCCGAAGATCGACGGCCTTTCGGATGTCTACTTCGTGAAGTTGAGCCTTGAAGGGGAAGGCAGAAAACTGGTGAGTTCTAATTTTTATTGGTTGTCCACCAAGCCGGATGTCTCCAACTTTGCCAAGTCAGATTGGTATTACACGCCCATCAGTTCATTCGCGGATCTTACTGGTCTAGAAACTTTGCCTGAGGCAAAAGTGACCGCTGTATTGCGCGCCGAGCAGAGCGGAACCGAGGAAGTAGATCACGTAGTTGTCTCGAACCCAGGCTCGCACCTGGCGTTTTCTGTTCACCTGACTGTACTGAAAGGCCGCGAGGGCGCTGACGTGGAGCCGGTGTTGTGGCAGGACAATTATTTCGAACTGATGCCCGGCGAACGGCGCGAGATTACGGCTACGTACCAGAAGAAACTGCTGGGCGGAGCGAAGCCGTATATCAAAGTGGACGGTTGGAATATCGCGACGGGCGCTCAATAGCCCGTCACTGCTTGGTCTCGGACGGCATCAGCGACTTTCGATAAAACTCTTCCTGTAACCGCGGGCTAACTTGATCCGCCTTCACTGCTCGGATCGCGTTCGCGATGCTGTCTGCCCAGGCTTTCATGTCGAATTCGCCCAGCTCTTTCGTGGCCGGTGCGCCGTCGCCGGCGTAGTGGTCCGGGAACTTCGCGTACCACCAAATTCCTGTATACACGCCGGCCGGCAAATCCAAGCGGTTTTGATCGGCGCCGGATTCGCTGCCCGCGCGATCGAGATGCACCAGATCGGGGCGCGAGACCAGCGTGTGCGCCGTTTCCGATTCACCGGCGTGCTGATCCACTTTGGTTTTGAGAGCCGGACGGCCGGGCGGATTGCTGTGGCTCATCATTGCATACACAACATAATCGTGCGGCGCGTCCAATTGGGACTGTGCAAAGAAAGGAATCAGGTGATTGTTACCTCCGTGGCCGTTCACGATCAGGATTTTCTTGCATCCGTTGCGCGACATTTCGTCGGTGGTTTCCTGCAACAGCTCCAACTGCAGCTTGGCGCTGTAGGCCACGGTTCCTGGCTCATGCTTCGCTTCGAAGATCTGGCCGAAGTAATATTCAGGAAACACGACGGCGTATTCCTGACCGGCGCCTTGGAGCGATGCGTAGCGCACGTTGATGAGATCCGTTCCAAGTGGTAATTGCGGGCCATGCTTTTCGATGATGCCGAACGGCAGCACGCAAGTATTTTGCGCTTTCGCAATAGCCTGTTGGAAATCGGGGCCGGTCAACTCTTCCCAGTGAGTGGAAAGCGTTTGGCCGGGCGCGCAGAAGGCCGCGCCCAGCAAAATAAGTGTCAGCCGCATATCGGCCTCAGATAAAGGCGATGACGTCGATCTCAACCAGCGAATTGCCGGGGATGCCACCGGCTGCGGCGATGGTGGTGCGCACCGGAGGCTCGTCACCCCACCGGCCTGTGAACACCTCAGTCATGGCGTCGCGGTCCTTCAGATCATTCAAATACACATTACATTTGAGACACTTTTCCATGGAGGAGCCAACGCTCTCGAGCTGTTTCTGGATGGTATCTAGAACACCTTTGGTGTGCACTTTGATGTCGCCTGGTTCGTGATAGCCCACGCCGGAGATGAAGACCAAGTTTCCATAGGTGATGATGCTGCTGTACGGGCCTATCTTATCGGGCTTCTTGCCGTTCGGGTAATGCACCTTTTTGACAGGCTTGTCCTGAGCGGCTGCTGGAACTGCCGCAGCAGCCGTCACCGCCGCAGAAGCAACCACGCCTTTTCCAATGAAGTTTCGTCGATTTGATTTGTTCATAGAGTTTTCCTTTCGTTATCCATTCCGGCGGTTTCCGCCTGTCTGATATTTGTGCCTCTGCGCTGACCAACTAGTCTCGCCATACTCGCCGAGGTTTACGGTGCCCGAGATCTTGTCGCCATCCACGGCGCCCGTGAATTCGTAAGAGAGCCGGGTGCCTTCCGCGCGAGTGGAAGTCCGGAAGCGCACCTGATTGCCGGACACGGTTCCACTTAGGTCGCCATTGTAGAACTCGCCGTGATGGGCGCCCAGGAGTTTAGAGCCGTCCTGTTCCAGGACGATGGTGTGATTGGCGGATCCACGGCCGAATTCCAAGCGCGCTTCCCAAAGGCCCGAGACCGATACCGAGGGGCTCGAAGGCAGCGCGGGATTCTCGAATTTCGGTGGATTCGAGAGCACTGCGTACAAACGCTCCGCCACAATTTTGTCGTCGCCCGGCATCATCATGTAGGGAATGATGGAAACCGAACTATTCTTGTCGCCATTGCGGTTTCCGCGTGCTCCGGCCAGAACGATGCGCGGTTCACTGTCGAGCACCACTTTGCTCAACTCTTGGCCAGTGATGTTCAAGTGCGTGCTGTCCCACTGGATGGTCAGCCCCGGCGAGCGATTGGAAAGGCCTTCGTCCGGTTGAGTAATCTGCGTGGTCACGCCGTTGATCCGCTGCACGCTGGCTGCAATATGATTCAGCGATTCCTCCCAGGCACGCCATTCGGCCTGATGGTCGCGCTTAATCCACATCTCGACGGCCGCGAGCATCCCCATGATTTCTTCTTTGCCCACTTTGAGCGACCGGCCAAACGCATGATGCGGCGCGCTGTTGGCCCACGCGGCCTGCAGCCAGTTTTTCTCGCCCAACAAAAGACCAGCTGCTTGCGGACCGCGAATGCACTTGCCGCCGCTGTAAGCTACCGCTGTCGCGCCACGCTCCAGGTGAACATTCGGTTTGACGGTCAAAATTTCGGCCGCGGCATCCACGATGACTGGGACATTTTTTCGCTTGGCCACTTCCGCGATCACGCGTGTGCCGAGCGGGCCATCGTCGCCGGGTCCGCCGAGAATATAAACCATCGCGGTGCGTTCGTTAAATGCGGATTCGAGCTGCGACGGTTCGTGTACTTCGATGATCTTCACGCCTAGCATTCGGATGGCGTGGTCGTAGACATTGCGCGAGTAGGCGGGGATAATCACCTCGCTCTTCAATCCAGCGAGATCCGGAAGGCGCTGCATTCGTTCCGGATTGTTTCCGGCGATCGCGGCAGCCGTGCAATGGGTGAGAGCCGCGCAGCATCCCGCGGTGATGATGCCCCACTCGGCTCCGGTGAGATCGGCCAGCCGCTTGCTCACGCCCGCCATTAGTTCATCCATCTGGACGAAATGGCGCGAGGCTTCGTCCATAGCGTGCTTCACTTCAGGCAAGGTCAGCGAGCCGGTGATGATGGTGAACGTACCGCGCGCATTGAGGATGGGGCGCACGCCGATGGATTGATACAGATTGGCGCCGATGTCGAGCGCGGCCGCAGAGGCGCGTTCGATGCGCCCACCGAATGCTTGCGCGGCAACCAGCATTCCACCGCGACGGAACAGCTCCCGGCGGGTGGATCCAGGGGCAGAGCTTCGCTTCCAGAACAAATTTGGCATAATGCTTCCTACTCGATGATAATATCGCGCCTGGTGAACGCGTGGTCAGATGACGGAATCGTAACGCGGCGGTAATCGGCCGGAGCTGTTGAACTGCAAACTGCCGCTAGAGCGTATTGCCGCGATCGAGAGCGGTCATCACCCGGCGATATTCGCCGTCCGATTGAATGGTCTTCGCGGCCGCTCGCAGCGCGGCAGCAACTTGCGGGTCATTCGAATACTTCTGGGCTACGCGGGCCATCACCCGCGCTTTTTCGCCATCCGAGCTGATTCTCTCGGCCGAGCGAACAATCAAAACTACACTGTCCTTACCGATTGTTCCGGCGTTCAACGCCGCCATCAACACGCGGGCGTGCTCACCGTCAGAACTGATGGAATCAGTCGCGGCGATCAATGCCTCCCAAACTCCGGGGTCTTTGGGAGCAGCGTCGGCCATGGTTGCCAGCACCGCGGCTTTTTCGCCGTCGGAGGACATTCGTGAGGCCGATTTGGCAACTTCGCGCAGAGTGTCGGCGCTCCAGTCCGCTTTCTTCAGTAGCGCGGACAAGGCATGGTGCCGTTCACCATCGGAGCTGATAGTGCCGGCCGCATCGAAGAAGGCTCTCCGAACGATCGGGTCATCCACATAGACGTTTGCGGCCTCGGTTAGCACGGCGCATTTCTCCCCATCCGAGCTGATGCCGGACGCGGAGCGCAGGCTGCGAACCAGAATGTCCTTGTCGCTATTTTTCTTGAGCACGGCTGATAATACGCGTCGATGCTCGCCGTCCGAGCTGATGCTGTCCGCAGCGCGAAAATAATTCGTTCGAACAGTGTCGTCCATAAGCCGGAAATCGGCGGCCTGCACCAGGACTGTGGCCTTCTCGCCATCGGAGGAGATGCGCTTGGCCGAGCGCAGCGCCAGCGCCAGGGTTTCATGGTCGGGACCATAGCGTTCCAACACCGCAGCCAGTACGTGCCGGTGCTCACCATCCGAGCTGATGGAATCCACCGAATCGAAAAACGATTCGCGAGTGGCGGGGCTCTGATAATGCGGAGAAGCCGCGATTAGGAGGCCGGCCTTTTCGCCATCGGATGAGATCTTACGGCCGAGCCGCATCGATTCGCGCAGATCCTCGCCATTCAGGCTGCCGTAATCCAGCAGATTTTCGAGGTAAACACGGCGCGAGTGATCGCTGCGGATTTTATTGACTTCCGCCAGGACCCCGCTCGCCCCCTGCTGGCGCAAGATGCGCTTCACCCGTTCGGACGCCCCGATGGCCGTTTCGCGAATTACCTCCGGGAGAATGCGCGCCAGCCAAGCCCGGCCCTCCGCGTCCAGGGTTTTCGATACGCCATCCACGGAATACAGGCGCTCGATGCCGTTCGAGCCGGGGCGCACCAGATAGGTCCGGGTGGGACCGGTGGACCATTGCTCAAAGCGGAAGTACCCATCGCTTGAGATGCTTTTGATGTCCGAATCGTTGTCGGTGAACTCGACGGTGCCTCGCATCTCGAGGTCCATGCGCGAGAAAAGGCCGCGTAAGTCGTCTTCCTGCCAGCGGAAGTGTTGCGTGTTGTCGGGCGCAGCGTGAAGCGCGAGATTGACGGCGGCGAATAGAAGCAGGGCGTTAGGAATCCGGATCATGAGCACACCTCTCCAGTTCTTTCTCATAATACGTCCGGCGGAAGGTGGTTGTTCCGAGTGATTGCGGACCGTGTATCCGCGCCAGAAGAGTGCCGCGCAGAAAAGGCTTAGCGGTATGTCTTGCCTGACCTAAGCAGAACTCGGAGGACCGTAATCGTCTGCTTTTCGTGATTCGCTAGAAAGAGGAGCCGATAGTCGCCGATACGCCGCCGGAACACCCCTTTCCATTCTTCGCCATGTAAGGACTTTACATTACGCTGGAAAGGCTCATTTTCCATTTGCGCCAGTACCCTGGCCACCCGTTTCTGAATGGCTTTCGGAAGCTCGCGGAGTTCCCGCTCTGCGTCCTCGGTTACCTCACAGACCCAGCTCATTTTTGATCCGAGCCAAGGGCTTCGTCTTTCCCTCGCGGACCTGTTTAAGAGCGTGCCTTACTTTTTTCGCCTCTGCAGGCGAAAGTACGAGGTCGGGATCTACGACACGCCTCGGTTTGATTAGCACGCCAGTGGGTTGCTTGCTTGATGTTGTGGCTGTCTTCGCTGCCATGCCTTTTAGGTTATCTAAACGTAGGACCCGACCGCGACGCTCAAGTGAACAATCCAGAACGCACCGCTACATTGGTTAGCATGGCGCAGACATAGGCTACTAGCGTCATGTAGGCGAACTGGATGGCCGGCCATTTCCAACCACCTGTTTCGCGCCGGACGACGGCGATTGTCGACATGCACTGCATGGCGAACGCGAAGAAGATCAGTAGCGCGAAGGCGCCGCCGGGCGTCAGCTCGTTTTGGAGCGCCTGCTGGAGTCCGACCGAGTGCTCATCGCCTTCGATGCCATAAATGGTCCCAAAAGTGGCCACAATGGTCTCGCGCGCGGCGATGGAACTGATCAGGCCAATGCCGATCTTCCAGTTGAATCCCAGAGGCTTGATGACCGGCTCTATGGTGTGGCCGATCATGCCGGCGAAGCTATCCGAGATATCGGGCGGCTTCCCGTTCTGGAGCGGAAGATGCGCGAGAATCCACAGCACCACGGCGCAGACCAAAATCACAGTCCCGGCGCGGTGCAGAAAAACCTTGGAACGATCGTAAAGGCGCAGGCCCAGGGACCGCAGTGTGGGCATCCGATACGGCGGCATCTCCAGCATGAACGGCGTACGTTCGCTTTTGAGAATGGATGATTTCAGCAGGCGCGCTGTCACGATGGCGGCTAGGAATCCCAGGGCATATAGTCCCAGCAGAGCGGCGGCTTGCGTCCCGAGGAACGGCCCCAGAAACGGACGCTCTTTGATGAATGCGGCGATGACCAGGAAGTAAATCGGCAGCCGCGCCGAGCAAGTCATGAACGGGGCGATCAATATAGTAGCCAGCCGGTCGCGTTTGCTCTCGATGGTGCGCGTCGCCATGATGGCGGGAACTGCGCAGGCATAAGCCGAGAGCAGCGGAATGAATGATTTTCCTTGTAGCCCGAACTTCGCCATGGTCCGGTCGGCGATCAGGGCCGCCCGCGCCAGGTAGCCGGAGTCTTCCAGGATTCCAATAAACAGAAAGAGCAGCAGAATCTGCGGAAGGAAAACGATCACGGAGCCGACGCCGTTCCAAATGCCCTCGACCAGTAACGAGCGGAGGATTCCGGCCGGAAGAACGGTGCCGATCCAGTGACCGGACATTTGCACCAGTGCCTGCAAACCGTCCATGAGCGGTTTGGCGCCGCGGAAGATGGTCTGAAATACGCCGGCGACAACCGCCAAAAAGATCAGGAGCCCAAATACCGGATGCAGAAATATGGCATCCAAGCGGCGCGTCCACAAGGGCGGACTGGGCGCCTGATACGCGGCGCCGATACCTACCTCGCGTGCCCACTGGCGGCAGCGCGGGATATCTTGCAGGACAGGCAACTCTACCCTAGGAGGCGCGAGCGAGGTGGTTCCGGCCGAGGTACCCACCATGAACTGAAACACTTTTTCGACGCCGTCGCCTTTGGATGCGCTGATAAGCGCGACGGGCGCTCCCAGCTCGCTGGCGAGCTCGCCGGTGTCAATTTGGCCGCCGCGGCTGGACAAATCGTCCGCCATGTTGAGGATCACTAGCGTCGGCAGTTTCAGGCTGAGAATGGGAGCCGCCAGCGCCAGATGCCGGCCCAGGTTGGTGCTATCCAGAATCAGCAGCACGGCGTCGGGCTTGGGAACATCCTGCATGTGCCCGGTCAGGACGTCGCGCGTCACTTGTTCGTCTTCCGAACGCGGATTCAAGCTGTAAACGCCTGGCAGATCCACCAGAATCACCTCGCGGTGATTGTTCATCTTGGCGCGGCCGACGCGTTGCTCTACCGTTACGCCTGGAAAGTTGGCGACTTTTTGGCGCAGGCCGGTGAGACGATTGAACAGCGTGGATTTTCCGGAGTTCGGCGGACCAATGATGGCTACCACATGCGGCCGGGCGGATGAACGCGGGGGTGGCGGCGCGGTAGCCACCGAACAACTGCTGCAACCCTGGCAATCGCTCATGGCTCCAGCGCCTGACGGGGTCTTTTCGAGGGTGGCCGGAGAATCAATCGCGATGCAGTTTCGCGCCGAAGCGCCACTTCGGACCCATCCACGCGGTAGACGCGGGGCTCTCCGCCTGGTGCGCTGCGAGCCGGAACTATAGTGTGACCTGGGAGAAAGCCGAGTTCCATGAGGCGTCGGGCCACATCTTCGGGTAGGTCCAGGCGATCCAGCGTGCCGGTTTCACCTTCTTTCAGGTGAGCCAGCGTCTGGGGCGCAACTGGGGTATTTCGCCCATTCGCTCCCCTGTTGACACTCAGTTGCATCGTGGAATCAGTATCCGGCTTGTTCTTAAGCACGCCAAGTTCCCGAAGGCAAGCGAGAGGCTTGCCCTACCAAGGATTATACCCGACCATTTTGGTCCTAGATACGAAAATCTTTCGAAAATATTTCGCAAGACTGCTATTGACAATAACATACTAAGATTTTATACTAGCTGTAGAGTCAAATAAAACAAGGAGGGCTAACTAAGTTATGCCAGTTGTAAAGTACTCACCATTCGTAGATACGGACGATTTTCCGGCCGGGTTGCGGCTGTTTCAGGACACTGTGAATCGCCTGTTCAGCGACCAGACTACCGCGCGTCCCTGGGCGCCATCCGTGGATATCTTCGAGACAGATAATGAGTTAGTTCTGAAGGCCGACGTCCCTGGGGTAGACATGAAGGACATCGATATTCAGATCGAGAACGGCACGCTGTCGCTCAAGGGAGAGCGGAAGTTCGAGCGCGATGAGAGGAACAAGGGATTCCACCGCCAGGAGCGCAGCTACGGTTCATTCGTACGCTATTTCACAATTCCAGAAACCGTCGACACTGAGAACGTGAAGGCGGACTATCAGGGCGGCGTATTGACCGTGACCCTGCCAAAGAAGGAAATCGCCAAGCCGAAAGCGATCAAAGTGCAAGTCAATAACAACTGACCCACTGAGGGGACCGGTCGAAGGGCCGGTCCTTTCTTTTTTGTTAAAGCCGTTCCAGCCGGATCGAGCCGTCATTGGTGCGGACCACTAATGGCGGTCCACCGGCATTCAACTTACCGCGAAGTTCATTTTCACGCCGTAAACCTGAGACGGTTACGGGGAGATCTGAATCGATGTGGCCATCGCCAGTGTGGACGTCGAGATCGGCCGCGAAATTCGAGGGTAATCGCAAAGTTACGTGACCGTCGCCGGTGCGGACTCTCCATTCCGACGAGATTTTTGAGCCGCTTTCGATTTCCGCTTCGATGCTTCCGTCACCGGTGTGCAGATTGAGCAGGTCAAAGCGCCCGCGCACGCGCATCCGGCCATCGCCGGTTTGGGCGTCCAGCGCGCCATCCAGCCGGTCGGCTTCGATATGGCCGTCGCCGGTGGATAATCGCGTTTCGCCGTGCAGGCCATCCACGGTGATGCTGCCATCGCCAGTGTGGATGTCGGTGCGAATTTCGCGCGGGACTTGTAGCTCCACGCGAACCGAGCGCTGCCCGAAGTCCAGCCTGAAATGGGAATGCGGAATCCGCACCTCGAGCTCTACGTGGTCGCCTGTTTGATGATCCATCACGGTCACTTCGCCCGGCCCGATTTTCCAGCCGGTGGTGTACACGCGGGCTTCAATTTCCTTGCGGTCCCAGGTTCGAATGCTCACCGAACCGTCATTGGCATCCACGCGCAAGTCAGCATGGCCTGAGATCGCGTATTTCTTCGCCGGCCATTCGTCGGCCAGGAGCGCGGCGCTTGCCAGTAGGCCGACGACGGACAATTGGAATAATGCTTTCAGCATAAATAACACCTCGTTTGTGATACGGTCGGGCACGGCCGGATGTTCGGGCTAAGTTTCAAATCGCCTCCAGCTCTTCTTCCAACAACTGCTTCTGATACAGGTCCGCATAGTATCCGCCACTCGCGATCAATTGATCGTGCGTGCCCTGCTCGGCAACCTCGCCATGCTCGATGACAAAAATCCGGTGGGCGTTCTGGACGGTGGAGACCCGGTGCGAAATCAGGATCGTGGTCCGGCCGCGCATCACTCCAGCCAATCCCGTAAGGATGCTCTCTTCAGTGAGCGTATCGACGCTGGATAACGCGTCGTCCAAAATGAGAATTCGAGGATCACGCAAAATGGCCCGCGCGATGGCTACACGCTGCTTCTGCCCGCCGGATAGCGTCAGGCCGCGCTCACCGATCACCGTTTCGAAACCCGCGGGAAATCCGGCGATATCGGGAGTAAGGCCGGCCAGATCCGCTGCGTTTCGGATGTCTGCTTGAGTGGGGCCCTCCACACCCCACGCAATGTTTTCGGCGAGCGTGGCGCTGAACAGAAACGTCTCTTGCGGAACGAACCCAATCTGCCTGCGCACCCATTCCGGATCGAGCTCGTGCAGATCCACGCCGTCCAGCAGAACACGGCCGCGGGTGGGATCAATCAAGCGCGGAATAAGGCTCACCAGCGTGCTCTTGCCGCTGCCGGTATGCCCGACAATGGCAACCGTCTCACCGGCGGCGATCTCGAGGTCCACTTTCTTCAGAGCCAGTCCGGCTGGGTATTTCACCTCAACATCTTCAAAACGGAGAGCCCCCGTTATTTCCTCGGCTTCCTTGCATTCCTTGGATTCGCCGGCGTAAATCGCCGGCCGCTCCCGCATCAGCTCCATGATTCTCTCCCAGGAAGCTTTGCCGCGCTGCATCAGATTCACCACCCAGCCGATGGCAATCATGGGCCACACCAACATCCCCATGTAGGTGTTGAACATCACGAAGCTGCCGAGCGAAATGCGATGTTCCAGCAACTGATAGCCGCCGGCCAACAAGACCATCAAGAATGAAAGGCTGATCAGCCCCTGTAGAAGCGGCATGAACAGCGCCGAAAGTTTGGCCAGGCGGATGTTCTGCGCAACGTAATCCTGGTTGAGCAGCTCGAATTTATGCAATTCGGATTTTTCCTGGGCGTAAGCGCGGATCACGCGGACGCCCGACAGGTTCTCCTGCACGCGGCTGCTGATATCGGAAAACATTTTCTGGATCACTTCGAAGCGGTCGTGAATGCGCTTGCCGAAGAACATCACGGCGATACTCACAAGCGGCGCCGGCACCAGGCAAATCAGCGTGAGCCGCCAATCCACCGATAGCATCACGGCGATGGAAAGGACGGCCGTGAACATGGTCTCGGTCCAGTACATGATGCCCGGACCCAGCATCATGCGCACCGCGTTCAGATCGTTGGTGGAGCGCGCCATGATGTCGCCGGTGCGGTAGCGCGCATAGAAATCGGATGAGAGCGTCACCAGGTGCGAGAAGAGCTGGTTGCGCAGATCGTATTCCACGTCGCGCGAGATGCCGATCAGGATCACGCGCATCCAATATTGGAAGATGCCCTTCAAGATCGAGAGACCTACCAGGATGGCAGCGAACTGGAACACAATCTGGATGCGAAATCCGGATGTCAACGAGTCGACGCCGGCGCGAATTACGAGCGGCAGCGAGGCGCTGACGATATCCTTCAGCACCAGCGATCCCATGCCAAGAGCCAACCCGCGGCGGTAGCGCAGCAGATGAGGCGTGACGGCTTTGAAGAGGCTCCACATGTTACATTCCCAACCTAAAGACCGAACCAGGAACCGACTGTTTTCATCCACTCCATCAGAAAAGTTTTTCGGCCTTCGCGTTCTTTCCACCAGCCGTTCGGAGTGAAGTAACGGTCCGGCGCGGCCACGGTGTGGACATCGATATCGGGCGCCTGCGATCGAAAGATCTTGGCCGCGCGCCGTGTATGGAAATTGCTGGTGACCAGGTCGATTCTATGGACATGCAGCTTCCTGAGCTCCGAGATAACCACCTCCGCTTCGGACGTTGTGGATTTGGAATCGTTAGGAAACGCGACGAAATAGGCGGCCGGGAAGCCGTTACGAACTGCCAAAGCGATGGCCAAGTCGCTTTCATAGATGCCATAGATTCCCGCCGGGCCGCTGATGAGCGCCTTGGAGGCGAAACCCTGCCGGACCAGGTTTCCAGCGGTAAAGATACGGCTGCCGGTGAAATCGCCGGCCAGCACGACGATCATGTCGGCGGGGACAGGAGCATCGCTGTGCACCAAGTATCCGCCCAGCACGGTCAGCCAGATCGGATAAGTCGCCAGTACGAGAAGCGCCGCGAGTACCGCCGCCAGCAGCCAGCGGAAACGTCGCAGAGTGCCAGGCACTCGGTGGCTACTTGTCCTCCGGGGACGTCTTCTGATCGAAATGTCCTACGGATTTTAGCCGCTGGAACATGCGCTCCACTTCAGCTTCATCGTCGGGCAACAGCAAAGGGTAGCGCGGAGCCTGCAATGCTTTTCGGGACGGAGCCGCGTTGACAGGCTCGCCCCAGAACTGCCGATAGGGCACGCCATCGATCAATGCTTCGCGGGCGTGGCGCCGCAACTGGCGCAGCAGACTACTGGAGGAGTGGGGATCGCTCGGAAAGACCATCAGAATGCGGGTCTTGTCGGACAAGGTCAACCGCACCATGAGCGGAACGTTGGAACTGCGATCGAGCCGGCGGATGTGCTTCCAGGGGATGGCGGCCTGTCCGATTTTCAGGTGGCTCTCATAGATCTCGACGGCGGGGCGCAAGGCCAAATAGAGCACCAGGACGGCTGTGATGGCAAAGAGGCCGGTCGCAACCCAGGCCAGCGGCCAGACGAAGGACATCCAGAAGGAAAACCCGGTCAGTGCGAGTGCCGCGAACCCGGCCCACATATAATGCGTGGACACTTGATAGCGAGTGATGGGCACAGGCACACTTTCAGACTACCCCGGCGTTGGGCGCACGTCAATTCGTCTTCTTCGTATTCAGAGATATGCGTCAGGAGAACGTCGGGGCAGAAGTGCGTGCGGGACGCTGCCGCGGGGCCGCTTCGCTGGACCGGATTCGCTCTAGCATAACCAACTAACCCTATAAGTCGACCGGAATGCGGCTATCGGGAAGCGGGACAATGTCCTGGTGATTGCGGACGGTGTCGCCGGGTGAAAACACTGCTACAATTGCTGCGAAACTTCAAAAGGAGATCGAAAATGTCCGACGAAACTCACAGGGTGAAGATGTTGGGCTGGCTGAGCGGAATCGCATGGCTGGCGACGGTCTCCGGCGTATTGGTAACGGAGAGGCCGGCGCGCGCTCAGACGCTTCCCGCCGACTCGGAGACGTATTGTGCGGTGCCACAGGCGACGTTCAACGGATGGTTTCCATCGGGGCCGGGTTTGAACGCGATGGTAATGCCCGCGAACAGTGTCGCGTTCTCCAACCCGGCGAAGAGGAATTGTCCTTTCTATCAGTGGGCGGAACAAATGTTCCTGTGGGTGACCTCGCAGGTTCCCAGCGCCGGCTCCGGGTATGGCGGCTTCGTGCCCACCAGCGGCACGCCACCGAGCATCTTCGATTCGACGGCGTTCTTCGACGTTTCGCCGCCGGTGGGTGCGTCCGGCGCGCGAACCCTGGTTCCGCATCCGACAAGCGTGATTTTTGTCCGGGATGCCGTGGCGCGGGGCAGAAAGCTGGGTCCCAACGGATTACCGCTCGTCAAGGCCAAGGGGGGTGGAATGGTGGAGGTGGAGCGACTGCGGCAGGGCCCGACGGGTAAGGCTCTGATCACCGACGCCTCGGGCAAGGCGGTTGAGATCGCGCGGGTGGAAGTCGACAAGAAAAACCACGCGACCCTGTTCGACGCTAGTGGCAAGGTGATCGCCCTAAGTGGGAAGTCGAAGCCGTCCCCTTCGAAGCCGTCCCTTAAGGTTGGGCACTTTGTGAGTGCGATTCCGATGAGTTCGATCTGCCGTCTCGGAGCGATCTGCAATGGGGGGCCAGGTGGCGGGACGTTCGTGGACGTCACCACCGGCAGTGTCATCGAGGTTGAGACAGGGCAGGCGCCGGATAACGCCCCGGACTTCCCGGTGGTAATGACTCAGACCAACTCGCTGCTCTATTATTCCATCATGGTGAACGACGTTGATGCGTACTTTCTCGCGGGAAGTTACGGTGGCGGCATAAGCCCGAAGCCGACGCACTTCCCGACGACTCAGACCGATCTGAACCAGATCACCGCGTTCGCAGCGACCCAGGGAGTGTCTTTTCCCGATCCCAACGCTCTAATCGTCGAGTTGAAAGCTTCCTGGATCGACGCTTCCACCCTCCCCGCCGGCGCCGCCGCGAGCTACATCACGACGCAAGGAACCATACCGACGTACACGTCGTCCGCCAACGGTACTCAATGGACGCCGGGTCCAAATAAGCAGGCGACGCTGGCCCTGGTGGGCATGCATGTGGTGGGTAGCGCGTTTGGACATCCCGAGATGATCTTTGCGACCTTCGAACATCTCGGTAATGCGCCGGATGCTGCGTATAGCTACGTTTCCACAACGCCGCGCCCTCCCATCCGCGGCGACCAGACTATTCAGGTGCCGCAGAACACGAGCGGCAACTGGCTGCTCTCGACGAGCGGGTCCACAGGCCCGTTCAATGTGCAGCATATGGATATAGTAGGCTCGGTGGTGGGGACGATTCAGGCGCTGCCCTCGTTCTCGATCAGCCCCAGCGATACGATCCGGCAGAAGGCCTGGGGATCGGCGTCGGACACCATCCCCAATCCCAATGTCCATTCCGTGGCGGTGTCCAATAGCCAGATTATCTCGCTCAACAACAGCGTCCACGGGCTGATGAAGATGGCGGGTGCGGGCGCCGATGTTCGTAATAACTATATAATGATCGGCGCGACCTGGACCAAGGGCGGCGTCGCGCCCGGGATAAGCTACGGGCTGCCAGCCAACGAATTCGGGGCAATATATCCTGTTAATGTCGTCGGTACCAGCCAACTGTTCAACTCCACCATGGAAACTTACGACCAGGGTGCGAACACCACCATCCTGGGAAATCTAAGCAATGGCCAGGGACTCGGCGACAACTGTTTCGACTGCCATGGCTCAACCAATAACGGGAAGCTTATCCTGAACGGTTTGAGCCATATCTACCAATACATCACCGCGACGTCCGTCCCGAAATAGCGCGGCACATTACGGATTGCATAGCGCGCACCTCGCCGCAGCGCACGAGCGGGAGTTGGCGGCGGCAAGAGCGCAGATTAGAGCTTTCCACATTCAACGTGTAGTCGGCGGCCCGGCGGCTCGTGACTCGGCCCGACGTTGTGCGCACGTCAATTCGTCACATCAACCAGCCCCGGAACGAAGCAGCATTATGCCGCGCCAGGCGTAGTGGATTCCACTCCACACCGTCGCAGCCACCATCAGCCAGACGGCGAGTTTCACGGGAGCCGGGAATCCGGCGCGGGCGCACATCACCATCAGGGCGGCCGAAATCTGGAAGAATGTGCTGAGCTTGCCCCACACCGACGGCGGAAATTTCCGGATGGTGGTGAACAGAATCCCATAGGCCGCCATGCCCAAAATCAGCACATCCCGCCCGAAGACCACAGCTACCATCCACCAGGGGATGGCATGCGCCACTCCAAGCGCAACGTAGATCGCGCTTAGGAGAATCTTGTCAGCGATGGGATCGAGATAAGCGCCGGTTGCCGTGGATTCGCCCATCTTCCTCGCCAGCAGCCCATCGAACACGTCGGTAAGTCCGGCGAAAAAGGCAAGAGCAATGGCGCGCCCATAATAGCCCTCCAGGATATCGGCCGCCACGAAGGGAGCGAGCATTAGCCGGAGCAGCGTTAGCAGGTTGGGGGCCGTGAGCAACTACTAGTTTCTCGTTTCTGGTTTCTGGTTGCTGGTTGGCCCATGCTCGCGGCGGACGGTCGTTAACCAGAAACTAGAAACCAGGAACCAGAA
>JBEKJJ010000092.1:0-24750 GCA_050011295.1 Bryobacteraceae bacterium
TGCCACACTAACGCTTCGGCATTCTTGGGATCAGCCGCCAGCGCGTCTTCGCAAATCTTCATTCCCTTTTCGAGCGAGGCGATATCTCCCCCGAATCCGGCGAAGAAGTAGTTGCGGACCGTCAAATCGAACCGCTCCTGGCTGTACAGAACCCCCACGGCCAGAAGGATCAATGCGGAAAGCTTTCTTACCATTTGAAACTCCTTTCGAGTTTCAGAATAGGCCTGGGGGACGCCAACAGCCATACAAGTTCGATCCGAAGCCAAAGAATCGGATGAATCGGCGTTATTGAGCGATGGGCGGTTAGCGCTCCGGAAACGTTAAGCGCTCACCCCGCGAGCGTCCAGGCATTCCAGCCGCATGTCCCGGCTCACTTCGTCCAACATCTCAACCGTTGCTACCTTGCCTTCCATCGCGAAGCAGGTGAGCAGCAGGTTATCGCAAATCGAATTGATCACGCGCGGGATGCCCTGCGACCGTGCGTGGATCTCGGCCCTCAGCTCAGCGGGAAGAATGGCCTGATTGCTCAATCCGGCTTTTTCCATGCGGTTATTGATGTACTCCGAAGTGTCGGATTCAGAGAACGAATCCAGGTTGTAGCGCAACACAATTCGCTGCTTCAACTGCCGCAGATTGGGGGCATCCAACTTACGTTCCAGCTCGGGCTGGCCAGCCAGAATCACCTGGATCAATTTCCCACTCCGGTTCTCCATGTTTCCGAGCAGCCGGATTTCTTCCAACACTTCCCACTCCAGGTTGTGCGCTTCGTCCACGATAAGCACGGTCGTGCGCCCTTGGTCAGCCTGCTGAACCACCCGCGCGTTCAGCGCGAAAAGAACCTCTGTTTTGGAAGTTCGCTGGCAGTTCAGGTTGAGATCGTACGCGATCATCTCAAAGAATTGACCGGCGCTGATGCGCGAATTGAAAATAAATGCGAATTCCACGCGCTGCGCGTCTAAGAAATCGCGCAGACATTCCAGCATGGTGGTTTTTCCAGTCCCCACCTCGCCGGTCAGAACAATGAAGCCCTTGCGGCTTTGAACGCCATAAATCAGATTGGCTAGCGCCTCTTCGTGTTGCTGGCTGCGATATAAAAACGCAGGATCCGGACTCAGACTGAACGGGCTGGCCGATAATCCGAAATAAGCGTTATACATAGGGGGAAATGCCGCCGTCTCATAGTAGCATTCGGTTCCACTGCTAAGCCGAGGCTTTCGTGGCCTGCAGCGCGGCCATGCGCGCCTGCATTTCCCGAGTAATATGGGGAACCACGCCGATCATTCGTTCGATCAGCATCAGCTGCGCGCGGTGATGCATCTCGTGCTCCTTGGTTCCAAGAAGCATTTCAAAACGCGACTTGCTCGATGGCGTCATCCCGGGTGGCAACGCCACGCGTTCGGCTAGAAAATCGTCGGAAAGACCCTCCATCCATTTCGCCAGCCGGTCGCCTTCGCTATGGAGCAATGCCACGATCTCCTGCTTGCCGCGCACCTTCTGCTCATCAGCGATCATTTTCGCGAGAAAGGCCGGGAAGTCAAAACCCACCAAAGTCGTGCGGCGATCCACGGCATGGATCTGTTCCGCCAGACTAGGTGAAATGGCAATATGAGTGAGCATCTGGGCCACGGTGCGCGTATCCGGCGCGGCGCGGAACCCATAGTGCTGTTCGGGGATTTCCTCGGCGATGGTGATCGTGTTTTTCCGAACAGTGCGAAAACTGTCGGCCAATTCTTTTGCGCCGTAGTAAGTCATCGCTACAAGTTTATCGCAGTGGGCAGCGGCAGGCTCTTGTCGCCTGAAAACCCAGACTGGCGTATAGTAACGAACATGAACCTCCTCCGGATCGGCATTCTCACCGGTTTGGCAATCGCCTCGTCCCTGCGCGCCCAGGAACCGTTGGACACGCATGCTCCCGCCCCCTTGCAGCCGGTCGCCCAGCAGGTACGCCGCCTCGAGACCGCGCTCGCCTATCTCGGCCAGCCGCTGCTGGACGCAGATCAAAAAGAAATCAACGCCGCTATCGCCGACTCGGACGAAATCGCCGCCGTCAACCGCCTGGAACGCGTGCTCGACAAATACACACTGGCGTCCATCGAAATCAATCCCGAAAGCCGGGTGAAAGTGGAGCAAGGACCCGCCGAGCCGGAATTGGTAGAGGGTGGCACGCGCCTGTTCCTGGTGAAAGTGCTCAATCAGGCGCGCGTCACCGCGCCGCTCAAAGTCTCTAGTCCGAACAGCGGCAATGTCTACATAACATCCAATGGCGCTCCCACACCAGCGCTAAAACTCACGCCAAAAGATGCACAGGAAAAATGGGCCAACGTTTCCATCTACGATAAACCGCCCATGCCCCGGCGGCTCTCCGGACTCGGTTTGGAATACGCGATTCTTCAAATCTCCAGCCGCGATAGCGGCCAGCGCTCGGCCCTTCTTCAATTTGATGTTGGACAAACCAGCCAGGACGTCGGGTTTCGCAGCGAGATCCTGGTGGTATTCAACGCCGAGCCGGCGCATGCCATCACGCTGCGGATACACAACGAAAGCGGCCAGCCAGCGGTTGCCTCGCTCATAGTAAAAGACCGTTATAATCGCATCTACCCGAACCCCTCCAAGCGCCTGGCACCGGACTTTCCGTTTCAGCCGCAGATTTACCGTTTTGACGGCGAAATGTTGCGATTGCCGGAGGGTTATTACACCATCGCCTACTCGGGCGGTCCGGAATACTTGACACACACCAAAGAGATCGCCGTGAAAGGCTCGGATCCGGCCGAAATCGAATTCACGCTTGAACGCTGGATCGACCCGTCGAAATTCAGCTGGTACTCCGGCGACCAACACGTCCACGCTGCCGGCTGCTCGCACTACCAAAACCCCACTGAAGGCGTGCTGCCGAAAGACATGATGCGACAGTTGCTGGGCGAATCGCTGAATATCGGCGCCGTATTAACTTGGGGACCCTGCTATTACTATCAAAAGCAATTCTTTTCCGGCCAAGACAATCCGCTCTCTCAACCGGACCGGCTGATGCACTACGATCTGGAAGTTTCCGGTTTCCCCTCCAGCCATGCCGGACACCTGATTTTGCTGGGTTTGAAGGACCAGGATTATCCAGGCACCAAACGGATTGAAGATTGGCCCACCTGGGATCTTCCGATTCTCCAATGGGGCAAAAAACAGGGCGCCGTGGTAGGCTTTGCGCATTCCGGCTGGGGCCTGGAGGTGCAGAGCACCGATCTCCCGAATTATGAGCTACCTCCCTTCGACGGCATTGGCGCCAACGAATATATCGTGGATGTCACCTATCCAAACACCGTCGACTTCATCTCCGCAGTCGACACGCCTTCGGTTTCAGAACTCAACATCTGGTATCACACGCTGAACGTCGGATTTCGGACCCGCATCAGCGGCGAGACGGATTTCCCCTGCATCTACGACGATCGCGTGGGCATCGGGCGCAACTACGCCAAAGTGGATGGTAAGCTGACATATCAAAAATGGATCGAGAGCCTGCGCGCCGGCCGCAGCTATGCCTCCGATGGCAAGAGCCATCTGATGGATTTCAAGGTAAATGGAAGCGAAGTGGGCAGCGAGATCAAGATTGGCCGCGGTGAGAATGCGCACATCGAAGTGAATGTGGCCGCCCGCCTGGATCCTCTTCCGGATGAATCCATCCGCAAGCTCACCTTGTCGCAGAAGCCGTATTGGGATATCGAGCGGACACGGGTGGGTGCCACGCGGGACGTCCCAGTAGAACTGGTGATAAACGGCGTCGCCCGCGAGCGAAAACTCGTGTATGCCGACGGCCAGATGCGGCCGGTGACTTTCGATGTTCCCCTGGAAAAAAGCAGTTGGATCGCGGTGCGAATCCTGCCGTCGTCGCATACCAACCCAATTTTCGCGATCGTGGACGGCCAGCCGATTCGCGCCTCCCGGCGCAGCGCGGAATGGTGCCTGGCCGCGGTAAGCCAGTGCTGGAGCCAGAAGTCCGTCGCAATCTCAACCGCGGAAAAAGACGCCGCGCGCAAAGCTTACGACCACGCCCGCGAAGTCTACCAGCAACTAATTGGAGAGAGTCAGGATAAGTAGGCTTGTGCGATCATCCAACTAGCAGACCGAAGGAGAACCCCTTGGCAAAACCGTTACTAAACTCAGAAGCACTCGATATTCTTTTCCGCAATGCGCGAACACATAATGTCTGGCTCCCCGACCAGGTTTCGGACCACGTGCTGCGCCAGATCTACGACCTGATGAAGTGGGGCCCCACCAGCGCCAATTCATCCCCGGCGCGCATTGTTTTCTTGCGAACTCCGCAAGCCAAAGAGCGATTGAAACCTGCGCTGATGGCCGCCAACGTCGACAAGACCATGCAGGCGCCCGTGACCGCCATCGTCGCCTACGATTTGAAATTCTACGACCACGTCCCCAGGCTTTTCCCCAACAAACCCGACATGCGGGAAGTTTTTTCAAGCTCGCCGGAGTTGATCCAAACCACGGCCATGCGCAATGGCAGCCTGCAAGGTGGTTACTTCATTCTGGCCGCACGCGCGATGGGATTGGATTGTGGACCCATGTCGGGCTTTGACAATGCCAAAGTGGATGCGGAGTTCTTTTCGTCTTCCACATGGAAGTCGAACTTCCTATGCAATCTCGGCTACGGCGACCACTCGAAGCTTTTCCCGCGCAACCCGCGCCTGGACTTCGACGAGGCCTGCCAGTTGCTCTAAACTACGCCTCCAGTAAGTGTCCGCATACGAACGTAGACGAGCGGAACTGAACGCCATATACCCGGAATCTTGGGGAAACTCGAAGAAAACAGGCCCCGTCGTCAACGGCTTGCCAGTTGCAAGATCGTTATAGTTCTGGCGAATATCCTCCTCGACGTCCGGTATTCAGTGAGACATTTCGCGCGCACCCCAGGCCTGTCATTGGCGCTGTTGCTGACGATTGCGCTCGGTATTGGCAGCAATGTGTCCGTCGACGGATTCGTTCGCGGAATGACCAGATCCGGCCCTCCCTTGGCATCTCGCGACCGCGTGGTTTCCCTTTTCCGTCGAGACGCGCAGCGTGCTGACGGTCCAATCGCATATCAAGACTATCTGTCTCTCAGAAATCATCCCGGCCTGTTCGAATGGATTGGTGCGGCGCGCATTTCGCCAAGCACGATAACGTTCGCCGGCCAATCCGCGATCTGGTCCGTAGCCGCTGTGACGCCCGGCTTGGCCGGTTTCCTCAAGCTCTCGTTGAAGGACGGGGCGCTGATCAGCCATCGTATTTGGGAGAGCGATTTCGGTTCCAAGATCGATATTCGCGGCGAGCAGATTAGCATCGGCGGCGTCAATGTTCGGGTAGGTGGCGTTGCACCGGATTCGCTCGAAGGAGTGTATAGCGACCGGGCTGTCGATCTCTGGATGCCGTTTGAAGAGGAAGCGCTCGAACAGGGCGATTATGAGGGGCGGAACTTCTGGGTCCTCGGGGAGCGGCGCGGGAATTTTTCGAACAGTCAAATCCAGTCGTCCGTTCGCGGCAGCCTCGGCGGCTCAGCCGAGATGCGCGTGCTTCCGTATACGGGCACGACACCGGAAGCGGCGGAGAGCAGAGGGCGCGTCGGCACGCTGCTCAGTTTCGCGGCAGGTTTGGTATTCTTCATCGCCTGCGCCAACGTCGGCGCATACCTGGTTGGACGTGCGTCCGCCCGCTCCCATGAAACTTCTCTTCGTGTCGCGCTCGGCGCCGGCCGTGGCCAACTCGTGCGTGGATTGCTTTCAGACAGCATCGTCATCTCCGTCATCGGCGGAGCTTTTGGGATGTTGCTGGCTCTGTGGACATCGTTTGTTCTTCCGGCGCTCTTGTTCGAAGAAGATGCCGAGCATTTGGTATTTGCCCCGGATGTATTCAGCATCGTTGCAGCATCCGCCGCATGCGTTGGAATCACCATCGTGTGCGGGCTTCTGCCGGTCTTTGTGATTTCTCACGATCGTCCGGCCGACGTCCTGCGGCGTGAAAGCGCTGGGCCGTCGAAAGGAATCCAGCGCCTGCGCGTGGGTCTGGTTGTAGCGCAAATGACCAGTTGCTGCGTACTTGTGATCTCGACCGCCTTCCTGCTGGCGGGCCTTCGCAGCGCGCTACAAACCGGCTTCGGCCAGCGCCTCCACCACCCGATTCTCGCCAGCGTGGAAGCCAGTCCTCAAGCTGGCTTTAAATACTTCCGGAATGTCCAGCAGGCTGCCGAGTTAGTGGCCGGGGTTCGCGCGATGGCATGGATTCGTCGGCTGCCGGGCGATCAAGCCGCCTGGACTTCTTTCCGAATAGAGCCACGTCAGTTACCACTCCGCGAAGTCAAACTGGACGTTGGGATGATCACTCCCGGTTCCCGGCTTTTTGTGCTGCCACCAATCGCGGGCCGGGTGTTCGGCATGGAACAGCAAACTTGTCGATCCGCTATGGTGAACGAAGCAGCTGCCAAAGTGCTGTTCGGCGCCGGCACAGTGGGCCGGTCCATACGCGACGCCGCGGGCCTTCCCGTGGAAATCATCGGCGTGCTCGGTATGCGAAAGGCCGTAACCCAGCTCCCGCCGGCCATCTATTTCTACCAAGAAAATCAAAAAGGGCCGCACCCGGAACGGCTCGGATTGGCAAACTTTCGTGCACCCATTGTGTCGAAGCTGGAACAGGCAGAGCTTGACTTGAATGTGGTTTCGCCCAATTATTTCTCGATTATGGGATGGCCGGTGGTCGCCGGCCAACTGTTTCCAGACGATCCAACACCGCACGGGTGCCGGGTGGGCGTGGTCAATCAGGAAGCCGCAGACCTGTACTTCAACGGGAACGCTGTCGGGGTCTGGGTTATCGACGACACCGGCCGCCGGACTGAGATCATCGGCGTAGTACACTCAGCGCCTCTTGGAACCTTTCAGCGGCGCGTCGAGCCGGCCATCTATTTTCCAATGGCGCAGGATTTTCTGCCTTACATGACGCTGATCCTCAGCGCAAGAGAGGCGAACGAACGTGTGCTCGAGGAGCTGCGCAAAAGGATTGATCCGGTACCGGGCAGCGGACCGGCTCCGCTTATAGTTAAGACGCTCGAGACGCACCTCAGCCAGACGGCGTTAGCCCCGCTGCGCATTGCAACCATGATCATTGGCGCCTCTGCCACCACCGCGCTAATACTCAGCGTGCTGGGCTTGTTGGGTGCTTTGAGTGATGCCGTGCGACAACGCCGCCGCGAGTTCGCGGTTCGCATCGCACTCGGAGCACAGCGCCGGCACGTGATCTTTCAGGTGCTTCGGGAAGGAGGGCGGCTGGCTTCGACAGGCGCTTTGGCAGGAACGCTTGGATCGATTCTGTTGTCGAGAATGTTGGTGAGAATCGCACCGAGTAATGGTTTACCCGCCGCATGGGTGTGGATGGCCGCGCCGCTGCTGTTGGCCGGGGTGGTCTTGATTGCAAGCGTGCTGCCCGCGCGCCGCGCGTTGATCCTAAACCCACTCACGATCCTGCGCGACAACAATTGAAGTGAGGGTGTGATATGCGCTATCTCCACCTCCGAGCCAGCTTGCTCAGCGTGCTCGCCACCTGCTAGCATTCCCAGATGGGCGATACCGCTTGGGCCGCAACTTCCGCCGCAGCCGTCCCAGCCAGGACGGTCACTGCGCGGCACTCTGCACTGGTCCGGGTCACGCATTGGATTACCACTCTCTGTTTTCTTGCGTTGCTGGTCACAGGAATTGAAATCCTGATTTCGCACCCGCGCTTTTATTGGGGTGAGGCCGGCAACGTGAATACTCCTGCGCTGTTCAAAATACCGATCCCGGCTTCCCGGGCAACGGTGCCCACCGGATACGGCTATGTGATGCCGGATCAGAACGGCTGGAGCCGGTATCTCCACTTTCAAGCTGCCTGGGTAGCCGTATTGACTGGCTTACTGTATGTAATTTCCATCTTGGTTAGCGGACATTTGAGGAAGGACCTGCTGCCAGGCGGGGCTGACGTTTCGTGGCGGGCACTCTCCGCCGCAATCGCGAAGAATTTGCGCTTCCAGCGGCCGAGTGAGGAAGAAGCCTGGTCGTATAATCTGCTTCAGCGGCTCACCTATCTGTTCGTGATCTTCGTTCTATTCCCGCTGGTGATCTGGACGGGTCTCGCGATGTCGCCTGCCATCGCGTCCGTGTTTCCGGGCGCCGTCAGCGTGTTGGGAGGCCAGCAATCCGCGCGGACTATCCATTTTTTTGTCTCCGTGTTCCTTTTGTTGTTCCTGGTGGTTCACATCGTGATGGTTTGTCGTGCTGGACTGAAGAACCGTATGCGCGCGATGATCACGGGGCGCGCGGGTTCAGATAAGGAGCTTGCATGAGCAATTTCTCACGCCGCACACTATTTACTACCGGACTCGCGGCTGCGGCGGGCGCATCGGGGCTGGCAGTTGCTGGCGGTCTCGCAAAACGCTATGGGCTGATTCCGCCGGATTCTAGCGGTCCTTATGGCCCTGGCGAAACGCTGACCTACGCGGCGCAGCGGGTGCTGACCAGTCACTCGATGGCTCGCGAATTTCCTCCGAGCGAGATTTCGAGTCCTCCTTTCGCGAACGAAGTGGCACCGTTGGGCGACGCGTTCAAGCGCCTTCAGGCAGGAGGGTTCGCTGACTGGCGCCTCGCGGTGGACGGCATGGTTGCACGTCCCACGCTGTTTTCGTTAGCGGAACTTAAGAGCTATCCATCGAGTGACCAGATCACTCACCTGGCCTGTGAAGAAGGCTGGTCTTATATCGCTGAATGGAAGGGCGTTCCGCTCGCCCACGTCTTGGACCGGGTGGGGATTCTTCCGCAAGCCAAATATGTTGTCTACTTCTCGATACAGCAGGACTGGTGGGACAGCATCGATATGGCCGATGCCTTGCATCCGCAGACTCTCATCGCGTACGGAATGAATGGCGGTGAGCTTCCGGTGGGAAATGGAGGCCCTCTGCGCCTGCGTGTCCCGCGCCAGTTGGGTTACAAGAACGTGAAATATATCACGCGCCTGACGGTGACCGATGACCTGAAGCGGTTCGGCAAAGGCTTGGGCTCCGCGTCGCCCGAAGCCGGTTACGCCTGGTACGCCGGCATCTGACACTACCCCAAGCTGGCGTGTCGGACACACCGCTTCGCACTCGCCCGACGTTGGTACGCCCACATTCCGACTTCTGGCTCGCGTCGAACACTCGCGTCAACGAATAGGCGCTTACGCGTTCTGTTGGAAATGCAACCTTCTCTCACAAAGCGCCGGTTTGGCATACAAACCCTTCCCTGGTAATGTAGATTTTCGCGCTCGGTTTCAGGTGGACGGGAAAACCAATGAGCAAAGCTGTCGAAAACCTGCAAGCCGCCCAACAGCGGGCAATGGCTATTCGCCCGAAGGTTGGTGGCTTTCCCTATCTGGCCGAAGTCCTGCGGCAGGCGGGCGTGACCCGCAACTTTTGGTTCTTGCCAGCGTGTGAAAGCTTATATCTCACTAACGACGGGCCAGTCGTCACGCAAGCAGAGCCGCTCATCTCCGGCACGCCGGAGGTACCTCCTTTCGACCGAGAGGCGCTTATCAAAGCTTTACGAACTGACCAAGCCGGAGAGAGCAGTTTTCCTGAGTTTCTGGCGGCTTCATGGCGGGCAGGAGTTGTTCGCTACGATGTCGATTTGACCCAGCGTACCGTCGCCTACTATGGGTGCAACGGAGAGCAGTATCTCGAAAGCTATCCTGCCGTCGATGTGAAATAGCTTCACCACTCCTGCGGGACAGAGGCACGGTTCAAAAAAGGTAGGTTGCATGGGTGCTTGTCTGACCGACGCTCTTGGTACACGTGGACGCTTAGTCGCCTATCGTAACTTGTGCCGGCGCGGTCCGGGAAAACGGCGTTTCGGGAAGCTGGCCGTCAACCCTTCTGGCGATCTCAATTACGTTGACCCAAGCTGGCCCTAATGAAATCGTGATTCATGCGAGCGATCACCTCTAGCTTTATTTCTTTCGGACACACCGCTTCACACTCGCCGATGTTCGTGCAGCTTCCAAATTGCTCCGCGTTGAATTGCCGCACCATGCTGAGCGCCCGTTGATGACGCTCCGGCTGCCCCTGCGGCAGCAAGCCCAAGTGAGCGATCTTGGCGCCCGTGAACAATGCCGCCGAGGCATTCGGACAGGCTGCCACACATGCTCCGCAACCGATGCATGCGGCCGCGTCCATGGCGCGATCCGAGGCGTCTTTGGGAACCAAAATCACGTTGCCATCGGGCGCGCTGCCGGTTGGAACACTGATGTAGCCACCGGCTTCGATGATGCGATCGAATGCGCTGCGATCCACCACCAGGTCCTTGATAATCGGAAACGCTTTGGCGCGCCAGGGCTCGATATACAATTCGTCACCGTCTTTAAAATGGCGCATGCTGAGCTGGCACACCGTTGTCGCTGCCTGAGGCCCATGCGCGATGCCATTGATCATGAATCCGCAGGAGCCACAGATGCCCTCGCGGCAATCGTGCTCGAAGGCGATGGGCTCCTCGCCCTTTAGCGTAAGCTCCTCGTTCACGACATCGAGCAGCTCCAGCGTCGACATGTCCGGATTCACATCGTTCGCTTCGTAGCGAACCATGCGCCCGGCGTCGGCCGGATTCTTCTGGCGCCAGACATGCAGGATCAGTTTCACTTGTAGCTCCGCTGGCTGGGATGGACGTATTCGAACGTCAGCGGCTCTTTGTGCAACACCGGCGCCTGATCCGGGCCATTATATTCCCACGCGGCAACGTAGCTGAACTGTTCGTCGTTGCGCTGCGCTTCGCCGTCCGCCGTCTGATACTCCTCGCGGAAATGGCCGCCGCAGGATTCATTGCGATGGAGCGCATCCAGGCACATCAATTCTCCCAACTCAAAGAAATCCGCCACGCGGCCGGCCTTCTCGAGTGACTGATTCAAATCGTCCGCGCTACCCACAATCTTCACGTCTTTCCAGTATTCCTCCCGCAGCTCGCGAATCTGCGCGATTGCGGTCTTCAGGCTCTCCGCTGAGCGCGACATTCCGCAATCGTCCCACATGATCTTTCCCAGCCGCCGGTGGAACCAATCTACGGTCCGGTGTCCCTGAATAGCTAACAAGCGCGCGGTCAGCTCCGCCACGGCTGCCTCGGCGCGCGCGAATTCCGGATGCTTCCCGTCAATTTTTTCCAGCTTAGTTCTGGCGATGTAATCGCCCACGGTGTAGGGCAAAACAAAATAGCCGTCCGAGAGCCCCTGCATCAGGGCGCTGGCGCCCAGGCGATTGGCGCCATGATCGGAGAAATTCGCTTCCCCCGTCACGAACAACCCGGGGATGGTGCTCATCAGGTAATAATCCACCCACAGCCCGCCCATGGCATAGTGTATAGCGGGATAAATCCGCATCGGAACTTTGTAGGGATCCTCGTCGGTGATGCGCTGGTACATTTCGAACAGGTTGCCATAGCGCTCGCGAATCACTTCCAAGCCGCACTGACGAATGGCGTCCGAGAAATCCAGATAGACGCCCAGGCCCGTTTCGCCTACTCCGCGCCCTTCATCACAAACCGCTTTCGCATTGCGGGATGCCACGTCGCGAGGCACCAGATTGCCGAAGCTGGGATAACGGCGCTCCAGGTAATAATCGCGCTCGTCTTCCGGAATTTGGTTCGGTGGACGTTTGTCGCCCGCTTTCTTCGGCACCCAGATGCGTCCGTCATTCCGCAGCGATTCGCTCATCAAGGTCAGCTTCGATTGATAATCGCCCGACACCGGAATGCAGGTGGGATGGATTTGCGTGAAGCAGGGGTTAGCGAACGCCGCGCCATGCTTGTACGCGCGCCAGATGGCGGTGCAGTTCGATCCTTTCGCATTGGTGGAAAGAAAGTAGACGTTGCCGTAACCTCCGGTAGCCAGAACCACGGCATCCGCTGCGTGCGATTCTATGTGGCCCGTCACCAGATTGCGCGTCACAATGCCACGCGCTTGTCCATCCACCACCACCAGATCCAGCATTTCCGTGCGCGGGAACATCTTGACGCGTCCGGAATCCACTTGCCGCTCTAGCGCTTGATAGGCACCTAGCAGCAATTGTTGGCCAGTCTGGCCGCGCGCATAGAAGGTCCGCGAAACCTGCGCGCCGCCGAAGCTCCGGTTGGCCAGCGTGCCTCCATATTCGCGAGCGAACGGTACACCCTGCGCCACGCACTGATCGATAATATCCACGCTGATTTGCGCCAGACGATAGACATTCGGTTCGCGCGAGCGGAAATCGCCGCCCTTCAGCGTGTCGTAGAACAGCCGGAACACGCTGTCGCCGTCGCCGTGATAATTCTTGGCGGCATTGATGCCGCCCTGCGCGGCGATGCTGTGCGCGCGGCGCGGAGAATCCTGAAAGCAAAAACATTTGACGTTGTAGCCCAGCTCGCCCAACGTGGCCGCGGCCGAAGCACCGGCCAAACCCGATCCCACCACAATGATGGTATGTTTACGCTTGTTGGCCGGATTGACCAGCTTCATTTCGAAGCGTGCCTGATCCCACAGCTTCTCGATGGCGCCGCTCGGGGCTCTGGAATCCAGCAGCATCTATTTCACCAATCCCGTCATCACCGAAACCGGGATGGAGATGTTGCCCGCGGCGATCAGAATTGCAACCACGGCCGCACTTCGTTTCAACGCCCGGGTGTAGCGCGCCGGATGGACGCCCAGCGATTGAAACATGCTCCACAATCCGTGATAAAGATGCAGGCAGAGCAGCAGCATGGCCAATATGTAGAAAGTCGATACCAACGGGAGCTGAAAGCTAGCCACCACGTTCGCGTAGACGTTGCCTTCCTGGAACGCCGGATTCACAGTTCCGAACGTGAAATCCAACAAGTGGTAAATCACGAAGGCCAAGATAATAGGGCCGCTCCAGTACATAGTACGCGACGCATATGAGGATCCGGCCGCCTTCTTTTTGATGTAGCCCGTCGGACGCGCGGCATTGTTTCGAATCGCAAGCTGAATGGACGACCAAATGTGAAGCACCACCATAGTAAGCAGGGTTATGCGGGCGCCCCACAGCAGTCCAGGCATGGAATGCAGCAGCCGCGAATAATCGTTCAGCTTCTCCGGACCTTCGTAGATTTGCAGGTTGCCGGCGAGGTGGCCTAAGACGAATAGGAACAGGATGCAGCCGCTCACGGCCATCACTGCCTTCTTGCCTACAGTGGAAGTATAGAATCGCTGAGAGCGCCGATTCGGAAGGCCGACCGAAGCCGCGCTCATCGTTTTCCCCGGATCATTTTTGTGGCTACTTTCAGAATACTACCCGGTCATTGCCTTCGGCGCTTCACAAACCGGAACACCAGATACGCCACGATCAGGACAATCACCACCAGCGAACCGAGTTTCAAGTTCTTCTCCACCAACTCGAGAATCTGCTTGAAATGTTCGCCGAAGTGATAGCCGATGAATAAAAAAGTGCTGACCCACAGCAGCGCGCCGCAATAAGCGTACAGCGCGAAGCCCCGATACTCCAGCTTCGAAGTGCCCGCGACGATGGCCGTGAAATGGCGGAAACCGGGAACGAAGTAACCCACGATGAGCGCCCAATGGCCCATGCGGTTAAACCAATCGTGCACGCGCGCGATTTGTTCGTCCTTGATATGCAGGAATCGGCCGAGGCGCGAATGCAGAAACTTCCATCCCACGGTCCGCCCGATGATGTAGCTGCAGGTGATGCCGGAAGCGCTGCCGGCGAGCGCACTGGCCGCGGTGGGGATTAAGCGCAGGTGCCCTTGAAATACCAGGAACCCGCAACTCGCCAGCAGAAACTCATCCGGCACAGGCAGGCCGACGATGCCGAGCATCAACAGTGAGAAGATCGCGAAATAGCCGTAGGTCGCGACCCAGTGAAGGACAGTTGTTTCCAACTAGCAGGATAGCGGAACTGGGGGACTGGGGGGTGGTAACGGGCATTGCCTGAAAGGTTCAACGCACCTTTCAGGCATTACCTGGTAACGGACCTTGGGGTCTCCAAGCGTAGCCCCTGCAACGCGCTAGAATAGCGACCGATGCAGCAGATCGGCTTACCAGAATTGGTTCTTTTGGGTACAGTAGCAGCTCTGTTGCTTTGGGGAAGCAAAATCCCCGTGGCGGCTCTGAAATTGAGAGAGGCTCTCGACAATTTTCGTGGAGGGCCGGGTTCTCCTTCCCATCCGATACCTGCTAACGATTCTCGCCTCTTGAATCGCAAGCGTGATACTTCGGACAAGAAGCACAATTCATCTCCCCGCTAGGACACCACTACCGGGGACTCGGGGCAGCAGCGCCCAGCGGCCTAGCCGACCGATTTCTTTTGTTCCCGCACGGCCGGCGTCTTACCCGGAACTACGGAAAAGAATTCGATGAAGCGTTTCTTGCCGTCGCCCCCGCCCGAATTCGGTTTGGTTTCGAGCATCGATTGCGCCAGCGAGTTGAATTGTTTGCCCAGATCGCTGCCTGTCTCCACCCAGCGGCCGTCCGTCACTGCGCGCTGCACGCCATGATAGTCGTTCGGGAAAGTCATGTGAACCGGCAGCCCCAGCAATTGTTCAATCTGCTGCGGAGTAATCAGAGGACGTTTCTGAGAACGGTTCAACAGCACTGCCACGCGGTCTCCCAAGTCAAGCTGCTTGAGATAAACGTACTTCTCTCGCGCCAGATGCAAGGAGGGAATCTCGGGCGTGCAAACAAGGAAAATCTTCTTTGACTCCTGCATGATTTCGAGTGAGTATTTTTCCAGGTTTCCGGACAGATCGAAGCACAGAACCGCGTAGTTGCGGCGCATGAATTCCATTAGGTGACGGATCTGCGTCGGCTCAATGCGGAAATCCGGATTCAGCTTGCCGGCGTGTAATACGTCCAACCGGTCGATGCTGGTCACCATCGAGGGCCACATGCTTTCGTCCATATCGAGCGAATGTTCGGCCGCGTCCGTCACGCAATACGAATTGTCGAGCTTCAGCATGAAGCGCACCATGCCGGAGTTCAAGTCGAAATCCGAAAGAAGGACGTTCGCGTTCGGCATCTTCGACATCGCTACGCTGACGTTCAGTGCAATGGTGGAAGTTCCCACACCCGCCTTGGAAGGAAGGAAAGAGAACACCTGGTCGGTGGCGCCAATCTCCGGCGGCCGCTTGTCCAACGCGTCCTTGATGCGGATCAGACCGTCGGTGAGACTCTGGCGATCGAAGGGCAATGACGCGAACTCGCGGATTCCGGCG
The DNA here is from genome assembly GCA_050011295.1 of Bryobacteraceae bacterium. Classification (GTDB taxonomy): domain Bacteria; phylum Acidobacteriota; class Terriglobia; order Bryobacterales; family Bryobacteraceae; genus Palsa-89. The sequence continues at coordinate 15,243 of JBEKJJ010000092.1, forward strand.
CGCATCACCTCCAACAGAATCTGTGGATCGCAGAACCGGCTGACGGCCACTAGTTGAACGCCGGGCGTGTTCTTTTCGACTTCTTTCGCGATCTCCAGCGCCTTGGTAGTGTTTTCGGTGCTGACGAAAATCACTTGGGGAGCGTGTGCCCGCAAAAAGCGCACCAGCTCAAGCGCGTTCGGATAACGATCGAGACTACGAATCACACCGACGATTCCCATCTCGTTTAACAGCGATTCCAGTCGCTCGCCCAGGTCGACGTCAGGACAGATGATTATGCCACGTAACATCCCACACTCCTGAATCTACACTAAGGGTAATGGACGGTATGAACAATTGGCCCTTGGTACTAGTTATGGCTGTATTGAGACCTTAGTACATGCCCGGACCGGAGGTCCGGAATAAGGGAATCGCCTGAGTAGAGGAAGGGCGCCTTTATCCTCTATATATATCGTCCCCTCGCTCACGCCCGGGGCTATCCTGCAAATTGTAGCCCCGCGCGTCAGCAAGGGAACTCATCGCTCTACATCACCGACGCGGCCCGCAACGGAAAATCCTGCACCGCCAGCGACCCCAGCAGATGTTCGTGAATTCCCTGCTCCAGCATGTAATACTTCTTGCCGTCATCTTCCGTAACCACCGCCAGTTTCTTGGCGGCCAGCACCAGGCAAAGCTGTTGTTCGCCAGGAGTGAGCATGGTCACATCCACGCGTGCCATGCCGCGCGGACCCGGCGCCAGCTTGCGCAGGAAATCGCGCGTGAAAATTTGCAGGTCGATGCCCTCCAGCGCCGCGCCTCCCGAAACCCAGCGTTGCTCTTCGGCTCCAAAGAAAAAAGGACCGGATGCGAACGCCAACAGGAACACCACCAGATCAATGAATGCAGCCAGAGCCAGCGCGAATCCGTGACGTGATGTGGGCGCCGTGAAAAGTTCCTGGAAAGCCACCAGCAGATCCTCTTGCCCCGAAACGGTGCGATCCACAAAATCACCATAAACTGGAGCCGCGGGTTTTTGAAGACGGCCGGAGTGCAGCGCCTGCTCAATCTGGCTCCAAGGAACACGATCGTATACCTGCCGGTAGGCTTGCAACTGATTCTCGGTTGCGTCCAGCGGCTTGCTCTTCGCCAGGTAATCCGCAAGCTCGTGCGCGGATTGCTGCATCTCACCCAGCGATTGCCGCGCCAACTTAGTGTATCGATCAAACGCCGAATATCGGACGCCCTCACCCAAGCCTTCCTTGTAATCTGCGGCGTACGTTCGCGCCTCATCCGCCACCGCTGCACGCACCTGAGCCAGATATGGATCGGCATCCTGCGCTCGAGAGATATGGCCATGCGTTTTCTCAGCCTCGGTCATTTCTTCCAGTGCCAGAACGTGCTTTTGCTGTTCCCCAATCGCCGAAGTGAGCAAGGTTTGCGTCTGAGCGGCCGATGCGTTCACCGCATCGTAAAGCCTCCGTTCAATGGCGGCCGGTCTTTCTCGTGCGCTGAACCAGGTGTACAAACTCACGTACGAGAATGCCACCGACGCAATCGCCGTACTCACATAGACGGCGATCAGCAGCGGACGCCGTCCCATTTGCCGGCTGGATGAGCTGAACCCGATCAGCCATGCCACCAGAACCAGTGCAGTCTGAACTCCGATGGACGCTAGAGCCGAAAACCAAACCGAAAGATACAGCCGCATGCCTTCGAACGTTGTGTACCAGGAAACAATCGCGAGCAGGCAACTGGCCAAAAACAGAATCTTCACCATCGGCCGGCTCACGCTGGCCAGATCGGCGGGATTGGCAGAGGACACCAAAATCTCCTGCACAATGAAACGCGCAGCCAGCGTCCCCGGTTCCATCTTTCGTGAGAACGCGTGGGCCAGCGACATGCGCTGCCAGTCCCACCCTATTCAGCCCGCAAAGCCGTCACCGGATCGCTGCGCATTGCCCGCCGGGCTGGAATATAACTTGCTATAACAGCGATCAGTCCGAGTAACGCGGCTGCTCCCATCCAGGTGGACATATCGCTCGGACTGATTCCATAAAGCAGAGTGCGGATCACGCGCATCAGAGCGAAATGTCCAGCCAGTCCGATAGCAACTCCTGCCGCGGCTAGAACCATCGCCTGGCGCACAATCCACCGCATGATGTTTTCCGGCGTGGCGCCCATCGCAATCCGTATGCCTATCTCTTTGCTCCTGCGAGCCACCGAGTACGAGATCACGCCGTAGATTCCAACCGCTGCCAACACCAACGCAATCACGGCAAAGATGGCAGCCAGTAGCGAATTGAGACGCGCCTTTCCGTTCAGCGTATCGATCCATTCCTCGGTGGATTTGACGTTCGAAATGGGCTGGTGCCAAGGCGATTGCTGCAGCGCGGCGCGTATGGCCGGCGCCAGGCTGGTGGGATCGCCATCCGTTCTCACAAAAACGTAGACAGTCGGCCAGGTAGCCTGTCCGTAGGGCACATAAATTTCCACCGAGTCCTGCGGCAGCTTGGTTAGGTACCGGATATCTCCCGCCACACCCACAATCTGGCGGGCAACGTCGGTATCGCCTTTCCCTAAGGTCGCCGTCAGCAGAGTTCGTCCTATCGGATTCTGCCCGGCGAAAAAGCGCCGTGCCAATGCGCTACTGATAATTGCAACCGGCGGAGCATCCTGCCGGTCGCGGCTTTCAAACGGGCGGCCTTGAACAATGGGAACACCCGATGCCTTGAAATAGCCGGCGTTGACCAGATTAAAGCTCGCTGATGGACGATTGGATGTATCCAGCGGAGCTGACCCCTCGGGAGTGAAATACAATCCAACCTGGCGGGAGCCTTCCACCGGAGGATTGATGGTTGCGCCCACCGCCTTTGCGCCTGGAATCTCCCCGATTCTCTCCAACAAATGGTCGAAATACGCGGCCATTTGCGTTGGGCTCTTCAACTCGGGACCGGTTAAAGATACGCGGAAGCTTAGTAGGTGCTGTGGGAAAAATCCACGACTTTCGTTCTGGAGCCAAAGCACGCTGCGCGCCATCAAGATCGCGCCGATTGCGAGCATCAGCGAGAGAGCAATCTCCGATACCACCAAGAGATTGCGCACATTGCGGCCACCCCGCGTGTTTATGGAGCCGCGGCCGCATTCCCGCAGCGCGATTTGGAAGTCACCGCCCAGCAACTGACGCGCCGGCAACAACCCGAAGAGCAGGCCTGTGACGAGGGTGACCGCCAAAGTAAAGACCAGCACCCTGGCGTCCAACCGGGCACCCTCCACGCGCGGTAATTGTCCCGCCGCAATGGTTACCAGCAAGCGTAGTCCTGCCCACGCCAGCCCCAACCCGGCCAAACTTCCAGCTAATGCCAGGATCATTGTTTCCGCGAGAAGCTGGCGCATCAACCTGAATCGGTTGGCACCCAACGCCGCGCGGATAGCCACTTCTTTGTATCGCGCCTCCGAGCGCGCCAGCAGTAGATTCGAGACGTTGGTGCACGCAATGAGAAGCACGAATCCGACGCCCACCAACAGCGCCGTCAAGGCCGGGCGGACCTTGCCCCCAACATAGTCCTGCAGCGGTCTCACCATCGCGCTCCAACCCTTGTTGTCATTGGGAAACAGCAACTCCAGCCGCTTGGAAACTACCTCCATCTCGCGATTCGCCTGTTCCATGCTGACTGAGGGTTTCAACCGGCCCACCACCGCCATTTTGTTAGCGTGTGCTTCGCCTTCCCGTTCGAAGATGAGCGGGGTCCACACTTGAATGTCCTGCTCAGCGAACTCGAAACCGCGGGGCAACACTCCAATCAGCGTGTAGGGTACGCCATTCAACTGTAAGGGCTGTCCGAGAACGCGGCGGTCGCTCCCCAACAGGCTTTGCCACAATCCATAACTCACCAGCAGCACATGGGGAGCGCCGATTCGCGCGTCCTCTTCGCGAAAACCTCGCCCCAGCACCGGCTGAGCCCCGAGTCCTGGCAAAAACCCCACGCTCACTCTTCCGCCCGGAGCTTGGACAATCTGGTCGCCCGCGCCGGCATTATAGAATTGCGGTATGAAGCCTTCCAGCCGCTCGAACGATCTGGCCTGCTTAATCCATTCCCGATAATTGATCCCAGCTACGCCGTTTTCCCGCCCGTCCGGTCTTTTCTGCCACACAAAGACCAGCCTCCCGGGATCGGGATACGGCAATGGACGCAGAATTACAGCATCAAATACGCTGAAGATTGCGGTATTGGCTCCGATGCCGAGCGCTAGCGTTAAAATAGCCGCCAGGCAAAAAGCAGGTTGTTTTGCCAAAGTCCGAAGAGTAACTCGCACGTCCATCTTCAAAATGCTATCGCATTTCCGGGATGAATGGTTCTTCGGTTCATCCGTTCATCGGTTATCCGGTTAAACGGGACCGAACAACTGAATAACAGAATAACGGTTTTTACTCTTCTTCCTCTTCTTCGCCGGTCTTGGCGGCCTTGGCGGCGGCTATGATCTTCTCGGCCTGTAGGGCCGGGACGTAGTCGTAATGGTCGAACTCCATGTGAAACGAAGCGCGGCCCTGCGTCATCGAAATCAGATCGTTCTGGTAGTTGAGCATTTCAGACATCGGCACTTGGGCGCGGATAATCTGGGTGCTGCCTTTGGTGTCCATGCCCTGAATGCGGCCGCGCCGGCCGTTGAGATCGCCCATGAGATCGCCCGCATATTCCACGGGAGCCTGGATCTCGACGGTCATCACCGGCTCCAATATAGCCGGCTTGGCCTCCTGCATCGCGGCCTTGAAGGCTTTACGCGCGGCCAGCTTGAACGCCATTTCAGAGGAATCCACGTCATGATAAGAGCCGTCATAGACGGTAACTTTGAAATCCACCACCGGAAAACCTGCCAAAAATCCGTTAGCTGCCGCTTCCACGATTCCTTTTTCAACAGCGGGAATAAAATTGCGTGGAATGGCCCCGCCAAACACCTCGTTGGCAAATTCGAATTTCCCGCCCCTCGGCAGCGGCTCAATGCGGATCCAACAGTCGCCGAACTGGCCATGACCTCCGGTTTGCTTCTTGTGACGGCCTTGCACGTCCGCCTTGCCTCGGACAGTTTCGCGATAAGGAATCTTGGGCGCTTTCAGCTCCACATCCACGCCGTAGCGTTTCTTCAACCGGCTGACAATCACTTCTACGTGCTGCTGGCCGCTGCCTGCCAGCAGGAATTCCTTGGTCTGCGGATCGCGATAAAACCGCAGTGACTGGTCTTCTTCCAGAATCCTCTGGATGCCGTTGCTCAAGCGATCCTCGTCCTGGCGGCTCTTGGCCAGAATTGCAAAGGCAATGGACGGTTCGGGCGATTGAACCGGCGGATAACTGATGAGCGAACTCTTGTCGTCCAACGTATCGCCGGTGAGCGACTCCTTCAGCTTCGCCACTGCTCCGATATCACCGGCGTGGATTTCATTCACCGGCTGAATGGTCTTGCCTGCCAGAACACCGATATGCGCCAGGCGTTCCGTGCCTCCCGTACGCGCGTTTACCAAGCCTGCATCATTCTTCACAACGCCGGAGATTACTTTGAAGTAAGTCAGGCGGCCAGCGAACGGGTCGGCTACAGTCTTGAACACATAGGCCGAAACTGGTTCACTATCCTTCAGCGCCCGCTTCACTTCCTGGCCGTTCACGGTCCCGGCTAGAGGTTCGTGCTCGGTTGGCGCCGGGAAATCTTCCACCATGAAGTTCAGCAAAAGATCCGTGCCGATATTGTGAAGTCCCGAACCGCACAGCACCGGATAGATCCGGCGCTCTCGAATGGCCTGCTGAAGGCCGGCCTGGATGTGTTCGGCCGGAAGCGTGCCCTTTTCGAAAAATTCCTCCATCAAGGCGTCGTTGCCTTCCGCCACCATCTCGATCAGCGCCTCATGGGCCTTCTGCGCGGCATCGGCCAAGCCGGATGGGATCTCGCCTTCCTTGCCTTTCCCATCGCCGTCGCTCGAATAAGTGTACGCCTTCATGTTGACCAGGTCGACGATGCCTTTGAAATCCTTCTCGGAGCCGATGGGTAGCTGGATGGGAACCGCCAGGCGCCCGAATTTTCCCTGGACGCTCCCGAGCGTGCGCTCGAAGTCGGAGCGTTCACGATCCAGCTTGTTGATCAGGATGGCGCGCGGCAGCTCGAACTCGTCGGCGAAGCTCCAGACCTTCTCAGTCTGCACTTCAACGCCGGCCACTCCATCCACCACCACCAACGCGCAATCGGCCGCCCGCATAGCGGCCCGGGTGTCGTTGATAAAGATATTGAAACCGGGCGTGTCGATGAGATTGATCTTCTTCTTCGACCACTCGGCGAATGCCAAGGCGGTCGAGATAGTCAGCTTGCGCTGGATCTCGTCGTCGTCGAAATCCGTAATGGTTGTTCCCTCGTCGACGCGAGTCAATCTATTGGTGGCGCCCGCCGTAAAAAGGAATCCAGCGGCCAGCGAGGTTTTTCCCGAATGTCCGTGACCAATCAACGCCACGTTTCGGACGTCCGTTCCTTCGTATACTTTCACTGTGTTTTTACTCCAGGTGGGGTATCAAGAAGGGATGTTATCACAATAGAGGGTAGGCCGCAGGCGTGAGCAAGCGTACCACGCCACGTTTTCAATATAATGAATCGCCATGCTAGGAACGGCGCGACTTCTGTGCTTACTGGCGCTCCTCGTCACGCTCCTGGCGCAGAATCAAGAGCCGGTTCTGCGGATCACCGTCAATCTGGTCCAGGTGGACGCCGTGGTCACCGATTCGAGCGGCCATCAAGTCACGAATTTAAGCGCCGGCGATTTCGAAGTATTGGAAGACGGACGCCCGCAGAAAGTTACAGCCTGTAGCTATGTGAAAATCGCCGATGTTCCCACGCATAGCGTAAAGGCGCGCTCAGCGGCGCGCGAACCGGTCCCTTCGGAACCTCCGGCCATCCACGTCAAACAGGTCGAGGTGCGTAGAACCGTGGTTCTGCTGGTGGACGATCTGGGCTTGTCATTCCAGAGCACCGCGCGAGTACGCCGTGCACTTCATAAATTCGTCGATCAGCAAATGCAACCGGGCGATTTAGTTGCCGTCATCCGCACCCGCGGCGGCATGGGCGCGCTGGAACAGTTTACCGCCGACAAACGCATCCTGCACTCAGCCATCGATCACGTGCAGTGGTTCGTTACCGGTGGCCGCACCTCCACGTTTGAGCCGATCGGAAACGATTACAGTTCCAACGCCTCCACTATGACCATGGTCCGAGGCGGCGTGCGGCAAACGAATACCACGGGGCCTCCGCAGGGCGGCGGGAATTACAAGGGGCCTACTTTCGCTGCAGGTACGCTAGGTAGCCTCAACTTCGTGATCCGCGCCTTGCGCGACATGCCGGGACGCAAGGCAGTGATCCTGTTTTCGGACGGCATTCCAGCCTTGACGGGTAGCCTGAAAGGAGCATTGATGCAGGAGGGGCTGCATCAACTCGCTGACCTGGCGAACCGTTCTGCGGTAGTGCTTTACACCGTGGATGCCCGTGGCTTGCAAATCTTCGGCCTCACTGCAGCGGACGATACCAATCCGAAGGGAGAATCCCTGACCGCCACGGAGCTCGCCGGCGTGGCGCCAAGACGTGAGCGCGAATATCTCGCTTCCGAGGACGGCCTGGAATACCTCGCGCGCGAAACCGGCGGCTTCTTCATGCACAACGGCAACGGTCTGGATGCCGGCATCGTCCACGCGCTCGAAGACATGAGCGGTTATTACCTCATCGGTTACAAGCCTTCCGAATCCAGCTTTGAACTGGAAAGCGGTGAGCGGCGCTTCCACAGGATTCGGGTGTTGGTGAAACCAGCGGGCCTGAGCGTCCGTTCGCGCACCGGATATATCGGGATTCCAGATGAAGAAGGGCGGCCAGTTAACCAGAAGCCCGCCGGACAACTCAGCGCGGCGCTGAATTCGCCATTTGATTCAGCCGGCCTCAATGTGCGCCTTACGTGCCTGTACTCAGAAGAACCGAAATCGAGCGCCGCCATCCGGATGCTTTTGGATGTAGATGCCGGGGATCTTACTTACTCCGATCAGCCGGACGGCACCCGCACCGTGGCCGTGGATGTCGCGGCCTTCGCACTCGGCGAGGGCCGTGCGATTGCTGGTTCGAATGATCGGGCGTATCGCATTCGTCTATCGCCCGAAGAATATCAGGCGGCATCGAGCGGCGGCCTGGTTTTTAAGCTGAACGTGAAGCTCGCGAAACCCGGCGCCTATCAAATGCGGGTTGCGGTGCGTGACGCGGCATCCGGAAGAATCGGATCCGCCAGCCAGTTCGTGGAAGTGCCGGATTTCCAGAAACGCCGATTGGCGCTATCCGGGATCATCATGAATGGCCCACAAGTAGAGGACACCAGCCGAGGCTGGGATGCTTCCAACAAAGATTACGGCATCGCCACGCCCGGCACGGCCGCCATGCGCGTATTTCATCCGGGAGACCCTGTGAGTTTCGCTTATGTGATTTTCGATGCGCGGCCGGAGGCGAAGACGGGACATCCCAAAGTGGAAACTCAGTTCAGCTTGTATCGCGATGGCCGGCGAATCTACAGCAGCCCGATAACTCCAGGGAACGCGAAGCAGACGGACGCTACACACTTGGTGGCCACCGGGACCTTGTTGCTGGAATCGTCGCTCGAACCCGGCGAGTATATGTTTCAAGCGATCGTGCGCGATGCACGAGCACCTCACAAATATCAGATGGCTTGGCAGTGGACTGACCTGCAGCTGGTGAAGTAGCGTGGATGAATGAGTGGATTGACAGTTTGGTTCACCGGGCTGAGCTCGTCCGGGAAGACCACCATTAGCCAAGCCGTCCAGGAAAAACTCCTTCACGCCGGCCATAAAGTGGAATGGTTGGATGGCGACGCGGTGCGCCAACACATTAGCAAGGGACTCGGCTACAGCAAGGAGGACCGCGATGAGAACATCCGCCGCATCGGTTACGTGGCAGAGCTGCTGACTCGCAACGGCGTGATTGTGCTGGTTTCAGCTATTTCGCCCTATCGGGCAGTGCGGGATGAAATGCGGGCGCGGATCGGTAAGTTTCTGGAAGTTTACGTTGAGGCTCCCTTGGAGGTCTGCCAGCAGCGCGATATTAACGGCGTTTACCGCCGCGCGCTGGCAGGCGAAATTCACCATGTTACCGGCATGGATGATCCTTACGAGCCGCCACTTTCTCCCGACGTCGTGTGCCACACGGCACGCGAAACGCGCGAGGAAAGTGTCGCGAAGGTGATGGACCGCGTGGAAAGTTACAATAGGACTCAATGAAAGCCCGAGTCTACGTCTCCATGAAACCGACGGTCCTCGACCCGCAAGGCCAGACCATCCGCTCCGCCCTAGCCGGCCTGGGCCACACCTCCATCGCGGCGGTGCGGCAGGGCAAGTATTTCGAGATCACGCTAGCACCCGGGACCGATCGCGAAAAGGCGGGCGCGGAAATTGAGCAAATCGCCCACGATGTCCTGGCGAACCCGGTGATCGAAGAGTACCGCGTGGAATTC
>JBEKJJ010000093.1:0-24095 GCA_050011295.1 Bryobacteraceae bacterium
CTAAGGCTCCCGAGCATTAATCCCGCGCAGGCCAGCACAACCATCGAGAGAGATACCTGCGAGACAATCAGCGCTGCCGTCCAGCGGCTTGGCCTTCCGGCGATCAAGCGGGAGGCGTGCAAACTGTCGGAACTTGTACTACGAAGAGCCGGCCCAATTCCGAACAGGAGACCGGTAGCGAGCGTGACCATGGCAGTAAAGACCAACGTGCGAGTGTGGATGGCGAGATCCAGCACAATAGGCGCGTGGCCGCGCGACATCAGCATCACCAGCAACGGCCCTCCCCACAAAGCGAATGCTATACCGAAAACTCCACCCATCATCGATAGCAGCATGCTTTCGGTGAGTAACTGGCGCAGCAGCCTGCCACGGCTCGCGCCCAGCGATAACCGGAGAGCAATTTCCTGCCGCCTGGAAGCCGCACGTGCCAGCAATAGGCTGGCGAGATTTGCGCAAGCCACCAGCAGCACCAGTGCTCCCGCGCCCATCAAAAGGCGCAGCGGCAGCGAAAACTCACGGCGGAGATCGTAAAGCCCCTGGCCGGCCGGAAGGATTTCGATACGCGAGTCCTCGACGCCCGGATGTAACCGCGTCCCCAGATGTAAGCGCGTCCAATGTGATGCGAGGTTCGCTTGCACTTGAGAAATCGATACGCCAGGCTTGCGGCGTCCAATCAAGCGCAGCCACTTGGCTTCGGCCGAGTCAAGCAAAGGTGTACCCGGCATGAGCAAAGGCTGCAGCGCCAGCGGGACCGTGATATCAACTTCTTTACCCGGTTCGAGACCCTGGAACTTTGGCTGAGCCACGCCAACAATGGTGAGCAGCTGTCCCTGAAGCTCGATGCTGCGGCCGATCACATTCGGATCGGCGCCAAATTCGCGCTGCCAGTAGTGATAGTCGAGGACAGCAACTGGATTCCCGCCAGGGCTTCGATCATCCTGTTCGGTCAGCGAGCGTCCTAAAAACGGGCGCACTCCGACGATCGAAAACCAGTTTCCGGAAACAAGCTGGCCGTTTACAAAGTGAGCCTCGCCACGAGTCGCGGTTTTAAAACGCCAGGGACGAAAGGCGGCTAATCCTTCGAGCGTGTCATTTCGAGCGAGGGCTCGGAATTGGGGCGTAGAAAAGGAGAAGTTTTGCCGAGCCCCGGATTTTTCGGCCATCAGAACCAGATTTTCGGGCGCGCGAACAGGAAGGTTTCGCAGCAGCACCTCATCCAGAAGGCTGAAGATCGAAGTGTTGATGCCGATTCCTATTGCCAGCGATAGCACCGCAGTTACTGTAAATACCGGGTTCTTACGCAACAGCCTGAGCGCATACCGGAGATCCTGCGAGAGAATCTCAATGGACGTCCAGCCCCAAGCGGCACGCGTGTTTTCCTGGATGAGTGCCGTGTTGCCGAGCGTCTTTTGAGCCGAAAAACGAGCTTCCTCGCGGGGAACGCCGCGGGCTTCTTGGTCGTCCGCTTCCGCGTCCAGGTGGGATTGGATCTCTCGATCGAGATCCGCTTCCCGGGACTTGCGCCATCTCCAGTTCATATCAGGCCGTTGGTAGACATTCTACCATCAGCCGCGAACTTGATTAGCCGTTCAGCTTTTCTTCCAGCCTTGCCTTCACGCCCGGCCATTCCGAATCGATGATGCTGAAATAAACTGAATCGCGCAAACGGCCGTCCGCGCACAGCACATGCTTTCGGAAAATGCCTTCTTGGCTCGCGCCGATGCGGAGTATGGCGTTGCGTGATTGTTGATTCAGCACATCCGTTTTCAGCTCCACGCGGAAGCAGCCTAGCGTCTCGAACGCGTGGCGCAGCATTAGGTACTTCGCTTCGGTATTTACCGCGGTGCGCTGCCACGGGCGGCCAATCCAGGTGGCGCCGATCTCAACATGCCGGTTGGGCTTGTCGATATTCATATAGCGCGTCGAGCCCACTGCGCGGCCCCTGCTTTGCTCTATTGTCGCGAAGGGCAGGGCGGTGCCGTCCGATTGCCATTGCAAAGCCAGCCGGATATAGTCCAGCATGTCTTCGCGTGACTTTACAGGCGTTGGAATCCATCGCCACAGTTCATCGTCGAGACCGATCTCGCACAGCGCGTCGTGATGGTTGAGTGTAAGAGGCTCCAACCGGATGTGCCGGCCTTCGAGAGTCACCGGTTGGATCTGGAGCGGAGCCACGCTAAGGTACCGGCAGCTCCCGCTCGCGGCTTGCCTTGTGAAACTTCCTCTTCAAGTCCGGATAAAATTCTTTGAGGATGTTGAACATCGCGTCATACCCGATCTGGACGCTCATCCGAGTCAGGATGCCGCCCATCCCGCGCTCGTTCTGCGGATAGTAAAGCTGCGAGATTGAGCCGGATGTGAAATTGCCTAGGAACTCCGAACAGTTGAAGCGCTGCCCGCCGGAGTCCGTGCGGGCGACAAGAATACGGCTGAGCGCGTAACCGGTGCGGCGCCAACCGCTGCCATGGCCCAAGCGAAAGTATCGCGGATCTTCATGCAGCAAACTGGGAAAAACGCCGACTACGAACAGCTCGTTGGTAAAAGCATCCGTGAAATCCGCGCCGTAGCGCTTGCTGTAACCCTTGACGCCCTGGCCGTAGGACGCCTTGTCGTTGGTCGCTTGTTCGATGCCGGCTTGAATGCTGGAGATCGCAAACGTAAAAGGGTCGAAGTAATGCAGTACGAGCTGAAACTTCTCCGATGTATCAATCGGTGTGATCGGCTGATCCGGATCGTTCACCGTTTTGAAGTTGGGCAGCACGCCGAACATGCGATGGTCGTCGGCGTCCGCCGTCTTGTCCGGAGTCGCGGGTGCTACCGCTGGCTCAACGGCCGGAACCTGCGCGCCGACGTCTGACACGTAGACGCACAATACGAGTGCATAGAAAAGTATTGCCTTTTTCAGAATGTTCCCCAACAGTTAGTCTCTATTGTAGCTGAAACCGCTACTCACTTGCGCAAGTAAGCATCGTCGCCGCGGATCCAATCTTCGCGGATAGGAGAGAACAGGTCCACGGCTACGGAATCCTCCAGTGCCTCGGCGCTATGCGGCACGTGCGGCGGAATACGCAGCACCTCGCCGGCTTTCACGACGGTTTCCTCGCCGCCGATCACAAACCGGAGCGAGCCTTGCTCCAGCATGGAAATCTGTTCGTTCACATGGCTATGCTGCGGCACCAGGCAACCTTTTTTGAGATAGACCCGCGCCACGGTCATGGTCTCGCCGTGAATTACCTGGCGGGCGAAGGAGGGATTCATCTGCTCTTTCTCTACCTGATTCCATTCGTATAGCTGCATCGCGCTGCGATTGTATCACGCAAGCGCAATCAAATCACATCCGCGAAACTCTTCCGCAATTTATAGAACCACCCGTGCCCCAAAAAAAACACAATGGCTGCAATTATCCATAACTTCACCAAAGGCAACAGCTCGGGCGAATGGCCTTCCAGAAGTATGGCGCGATATCCGCGGACCAGCACATACATCGGATTCTTCCGTAGGATGAACAGCGCGTTCCCAGGCAAACTCGCTTCCGGATAACAGATGGGCGTGATGAAGAACCACAAGGTCAGCAGAAAGCCCATGATCTGGCCCAGATCGCGCACGAACACGCCGAGCCCGGCCAGGAACCAGCACACTCCCAGCGTGAAGAGCAGTTGCGGGATCAACAATACCGGCAGCCAGATCACGGTCATCGGCATAGAGCCACGAATCACCAGCAGCGCTACAAGAAACACCGCGGCCGCAAACATCTCCGTCACCAATCCAGCGACAACCTGGTTCACCGGAAGCGTCTCCAACGGGAAAATTAGCTTCTTCACGAAATTGCGATGTTCCAGCACCACGTGCGGCGCCCGACCCGCCGGTTCGGAAAAAGCCAGCCACGGCAGCATTCCTGCCAGAAAATAGAGAGCGAATCCGGTGGAGCTGCGGTCGGCGCCGAATCGCGCGCGCAACACCACTCCGAAGACGAAGAAGTATGTCGCCATCAGCAATAACGGATTCAGAACCGTCCAGAACACGTCGCCGAATGAGCCGCGGTAGCGCGCCAGGATATCGCGCCGCGCCATGGATCGAATTAATCTGTGATTCTGCAGGATGGATCTTACGGGAGCGGAGAAGAATTTGGGCAACGCGTTCCGTATCCGGCGCAGTCTCAACTTGCCCGCGGTAGCGATTTCGCGGCGGAGGATGCGTACTTCGCCATTCGAAGCTTCTGCGACGATTCTTAGGAACGGCATGCCGCGGCGATAGGCCCAGCCCTCCGGTTGCTGGATCGGCGACACATAGATCTGGTACCCGCCCGTTTCAGGAGGGAAGGGAATCGAAATTTCAAACGACACTGTTTGGCCCGGCGTCACCTCGCGCGGGACCGGAGCCCATTCTCCTTCCAGAATGAAGAAGTTCGTTTCGGGATCGAAGAATTGCCAACCCAGTGAGAAGTTCTCGGGAGTCCAGGTCTGGCTGGATTTATTTTCCATCACGAGGCGAACTTCGAGTGTATCCGGGAGGGTTCGCAACTCGACGTCGCGGTACTCGGCGTCCGTCATCTCTCGTATAACCAATCCGGATACCGCGCCCGCACTGCGCCGATTTTGCGTCCCACGGCGTAGATCCCCTCGCCGCGCAGGTCGCGGGGAAGTTCGTAGCGCTCCAGCAACTGCTTCACCCAGGCGAGTTCCGGATCGGGCTTGGCAAGCAGCGGCGCAGTCTCGAGAAGCGTCACTTCAAATCCGGAATCCTCCAGAAGATGCACAATTTCCCACGGCATATACTCGCGATTGTGACGCGGGTCCGGTGGCACGCCTTCTTTGGGCGGCTGAATGTAGGCAGGGAACAAACCTGGATGATAGCCCTGCAAAATAGACGAGACAGCGCGCAGCGAACCGAGGTTCGGCGTCGTCAACACCAGGTGCCCGCCGTGTTTCAAGATCCGATTGATCTGGATCATCATGTGCATCGGATCGGCGGTGAGATGTTCCAGCAGTTCACAGCACAGTACTGTCGAGAAAAATTCGTCCTGGTAAGGAAACGGGTCCTTCTCCGCGTCGAACAGATCCACGTCGCAACTGAACTGTTCGCCATTTGCCCCGGTGACTGTGCGTCGATCCACTTGGCCGGCCGGGCCGTAGTAACAGCCATGCACGTGACCGTAGCCGAGCGCGCGCTCCAGCGCGGGCGTGATCTGAAAGTATACGCCCATCTCGAGAATGCGATCATCGGCGCCGCCCGGTGGAGTGATCGCCAGCGTCTTCTCCAGTCGCGTCATGTGAATTGCGGCGTATTTTTTTGACGCTTCAGTCGGCGACCAACTCAGGATCCCGTGTGGGTCGGCCTCGATTGGTTTGGCCTCCGTTTCCGGCTGCGGGGGTGGGGGAGCCGGCTCAGCCGTAATTTCTTCCACCGCGGTTTCCTCAACCGGGAGGCGGCCAGCGATGCGGTCCAGGAATTCAGAGTAGCGTCGCGCTACTTTGAACCAGGTGCATTCGGTTTCCACCCAGCGGCGCGCGGCATCTCCGAGCGAGCGGCGGATATCGGGCCGGCTCACCAACAAATTCAGATATTCGAAGATGTAGTCTTCTTCGCTGGCATCCACGGGAGCTTTCAGGCAGATTTCATTTGGCAGTTCCAGAAACGATCCAACTTCAGAAACGATCACGGCTTTGCCCAAACCAAGCGCACGCATTAATGTTCCGGAGTTTTCGCCCACCGTAGGATACCGGAGATTCAATACAATGTCGCAGGCCGCCAGGTATCCCACGAATTCCGGGATCTCCTGGAAACCCAGCATCCTCACGTTCGCCGTGAGCCCCAGCGACTCTATCAGCGATTGCAGAGGGAACTCCGGATGCGGTTCTCCAACCAGAATCATCTTCGCCTCGGGAGTCACTTTGAGCAATCTTCGAAATGCTCGCAGCGATTCGGCGATCCGTTTATACGGCTTCAGGAATCCGAAGATTCCGATCAGCGGCGCACCTTCCTCCACGCCCAGCAGACACCGATAGTTGGGCTTGCTACTCTCGGGAATCCAGGCACCGTGCGGGATCCGGGCGACGGGTCCCAAGAAGCCGGCCGATCGCAGTTCCGCCTCCACGCATCCGCTATGCACGATTGCCCCTTTGGAACGCGCCAGCAAACCGCGCAGCATGGGCACGCCTTCGTAATCGGGCCCGATCTCGAGCGCTAGCACGCGTTGGCCGTATTCCAGCGCCTGGGGCCCTCCCTCTTCGCCCAACACGCGCATGTATGTGTCCCAATCCCCGCGCTTGATGGTGATGTCCGCGATCAAGTGGTGCAGATTGGCTTCATGAATCACCACCACTCCCGGATGTTCCATGGCCATCTCATAGCAAAAATCGTGATAGGTGTTGTTGCCGATCTGATACAGGATGACGTCGAAAGCCGCGGGATCGAAGTGCGCGGGCTTGGAAGCAAACACCTCAACCTCCGCCAGCCTGCGCAACTCGTCGAGCAGTGCAGCGGAGTAATCGGCGATTCCGCTCCGCGCAGGCGGCAGCGGCGAGAAGAAGGCGATCTTAGTTGCCACGAATCAGTCGGGATGGGCTCGCAACTATCTTACAAGCTCCATTGAGAACGTGCCCAGCGCCAACGGAACGCGCACCAGAGCGGGCGTGCGGGCTGCATCCTTCAGAAAGAATACTTCGAAGCCGATTTCGGACGCCGGTCCTTTCAGCGAAGCGGTGACGCGATCCGCCTCCACGCGTTTGTCCCCCAGCTTGATACTCTGGGTACCGGCGAACGCCATCCGGATTTCGTATGCAGCGCCGAAATATATTGTTTGCGGCGCCGGCATTCGCCCTTGGCTCAGCTCCCGCCGCACATAATACAGGAACGCCAGCGCATCCTTCCCGCAGACCCCGGTTTTCATTTCGGATTTGCCGCCGCCGATGGTCTCCCTCGTTGCGGTTCCGGAGGAATCGAAACTGGTTTTCTCGTTGGTTTTCTTCTGCCCGTGGCTGGCCGTCCGCTGAAACTCCACCGAGCAGAACTCGGACGATGCCTCGGAATGATAGCGGTCCGTAACTGAGAAACCCGGAACGGCCGCATCCAGATCGAACTCCAGGTGCTGGCGCGGCGCAACATCCCCGCTGCCTTTGTCCCGCGAGGATTCCAATTCCGCCTCACCCAAACTCAGCCCGCTCGGCCAATTGATGCTGTAGCGCAGTTGTTCGTTCTCAAAAGTGGGAGGCCCCACGGGAGTTCCGGAAATCGCGAACGCTGCAAAGGACAACGCCAAGCCGCCGATTTTTCGAAATGGATACTTCAGCATGGATACGTCACTATCGTGAGTAAATCACCGGCGTGCCGCGGACATCCGTTTCATCGCGGGGACGGGCTTTTCCCCGGCCTTGCCCGCGATCTCGTAATACAGTTCGAGGGTCTTGGAGGCGCTCTTCTCCCAACTGAACATCGGCGCCCGCTGCGCGCCCAAGCGCTCCATGCGCATCCGTAACTCAGGATTCAGCAGCAGGTCCCGCATGCTGAGCAGAATGTCGTCCACCGAGTGCGGGTCGAACAGCAGCGTGGCGGAGTCAGCCACCTCCGGCATGGCCGAAGTATTCGAGCAGGCCACCGCGCGGCCGCAAGCCATCGCTTCGAGAATCGGCAAACCGAAACCCTCGTAGAAGGACGGATAAACAAAAAGGTCGCAGGCGCCGTATAACTTCACCAGATCGGCGTCGGATACGAAACCCGTGAAGTGAATGCGGTCCGCTACGCTCGATTTCCTGGCGAAGGCGCGGATCGATTCCGCGTGCCAGGTCTCTTTCCCAACGATCACAAGATGATGCGGGAGTTGCGGATAAGCGCGCACCAATTGCTCGAAAGCGCGAATCAGGCTGGCATGGTTCTTGCGCGGTTGCAGGTCGCCCACCGTCAGTACGAACGGAACAGTCAATCCCAGGGACGTCCGCGCCCAGCGCTGCGCAATTTCGCGTGAAATGGGATGAAAAGAGGAGCACACGCCATTGGGCAGCACTACAACTTTCTCTTCGTCCAGACCATAGGCGTCCAGAATCCGCCGCTTCGAAAATTCGCTGGGTGTCAGCACCCGCGCCGCCGCCTTCACCGTGCGGTGAACCGTGAGGCGCAATTGCAGCGCGCGAAAGGATGTGAAATACTCCGGATGCTCCAGAAAGCTGACGTCGTGTACGCTCACCACCACCGGCACAGGGCAGAGCACTGGAGCCGTGTATTGCACGTGCAAAAGGTCCGGCCGGTCCTGCCGCAATCGGCGCGGAAGATCAATGCCCAGCCGCACAAATGGATTGATTGCCACGCGCCGCTTGTGGAAGCGTTCGGGCACATCTTCGAACGCATCTTCGCGCGAAACATAGGTCACGAAATCCGCGTGACGGTCCAAAGCCGCGAAACAATTCAGCAAATTCCTGATGTAAGTCTCGTTGCCCGTCAGGTGTTGCCCAATAGCATGGGCGTCAACGGAGAAGCGCATCACTTTTTCCAGTATAGTGGGTTTCAAGTCCGGCTCGGTGTCTTCACAAATTCTTCACAAGTAAGAGTAGACGCCTGACAATTTGGTTCCGTGCAATTCCGGGCCCAAACTCACCACCGCGTCAAAGTTTAGACCCTTCCGGATGACAGATCGTTTCCCTATAGTTTCCAAAGACCGCGTCCAGAGCGCGCCATGCGGCCGGCCAGGTAAAACATTCCTCATACAATTTGCGCCCGCCGGCTCCGATTTTCGCGCGCGCAGCCGGCGATGCCAACAACTCGGATACGGCCCCGGCAAAACTACCGGGGTCATCGGCCACCAGCAGGTGTTCTCCATTGCGGCACCCCAGGCCCGCCGCGCCCAGGGTGGTGGATACTACGGCGGTTCCAGCGGCCCACGCCTCCAGTATTTTTACCCGTGTCCCACTTCCCGCCAGCACTGGAACCACCGCGACTTTGGCCGTTCGGAGCGATGCCACGGCATCTTTCACGAAACCGGTCAGCTCGATGCGCGTATCGCCGCGCACTATGCCTTGAATGGCCTCAGGATGCTTTCCCACAATTTTCCATTTGAGGATTGGCCAGCGTGAGCGCAAGCCGGGCCAAACGCGGTCATGAAAGAAGCGGATCGCCGAAATATTCGGCGTATACTCCAGGTTTCCACTGAAAACAATCTCCTCCCGCTCCACCCGCTCCTCGAGCGGGATCTCGGGAAGCGCATTGGGGTAAACGGTGATCCTCGTATGGGGAGCCAACTCTCGCGCTGTTTTGGAGTCCTCATCCGAGGTGACCAACAACTGGTCGAATTGCGGCAGCCACTGGCGTTCCAAAGCCTCAGAGGCTGTGGCAAATCGCCTCAGCGCCAGCGCCCGCGCCCCTTGCTCCAGATCCGCCAAGCTGCGGTGCCACACCGACTCTATATTGTGCAAATCCAGGATCAACCGCTTCGTAAAGGGACGTAAATCCTGCACGTAGGGGGCGCACCAGAAATGTTCCACCACCGTCACGTCGTAGTGTTGACCGGCTGCCAGCTTCTGAATGGTATCTTGAAATCCGGAAAAACGATCCACCAGAGGCGGCCGATTGCGCACCACGCGTATCGAGTTGCGCGCCACGCGTGCAACGGTGCTTTTGGAATGCCGCGCCAATTCCAGCACGTCCAGTTTTTCGAGCCGGCCCGCTGGAAAAAAGCGCGCCGGATCGGGATCGCCATCCTGGCGGAAAACGATGGCATGCACGGAAAAATGGCGCGACAAGTATTCCACCAGCGACGCCGAACGCAGCGGTCCACCGCCGATCGTTGGATACGGCGATTCGGGCGACAGGAACAGCGCTCTAGGCATTATGGCGCACGCACTCTTCGGTGCCGCGTCGGCACTCTTGCCGGCGCCTGGGGTCCTCATTTCCTCCGGAACCTCTTGACGGCGTCTCCATACACCTCTCTCGTGAGCCGCGCAGATTTAGCCCAGGAGAATTCACTCGCCCTGGCTAGCGCCTTCTCACGCCATGCCGCAATTTGATCCGGCTGTTCCACCAGCGACGTCACCGCCTCCAGCCAAGCCCGCCGGTCATTCGCGGCCACCAGAATCGCGGCATCGCCGGCTACTTCTGAAATCGCCGGGTCTCGTGACGCGATCACCGCCGCGCCGCACTGCATGGCTTCTAATACCGGCAAACCGAAACCTTCATAGTAGGACGGATACACCACCGCGAGCGCTCCCGAATAAAGCCGCGGCAGTTCTTGTTCGTCAGTGAGCCCCTTGAGATGTAACCCGGCTTCGGCGGGAAGTTGCTGGAAATCCTCACGGCGCCGGCCCGCCAGCACCAGATCGATGGGATGGTGCCTGCGCACTTCCCGCCACACGTCCAGCAACAACGGCAGGTTCTTTCTGGGTTCGAGTGTTCCCACATACAGCAGATAGGGAGGGTCACTCGCTGGCGCTTCCATCGGATGGAAATGCCTTCCCGCGGCGTGAGGCACGGCCACTACACGGCTGGCCTGCAGACGAAACCGTTTGAGCGCTTGCTGCCGGACTGCTTCGGACGGCGTAATCAGCATGGTCGCAAGGCCCAGCCGCAGCAGCATCGGAGTGCGGTTGCGAACCCGGTCCGCTTCCACGTGCCAGCCGGGATCCATCCACGGCGACAGATCGTGCAACGTCATCACGCTGGGCCGCAGCGGCAGGTAGGGGACGGCAAAATCGGTGCCATGGAAAACATCGATGCCGATGCGCGAGATCTCGCCCTGCAATCCCCACAGCCACCAGCGCCGTTCCATCAGATTCCTCGGGCCCCGGCCGCTTTTCAAATTGGCGAGCGCGGGCGCTGGCGGCGGGAAGTGTTGATCGGATAGAAGCCAAAACTCATCCTCGGGAAAATTCTCCGCCAACGCGCGGCTGAGCTCCTCGGTATAACGCTGCACACCGCCACTCGGAATCGACAATGGAGTCGCGTCCAGCGCGATCTTCATCCCTCGATCATAGTGGGAAAGCGTCGTGGGGCAGGATGGCATCCTGCGGCGGGTTGCCAACCCGCCTGTTTTGCGCCGATTGGCAATCGGCGAGCAGGTTACCAACTGTTACCAACCTGCATCACTACTCTTGCACCAAGAAGGCTAAGCTAAAATCTGTACTGAAACGATTCCCGCATGGAGGTTCGCCATGCCGATTCGCTATTTTTCGACGGCACTCATCGCGCTGCTTTTTTTCCCGCTGCTCTCGGCCCAACCACCGGCCGAGTCCCCGGCTTTTAGCACGGCCACTCGCGTCGTCGTTCTCAATGTTGTGGCCAAGGACAAGCACGGCAAACCGGTGGACGATCTCAAGCGCGGCGATTTCGTGTTGCGCGATAACGGCCAGGAGCAAACGATCGCGATGTTCGCACTCGATGACGGCCGGCAGTCCCCTGGCCCTGGCCCAGCTTCTGCGCCTTTGACATTCACTAACCGCCCGGCCATGGGTTCCGCTCACGTCACCGCGTTTCTGTTCGACGAGTTAAATACCCAGCTCGTCGATCAACAGCTTGCCAAAAAAGAATTGCTGCGCCACTTGAAAAGCTTGCCCACGAACGAACGCGTAGCCGTATTCGTGCTGGGCGATTCATTAACGCTGCTGCATGATTTTTCGCAGGATACCTCCACGCTGCTGGCTACTCTCAATGGCCACGCGAACCGTGCCAGTCCGGAGGCAGCCGCGTCAGCCGCGCCGCCGGCTTCCTCCAACTCAATCACCGGCGATAGCACCACTACGGCTCAGTGGGACAGCTTCCTGCAGTCGGCGAACCGGACCTACATGAACTACACCCAGACAGTGCGCGCCCTGCGCACGGCCGCGGCCCTTCAAACCATCGCCGAGCATGTGCAGGGCATCCCCGGCCGCAAAACTTTGATCTGGATCTCCAGCGGATTTCCCATTCAATTGGGCCTGCGCGCCGGGGGCGAGAACATGCCCCAAAGCAATACGAATAATCGCGACTCTGACGCCGGCGGGCATGGCCGCGGAGGCGGGGGCGGAAGGTCCGCGGGCGGCGCCGGAAAATCTGGAAGCGGAAGCGCGAACAGCACGTCGAGCTCATCCAGTTCAAGTTCTCAGGCATCCGAGTTGCCCGGCACGGGAGAATCTTACGAAGCTGACGTCGAGCGCGCCGTTCGTGCACTCAACGAAGCCGATGTCGCGGTTTATCCGGTGAACGCTCGCGGGCTAACGACGGCCGCACCGTTTGGCGCCGATCGCGCATCGTTCGGCAACAAGAACAAAGCTCCCAGGGGCGGCCCAGCAGTGGACTACGGCTACGAAACCATGGAAGGGCTCGCTCAAGAAACCGGCGGACGCGCCTACCACAACATCAACGACCTGAATTCCGCAATTCAGGATGCGGAAGGCGACGCCCGCGTCAGTTACTCGCTCACGTTTTATCCGTCGGATGCGGGCTTGGACGATTCGTATCACCGGCTCCAGGTGGAAGTGAAGCGCCCCGGCGTTAGCGTGCGCTACCGTCCCGGTTATCTGGCGGCCAAGCAAACCGCCATGGCTCCCTCGCTCGCCGATGCTGTGGTCAACCCAGTCAACCTCACCGGCATCGGATTCACCGCGCATCTGGACCCCGTCGATGGCGGCTACAAACTATCAGTGACCGTCGATTCGCGCAATCTCACCATCGATCAAAAGGACGGCAAGTTCACCGGCATGCTGCAATTCCTGGTGGTAGTCGGCAAAGTGGAGCAACTCACCACCGTGCCCCTAAGCTTCACCGAAAACGTCTACCATCGCATCCAAAACCAGGGCCTGACGCTAGGCGCCCGCGTAAAAACTCCACCCGGCACCACCGGATTCAGCCTGGGCTTCCGCGACATCCCCTCCGGCCAAGTAGGCACCCTGCACGTGTCTCTGTAATCTCTCAGCGCCTTTAACCAGAAACCAGAAACAAGAAACCAGAAACCGTTCCCGTATTAGAATCAAGCATGACCAAAGAAGACATCCTCCTCGCCAACCGGGACCATCTCTTCCCCTCTGTCTTCCACTACTACAAAGAGCCGCTGGTGGTCTCACACGCCAAGGACCAATACGTGTGGGATATCGATGGTAATCAGTATCTGGACTTCTTCGGAGGAATCGTCACCATCAGCGTCGGTCATTGCAACGACGAGGTGAATAAGAAGCTGCATGCGCAGATAGACCGCCTGCAGCACGTCTCCACCGTTTTTGCCAATGAGCCCCAGGCCGCGCTAGCGAAGAAGCTGGCGCAAATTACGCCTGCTGGAAAGCTAACCAAATCGTTCTTCACGAACAGCGGCACCGAAGCCAACGAAACCGCCATTCTCACCGCGCGCTGCTACACCGGCTCCACGGAAATCGTGGCCTTGCGCTACGCCTACCACGGCCGCTCGTCGCTCGCGATGGGACTCACGGCGCAATCCAGCTGGCGGCTCGGGCCCGTAACGCAGGCCGGCATCGTCCACGCGGTGAATGCGTATTGCTACCGTTGTCCCTACGGCTTGTCGTATCCCAGTTGCGAAGTGAAGTGCGCGCAGGATGTCGAAGAAGTGATCCGCACCACAACATCGGGACGAATCGCCGGATTCATCGCCGAGCCCATCCAGGGCGTCGGAGGGTTCATCACTCCGCCCAAGGAATATTTCCCCATCGTGGCCGACATCGTCAAGAAATACGGCGGCCTGTTCATCAGCGACGAAGTGCAGACCGGATGGGGACGCACCGGCGGCAAATGGTTCGGCATTGAGCAATGGGGCGTGCAGCCGGACATCATCACCAGCGCCAAGGGCTTGGCTAACGGCTCTCCCATCGGACTCACCATCGCTCGCCCGGAAGTAGCGGATTCGCTGAAGGGCGCTACAATTTCTACCTTCGGCGGCAATCCCGTCACCACTACTGCGGCAAAAGCTGTGATCGATTTCATTGAGGACCACAAGCTCTCCATCAACGCCGCGGAAGCGGGCGCCTACCTGCGCGGAAAATTGATGGAGCTGAAAGAGAAGCATTCCCTCATCGGCGAGGTGCGCGGCATGGGGCTATTGCAAGCCATGGAACTGGTTGAGGACCGCGAAACCAAGAAGCCTGCCACGGCCCAGACTGCGGCGTTGCTGGAGGCATCGCGCGAAAACCGGATTCTCATCGGCAAGGGCGGCTTCGCTGGAAATGTCCTGCGCATCTCGCCGCCGATGAACATCGCGAAATCCGACGTGGACGAGTTCGCGCGCCGGTTGGACGCGAGCTTCGCGAAAGTTTCTATGCCACGAGCCGTGGCCTACACTTAGAACATATGGACGAACGCGCCTTTTACAAAGAATCTCAAACCACCAAGCCGATCACGCTGAACTGTCCGATGTGCCGCAGCGTCGAGAGCTACGATTTGAAATGGCTGGTCCGCACCAAAGTGGATCGCTTGCCCGGCAACGCCGATGAGCGTGACCGCGCCAAGTTCAAAAAGGCCGCCAGCTACATGGTCTTGCTGGATGACAAGGTAATGTGCAAAAACATGCGGTGCCGGAAACGTTTCGACGTTTCCGGCGTAAAAACCACCGCATTCATTTAGCCAGTGGGGCAGGCGCTTCCGCCTGCCAACCGCTTCTAATGCCGGTCATGCTCCCGATGCTCTTCCACTCTCTCACGCCCCTCCCGCGCCGCTGACCGTTCCCGCTCCGAACGCCCATGCAGCTCGTGCCGCTCCGCCGGACGGGCGCCCGTGTAGCGATGAACCTCGTAAGGATGCACATAGTGCGCCCGGTCTGCCCAGGTTCGCCTCCACGGCGCATTGTTGATAAACACCGCGTGTCCACCCCAGTCAAAACGGTTAAATCCCCAGCCCCAGGGCCGGAACGCAACGCCGATATTTATGCCAAAGCCGAAACGAATCGCGCCGCCTATAAAGAATCCCGGACGGGGCGCGATGAACACAACTGCCGGATCGTAGTAGGGAACATAAATAAATCCCGGATTCACCGGCGTGATCGCGATGTAGGGACCTCCGCTCACCACCACGGATCCGTTGGTCCTCAAGTACCCGTATTGCTGGGCCTCCTGCCGGAGTCTCTGCACCGCGTCCATCACATCCTGCTGCTGCGCCATGAATGCGTCGCCCACCCGCGTGGTCCAGTTCATATCCGACGCCATCATGTCCAGAACTGACGGGAAGGGCAGCAGAGCCTGAACGCTCGGATCCCACGGCAGTTGATCGTTCTGAATTGCATCCGCCAGAGCTTGCCCGGTCAAATAGTGATGCTGATCCGCCCAGCGCGCCGCATCCGGAATGTCGTTGGAATAAGTCGCGGCGGCCAAAATTTGAGCCAACAGCGGATCGGGATAAAGCGCGATCCGCGCCACCAGGTGGTCCAGCTCCTGGGGCGGCAACAGGGGCGGCGGCGCCTGCGCAAAAAGTGGCGCAATGGCCAGCGCCGCGAGAATCATTCTTTTCATTTTTCGACTCCTCCAACGGGGAAGACGAACCAGCCCGACGCTAAGTTTCTCAATGTGAGTTTCTTAATATTCAGCGATTTTAACGATGTGGCGCACGCCCCCGGGCGTGCCGCGTTCACACTCGTGTGAACGCCTTATACTAGCCTCAAATGATCCGTGTCCTCGGCCCCGACGACGCCGCCGCGTTCTGGCAACTCCGCTTACAAGCGCTCCATCAGGACCCACAAGCGTTCGGCGAATCGGCCGACGAACATCGCGCCTCATCCGTAGAATCGATGGCCGCACGCTTAGACGCCGCCACCCTCGAAAACTTCGTGCTGGGCGCCTTCCTCAACGGCGAACTCATAGGCACCGCGGGCTTCTTCCGCAATCCAACTCTCAAGAGAAAACACAAGGGAAAAGTCTGGGGCATGTACGTGGCCGATTCAGCGCGAGGGCAGGGCATCGGACGCGCGTTGCTTCTAGCCCTGATCGAGCGCGCCCGGCAAATACCCGATCTCGAAGAAGTCCTGCTCTCAGTGGCCGTCACCCAGGCTGCCGCGCGAACCTTGTATGCCTCGCTTGGATTCGAATCCTATGGCCTTGAGCGCAACGCTCTCCGTGTAGGCCAGCAATCCATCGACGAAGATTACATGGCCCTCAAACTTCGTAAGCCCGATTGAGAATCGCCTGGAAATCCGTCCTGGGCGGAAGCGTTCCGTATGCGCGCCCGCCCTCATCCGACAATCGAGACCCGCAAAATACATCCGCTACCGCCGGGATGCTGTGACGAATCAGAAGCGACGCTTCCAAAGCCAGCGCCAACCTTTCCGCCAGTAGCCGCGCCTCCAATTCCCCCACTGGCTCCGCCAAATCCTTTTCAAGGATTTTCGTGAACGCATCAAATCGCCGGTCACTCCCACGCGCCAGCCGAATCTCGTCCAGAACGCTCAACATCGCCTCCGGCTCTTTGCTCATTGCGCGCAGGATATCCAGGCAAATTACGTTTCCCGAACCTTCCCAGATGGAATTGAGCGGCGCTTCCCGATACAGGCGCGGAAGAATGCTTTCCTCCACGAACCCGTTGCCGCCCAAGCATTCCAGCGCTTCATTCACTTGCGCCGGCCCGCGTTTCGACACCCAATATTTCGCCGCGGCTGTCCCGAGGCGCGCAAAACCACGTTCGCCCATGTCCGCCTCGCGCCCATCGAAGGCCCGCGCCAGGCGCATCATCAACATCGTCGCCGCTTCCGATTCCAGCGCCAGATCCGCCAGAACATTTTGCATCAATGGCTGATCCACCAACAAACGGCCGAACGCCTTGCGATGCCGCGTGTGGTGCAGCGCCTGCACCAGCGCCTGCCGCATCAGCGATGCCGACCCGATAACACAATCCAGCCGCGTGTGCTGCACCATGTCGATGATGGTTGCCACTCCCCGGCCCTCTTCGCCCACGCGCCGCGCCCAGGCTCCGTCGAACTCCACTTCCGCTGATGCATTCGAGCGATTTCCTAATTTCGATTTCAGCCGCTGCAGATGAAACCCGTTGCGCTCGCCGTCCGGAGTCCAGCGCGGCACCAGAAAACAGGTGAGCCCGCCCAGCGCTTGCGCCAGAACCAAAAAAGCGTCGCACATCGGCGCGGAGCAGAACCATTTGTGGCCGGTGAGAACATAGCCGTCGCCCGCGGATTCGGCCAGCGTAGTGTTGGCCCGCACGTCCGACCCTCCCTGTTTCTCAGTCATCGCCATGCCCATCAGCGCGCCGGATTTTTCAGCCACTGGCCGTGCGCGCGGATCATAGCTCGGCTTATGAATGTGTGGCTCCCACTCCCGCGCCAGCTCCGGTTGCTTGCGCAGCGCGGGCACCACTGCGTATGTCATCGATACCGGACAGGTGTGCCCGGCTTCGTTCTCGGAAGCCAGCAGCATTAGCGCCGCCCGCGCCACGTGCGCGCCCTGCTTCGGCTCAGTCCACGGCAGGCTGGTCAGACCGTGCTCGACGGAAAGCCGCATCAGGGCATGCCACGCTGGATGAAAATCCACTTCGTCGATGCGATTTCCAAACCGGTCGTGCGTGCGCAGCACCGGCGGATTTTCGTTGGCTTGAAATCCCCAGCGGATCGCTTCTTCAGTACCAGTCAGCCGGCCAAATTCATCGAGCCGCGCTCTCGCCCACGCCGCGCCCTCCCGTTCCAAAGCTTCCGCCAGCACGCGATCCGTCGAGAAGAGATTGTAGTCCACAAGCGGCGGGGGCTGGTTCACCACTTTGTGCGTTCCCGCGGCCCGAACATCCAAGTCAGTCTTCAAGGCTCGCCTCCGGCACCGATTCTATCAAGCCGGTGGCAACCAAGTGGCGCGGGGCCATGCCCCGCGGGCGTCACCCCCCACGCATAGAAATAATCAGCCCCAGCGCAATCACAACCTCTACGACAACGAACGCGCCGCCGATCCATCGCTCCTTGTGATTTTGAAACCACAAATAAATCCCCGTGGCACCCAGCGTCAACAAGCCGAGAGACACCAAAGCCGCCGCGTAGGCCCACACCCCGCGCGACCTATGCATCCACGCAAGCGTCCTAAAAAAACCGACAGTTGTGATCTTCACCGTAGTCTCGCCCGTCGCAATCAGGTAAGTTACTTCAAACGTCCTACCCAACGAAGTAGCCACCCGGAACTTAAGCACGCCCGGAGAATTTTCGATGGCCACCAGCTCCCCGCGCCATTCGCGAGCCAGAATTCTGGCATCCGTGATGCCAGGCGCGAACCGCCGACTCTCCACCCTCGATTGTTCGGATGGACCCATCCATTTGCGATGAGCAAATTCCACAGCTCCGATCCCGTAAGCCAGCAAAAATACCAAAGAGAACAGCGCGGTGGCTAAATGCAGCGCGCGCAGTTTCTGATACATACCTATCGCGTCCAGAAATACAGCGCGGCGAAAAGACAGCAGCCGGCAGTGAGCGAAACCTGCGCCAATCTGCTCCCGCTGCGCGACCCCACGAACATTGCGAACCCAGAAGCGATCATCCCGAGCAGGCACCACATGGCGAACTCGTTGTAATCCGCCCAGAATTGCATCCGCCAGTCACCGGAATGAAATGCAGCCGTTGTTTCGTGCAGCGCATAGAGGTACAGCGCCAGGCTGTTGCGAACTGTCTCGATGCGCAGCCGTCCCTCCTTTTCGAGGACCGTCACCTGGTCGCGGCCGTTGGCATGCCAGAAATCCAGGAACAAGTTATTGGCTGCGTCATGCTGGAGCACCGCGTTGTTCACCGGCGTCGCGAGCGAAAGCCCCAGCACCGCGCAGATCCGCTCCGCCACCTGCCGGTCCGTCAGGTTTGCCGGGACACTAAAACCGCGATAGCGAACCACCGGCGCAGCGCTTTTGGATTCCCGCACGAACGGGATAGTTAAACCCACTACGCCGTACACGGCCAGGTTGAGGAACGTCAACAATCCGGCGTACGTGTGCAGCTTCTTAATCAGTCGTAAGAGCAAGCCGCTACCGGAACACCGGACTGTCTGCCGACGCCGGCCGCTCTCCGCGGCTTTCGTGGACCACTCCGTCCTGGTTCACGTAGAACGTTCGCCGGCCATCCAGCACATAAATTCTCGGACTCGCCAAAAGTGCGTAGCCACCGCGCGTCAACACCATCGCGAACTGATAGCCCTCCTTCTCGGGCGATACCAGGCTCGCCGGAATCAGCGCAGCAGCTCCTGGACCCAATTGGTCCAGCGTCGCGGCGTACTTGCCGAACCTCGCCCGATACTGCTTCTGAGCCCGCACCACCAGCTGCATCTCGCGCACCGCTTTGGCTTCCGGAGCTCTCACCGCAAGATGGCCGCTCCTGAGCGCGGGCACCGCGATCGCAGCAATAATCCCCACGATTACGGCAACCACCACCAATTCCACCACCGAAAAACCACGCTGCCTATATCGCATATCGTCCTTTACTTGAACTCGGGGCTCTCAGCCGATGCCAGTTCCTGTCCCCAATTCTGGTGGACGATTCCGTCCTGATCCAAAAAGAACGTTCGGCGCCCAGTGTTGCCGAATACCTTAGGACTTGCAACCACAGTGTAGCCGCCGGCGTTCGCGTTCATCACGAACACGTAGCCGTCCTTCTCACCGGACGCCAAGCTAGGAGGAATCAAATGCGCCGCATTGGGACCTTCAGCGCCGCCATTGGCCGGCGGAGCCAGTTCCGCGAGCGCCGCCGCATACTTGCCGAACTGCGCTTGATACTGCGTCTGCGCCTGCCCGATGGTATGCATCTCCCGCACAACCATCGTTTCCACGGCATTGAGACGCACCCTCGACATGATGGGGACACTTACCGCCAGAATGATCGCGATGATCGCCATCGCCACCAGCAATTCCACCAACGAAAAACCAGCCCGCCTGTGTCGCATACCATTACGACGCAACCCCGCCGTTCAACGTGCAACGTGGGGCAGGCGCTTTCGCCTGCCAAGCCCGTGCGTCTTCCCGGTCTTTTCCCGCCTCCACCGGAAAATTTTGCATCGATCAGAAAATCTTGCCGAATCAACACTTAAGGAAACGCCCCAGCTCCCCATCAGGGTTTCCCTTCATGAATGCTCGTTAACCAAAGGCTACGCAACACTTAGCGCGAATCCGCGCGCTCTGTTGCCCTCCGCTCCCAACGTGGTACTAAACCTGCCATTGACGAAGCCATGACAACCGAAGAATACGGAAGCGCATACAAAAGAGGCTACCATTTGACCGTCCGTTTTCTGGTCTCACGCGGATTGACTTACGACGGTGCGCAGGAGACAGCCCAGGCCGCATGGGTAAGGGGTTGGGAGCGTCTAAATCAATTGCGCGACTCCAGCATGGTCCTTACATGGATGAACAGTATCGCACTCAACATTCATCGCAGCTCCATGCGGCGCGAGCCATTCCTCCAGGCCCTCCCCGAATTGTCCACGCCGCCCCGGGTCAACCTGGCCGCCATCGACGTCCGCCGCATTCTCAAAACTTGCAAGAAGAACGACCGCATGGTTCTCCAGCGCCACTACCTGGAAGGCTACAAGGTCCAAGAAATCGCCAAAGCTCACGGCTGGACCGAAACCGCAGTCCGCATTCGCCTGCTCCGCGCCCGCCGCGCAGTAGGCAAACGCTTCGCAGCCTAAGCACGAAACCCACGCTGGTGGCTGGCCGCTGGTAGCTGGTCCCGAGCGCTCACTAACCAGCCACCAGCATCAGCGGCTCGATAGAAGCCGCGCCGTAGAAAACCCCGCTAGTAGCTGGCCGCCGGTGGCTGGTTAAGACCGTCCCTAACCAGAAACGAGAAACCAGAAACGAGCACTCGCTCGAACGCCTCAAACTGTAATAATTCTTACAGTCCAATCCTGTCTGATAATATTTTTTGCACTTTGGCGCAATATGATTTACCATAATACGTCATACAGGACTAAGCTGCGTGGCTCAGATCTTTCACCGAAGCACTAACACAATTTCTAAAGTAAGCCTTGTCTGCGCTGTACTTGGAGCGGGCGGTCTCATCGCTTTCGCTTACGCGATGGATCGTGGCGCCTACATCACCGACGTCAAGGTGGTTAAACCGCAGCCCGTTCCCTTCAGCCACAAGCACCACGTCACCGACGACGGCATCGATTGCCGCTATTGCCATACCTCGGTAGAGACCTCTTCTTTCGCCGGAATACCCGCGACTGAGGTTTGCATGAGTTGCCATTCGCAGATCTGGGCGAATGCCGAAATGCTGGAGCCCGTGCGCGCCAGCTACCGCAGCGGAGAATCGCTCGAATGGACCCGCGTTCACGACCTGCCGGATTTCGTATACTTCAATCACAGTATTCACATCGCGAAGGGCATCGGATGCGCCACCTGCCACGGCCGCGTCGATCAGATGCCGCTCACGTATAAGGAAAACACGCTGTACATGAACTGGTGCGTCAATTGTCATCGAGATCCGGGGAAGTTCGTCCGCCCACGCGACCAGGTGTTCAGCATGACTTATGAGCCGCCGGCCAACCAGGAAGAGCTCGGAAAAAAGCTCGTCGAGGAGTATCACATTCAAAGTCTGACTGATTGCTACACTTGCCATCGATGACAGATAAGCCGAAAGATAAACCGGTTCTTGACCTAACCAAGATTCGGGCTCGGTTGGATGCAGCCCGCGGACCTCTGTACTGGAAGAGTCTCGAAGAACTTGCCGAGACCGAGGAGTTCCAAGCCTTCGCCGAAGACGAATTTGCGGACCGTACACCCGATTGGAACAATCCGGCCAATCGCCGCTATTTTCTGAAACTGATGGGCGCATCGCTCGCGCTCGCCGGCGTTACCGCCTGCACCAAGCAACCACCGGAAGCCATCGTCCCCTACGTGCGCCAGCCGGAAGAATTTGTTCCCGGCCTTCCGCTCTACTACGCCACCGCTATGCAGATGGGCGGCGTAGCTACCGGACTCCTGGCCACCAGCTACCTCGGCCGTCCCACCAAGATTGAAGGCAATCCCGATCATCCCGGCAGCCGCGGCGCGTGTGATTACTTCCACCTGGCGTCCATCCTTACCATGTACGATCCCGACCGCGCGCAGGCCGTCTCGAACAACGGCCGCATCAGCAGTTGGGTGAACGCCCAAGTGGCGCTCGCGTCCGCGCGTGAAGCAGCCGCCATCAAGAACGGCGACGGCCTGCGAATCCTCACCGAAACGGTGACTTCGCCAACTCTCGCGGCGCAGATCAAAGCTCTGATCAAGGATCTTCCCGGCGCCAAATGGCATCAGTACGAACCCTGCGGCCGCCACAACGCCTATCTTGGATCCACGCTGGCCTTCGGACGTCCCGTAAATACCATCTACCACTTCGACCAGGCCGACGTCATCGTTTCGCTCGATGCCGATTTCCTTTCCTGCGGTCCCGGAAATCTGATCTACGCCCGCCAATTCGCCGACAAGCGCCGCGTGATGACCAACGTCACTCATTCGCCGCAGCCGAAAGAAAACTGGCAGGAAGGCTATCAGGAAGGGCCATCGGCGCCGCGCGCCAATCAGTCCGCCGGTTATGCATCGGAAGCTCGCGGACCCGTGGTTCTCCCCCCGCAAGTTCAGGCCGAGGGCAAATCGCCGGATCAAACCACGCTGAACCGGATGTACGTGGTGGAACCTTCGCCAACCCCCACCGGCGGCATGGCCGATCACCGCATCGTTCTCCGCGCCGCTGAAATCGAAGAGTTCGCGTGGGCGCTAAGCATGGCTCTCGGAGAAGGCGCCAAGCCGTCCGACAAATTCAAGCAAGTGGCCGCCATCGCGCGCGACCTCCAGGCCCACCGAGGAGCTTCTGTGGTTGTGGCCGGCGCAAATCAGCCGCCCAACGTGCATGCGCTCGCGCACGCCATGAATCAACTGCTCGGGAACGTCGGCAAAACCGTCACTTATACCGATCCCATCGAGGCCAATCCGGTGGATCAGCGCCAGTCGCTCTCTGAACTGGTTACCGACATGAACGCCGGCAAAGTGGATTCCATCATAATCCTCGGCGGCAACCCGGTCTACGCAGCGCCTGCGGATCTCAACTTCGCGGCCGCTCTGAAAAAAGTCAACTACCGCGCCTATCTCAGCCTTTTCCCGGATGAAACCGCGGCGCTGGTAAATTGGCACATTCCCGAAGCGCACTACCTGGAATCCTGGAGCGATGTGCGCGGTTACGACGGAACCGTCAGCATTGTCCAGCCGCTAATCGCGCCCCTCTATGGCGGCAAGACCGCCCATGAAGCGATCGCGGCATTGGCCGGACAGCCTGACAAAACTGCTCACGAACTGGTCCAGGAAAATTGGCAAAATCAAAGTAACTTCGACATCTTCTGGCAGCAATCGCTGCACGATGGCGTACTAAAGAACACCGCGCTCCCCGCCATCAACGTCACCGCCAAAGCCCCACCCAGCGGCCAGTCCGCGACAGTCCAAGGTTTGGAAATTATCTTCCGCCCCGATCCCGCAATCTGGGATGGATCGTGGGCCAACAACGGCTGGCTCCAGGAGCTGTCGAAACCCCAGAACAAAATGACCTGGGACAATGCCGCGTGGATCAGCCCCACTACCGCGCAAAAGCTCAACCTCAACACTGAGGACATGATTGAGCTGAAGTATCAGGGGCGCACCCTCACCGTTCCCGTGTGGGTGATGCCTGGCCATGCCAACGACAGCGTAACGGTCCATCTCGGCTACGGCCGCACGCACGCCGGCCACACCGGCGATGGCGTCGGCTTCAATGCCTACCTGCTGCGCACCTCCACCGCTCCCGACGGTGGCTTCGGCCTGGAAGCACAAAAGGCCGGCGGACATTATCATTTCGCTTCCACGCAGCATACCCAGACCATGGAAGGCCGCGACCTGGTCCGCGTCGCCACGCTCGACGAATACAAAAAGAATCCGCAATTCGTCGACGAGCGCGAAGAAGGCAAGCCCCTTCCGCAGTACATGACCTTGTATCCGGACTACCGGTATCAGGGCTACAAATGGGGCATGACCATCGATCTGAATGCCTGCGTCGGATGCAGCGCCTGCATCGTCGCGTGCCAGGCCGAGAACAATATTCCAGTGGTCGGCAAGATCGAAGTGGCGCGCGGCCGCCACATGAACTGGATCCGCGTAGACCGCTATTTCAAAGGTAACTGGGACAATCCCGAGCTTTACTATCAGCCCGTCCCCTGCATGCATTGCGAGAACGC
>JBEKJJ010000094.1:0-24057 GCA_050011295.1 Bryobacteraceae bacterium
CTGGCCACGGACACGCGCGACAGAGTGTCATTCGCCTACCAGAATGGCGGCTCATCTTTGCTGGATTATCTGGATGCGGAGAAGGCTTATCGCGACACTCGATTGGCCTACTTGAATCTGATTGGCTCATACTTGACGGCCGCGGCTCAGATGAATATGGCTGCGGGAAGTGAGGTGCTCCAATGAACCGATTATTTGTTATTGCCGCAGTACTGGCTGCGAGCCTTCTGCTGACCAGCTGCGAGAAAAAGGTCACGGCACAAGAGAGTGCGGCCGCCGCAATAGGGCCGACGCCCACTGCCGTCGAGCCCGACATGGATGCCAACAATTTCAAAGTGGACCATCCGGAACGTTTTCCTTTGGTGACGGCGGGCGAGTACGTGGGCGCGCCGGAATTGAACGTCACTGGCGTGGTGAGTCCGGACGTCTCGCGGCAGGTGCCGGTGCCATCGCTCGCCACTGGACGTGTGGTGGAAATCGACGCGCGGCTGGGCGATGAAGTGAAAAAAGGCCAGCTCCTCTTCAAAGTGAGAAGCTCGGACATTGCAGGCGCGTTTTCCAACTACCGCCAAGCTATAAAAAACGAGCAATTGACGAAGCTTCAACTGGATCGTGCCAACACGCTGTTGGAGCATGGGGCGATTCCCAAGAGTGCGCAGGAAATCGCACAGAACGCCGAGGACGATAACATTGTCGTTCTCGAGACCGCGAAGGAGCAGCTCGGGCTGCTTGGAGTTGATCCGGAGCATCCCACAGGCATCGTCGAGGTGTTTGCTCCGGTAGCGGGAACCATCACGGACCAACAAATCACGGAGCAATCGGGCGTTCAGGCGCTGACGCCACCGAATCCCTTCACCATTTCCGACTTGT
Organism: Bryobacteraceae bacterium; assembly: GCA_050011295.1. GTDB lineage: Bacteria > Acidobacteriota > Terriglobia > Bryobacterales > Bryobacteraceae > Palsa-89. Next base: position 871 of record JBEKJJ010000094.1, read on the forward strand.
CGCAGGTTTGGATTATCTGCGATGTGTGGGAGAACAACATGGCGCAGGTGCATATCGGCGAGTATGCGGACATCCACCTGGTGGCCTATCCGGACCGGGTACTGAAGGCGAAGATTAGCAACATTCTGCCGATCATTGATCCGAACATTCGTACCGCCAAGGTGCGGTTGCAAGTGGAGAATCCTGGCCTGATGCGGGTGGGGATGTTTGTCACCGCGACGTTTCACGGCCTGACCAAGGAAAAACACGCGACAGTTCCGGCCACGGCTATTCTGCATCTGCACGACCGGGAATGGGTCTACAATCCGCTAGGAAATGGGCGCTTCCGGCGAGTGGAAGTGGCCGGGGGGAGCATGCTTCCGGGCAACACGCAGGAAGTGTCCTCGGGCATCCAGTCGGGCGATAAGGTGGTGGCGAACGCACTGGTTTTCCAAAGCACGGTGGAACAGTAGATGATTCGCAAGCTGGTTGATTTCGCGCTACAGAGCCGCTTTCTGGTGTTGGCCGCGGCGCTGCTGCTGTTCGGATGGGGCGCGATTTCCTTTCATCAGCTTCCTGTGGAAGCTTACCCAGATGTTGCCGACAACTACGTTGAGATTGTCACGCAGTGGCCGGGAATCTCGGCGGAGCAAATCGAGCAGCAAATCACCATTCCGCTCGAGATCGTGATGAACGGCATGCCGCACGTAACCCATCTGCGGTCGTTCTCGTTGTTCGGTCTTTCCGACATCAAGCTCATTTTTGACGACGAAGAAGATAATTTCAAAGATCGCGAAAGAGCGCTCGAGCGGCTGACGCAAGTGAGTCTTCCGCCTGCCGCGGTGGCCGCCGGCGTATCGCCGCAGATGCAAACAGACTGGAGTCCAGCCGGCCAGATCTACTTCTTCACGCTGCACAGCATCAATCCGGCGTACGACGTGATGGAGCTGAAGTCCATCGAAGACTGGGTGGTGGAGAAGAACCTAAAGGCAGTTCCGAATATCGTGGATGTGGCCAGCTTCGGCGGCCCGACGCGTGAATATCAGGTTCGCGTGGATCCCAATAAACTCATCTCGTATGGACTGAGCCTCGGCCAGGTTGAGCAACAGCTCACCAACAACAATGCCAACGCCGGCGGCAGCTTCATCGAAGCCGGCTTGCAGCAGATCAATATTCGGGAAGTGGGATTGGTCCGGAACGTACGGGACATTGAGAGCACCGTGATCACGGCCAAGAACGGCACACCGGTCCGGGTGAGAGATATCGCCGTGGTGGCGCAGGGCCCGAAGATCCGGCTGGGCCAGTTCGCGCGAGCGATCCGGCACGAGGATGGAAAGCTGATCGATAACGACGATGTAGTTTCCGGGATTGCGCTACTGCGCAAAGGCGCCGATGCCGACACGGCGCTGCAGGGAATTCACAAGAAGGTAGAGGAGCTCAACAATACTATTCTTCCGAAGGGCGTGAAAGTTGTTCCGCTCATCGATCGCAGCGACCTGGTGCGATACACCACGCACACTGTCCTGGACAATCTCAGGGATGGAATGATCCTGGTGGTGGTGATCCTGTTTCTGTTTCTCGGAAATGTTCGAGGGGCCATCATTGTAGCGCTGACCATCCCATTTTCGCTGCTGTTCGCCGCGACGTGTTTGAACCTGAGAGGGATTCCGGCGAATTTGCTATCGCTGGGCGCGCTGGACTTCGGAATGGTGGTGGACGGAGCGGTGGTGATGGTGGAGAACATAGTGCGGCACCTGAGCCGCCGCGACGATACCAGAACTGCAAAACAGAAGATCTCAGACGCCGCGCACGAGGTGCAGCGGCCGGTTTTCTACGCTGTTGCCATCATTATTACCGCGTACTTGCCGATTTTCACGCTGCAGCGCGTGGAAGGGCGATTGTTCAAACCCATGGCCTGGACCGTGGCATTCGCACTGCTTGGCGCCATCATTTTTTCGCTGCTGATCGCGCCGGCGCTGGCCAGCATTTTCTTTCCTAAAGGCACGCGCGAATGGCGCAATCCGGTGATGACGTGGGCCACTAACATATATAGACGCGTTCTCAGAGTGGCCATCCGGCTGCGATTCCTCACCGTCGCCGGAGGAGTGGCCGGCCTGGCTGTGGCGATGTATCTTTGGCTGGGCGGAGTGATCGGTTCCGAGTTCCTGCCCCATCTGGATGAAGGCGCGCTGTGGGTGCGCGGCACATTGGCTCCGAGCACCGGTCCTACGGAAGGCATTCGGCTGTCGAATCAAGCGCGGCTCATCCTGTGTTCCTGGCCTGAAGTTACGCAGTGCACCAGCCAGACCGGGCGCCCGGATGATGGCACCGATACCACCGGCTTCTTCAACACCGAATATTTTGTCGATCTGAAGCCCAAGGAGCAATGGCGGCCGGCCTTTCATCAGAACAAGGAAGAGGTGATAGCGTCCATGAACCGCGAGCTTTCGAAGATTCCGGGAGTGGTGTGGGGCTTCTCACAACCGATCGCCGACAACATGGAAGAAGCGGTCAGCGGAGTGAAGGGACAGCTTGCGACGAAAGTTTACGGGGACGACTTGCGAGTTTTGGAAGACAAGGCCGAACAGATCGGCAAAGTCATGGGGAAGGTAAAAGGCATTCAGGATCTGGGAGTGTTTCAGGTTCTGGGGCAGCCCAACGACAACTTTATCGTGGATCGGCAACAAGCCGCGCGATATCAGATCAACGTAGCGGATGTTCAGGATGCCGTAAATACCGCCGCGGGAGGAAATGCTCTCACGCAGGTATTGCAAGGCGAAGCGCGCTATGACCTGGTGATGCGTTATCTCCCGGAGTATCGCAACACCAAGGAGGCGATTGAGAACATCCGATTATTGGCTCCCACCGGCGAACGAGTTTCCCTCGCTCAACTCTGCAAGATAGAGGAACGGGACGAAGGTTCTGAAATCTATCGTGAAGGAAACCAGCGGTACGTGGCTATCAAATACAGCGTGCGCGGCCGCGACTTGGGCGGCGCGGTGGAGGAGGCAATCAAGAACGTGAGCGCCAGCGTTCAACTGCCGCGCGGCTATCACATTGATTGGGAAGGTGAATACGAGAGTGAAAAGCGCGCCGAAGCGCGGCTGCTGGTTATCGTGCCGCTGACGATACTTTTGATCTTCATTATTCTCTACACCATGTTCCGCTCCTTCAAATGGGCGCTTCTGATTCTGGTCAACGTGATGCTGGCGCGTATCGGTGGGCTGCTTGCTCTGCTGATTACGCACACCAACTTCAGCGTGTCGTCGGGCGTGGGATTCCTGGCCTTGTTTGGCGTCTCGGTACAAACCGGAGTGATTATGCTGGAGTACATCAACCAACTGCGGGCGCGCGGGCACAGTATCGTAGATTCCGCGGTGGAGGGCGCCGTGCTGCGGCTTCGCCCGATCATGATGACGATGTTGGTGGCAACCCTGGGGCTGCTGCCGGCCGCCATGTCGCACGGCATCGGATCGGACTCGCAGCGGCCGTTCGCGATCGTGATCGTGGGAGGGCTGATCTCCGACCTGGTGATGAGCATTTTCTTGCTCCCCACGCTTTACGTTTGGATGGCTGGTCAGCGTGACGTGCTACCGGATCAGGATGAGGAGTTTGAGGAGGAGGTGTAGGAAGGTTTCCAAAAGATCAGGGCTGAGCACCCGCGAAGAGTGCTCAGCCCGATTGGTGTTTGGCTTTTTGCGAATCTAGAAAAGGAACTTCAAAGCCAACTGCACGTTGCGGGGAGCACCCGGGCCGATGCCCGGCGCCCCGAAGTTCACGTCGTAGGTCGAGCCGATTTGTCCTAAATTGCTGCCTTGGACATTGTTGCCCCCGACCCCGTTGGCGTAGTCCACAAAATTGAAAATGTTGAAGATTTCAGCCCGAAACTGAAGCCTGGCGTGCTCGGTGATTGCGAAATTCTTAAACACCGAGAAGTCGATCTGCTTAGTTCCAGGACCGTAAAATTCGTTACGTCCCTCGTTGGAATAGGTGCCCTGAGCCGGCACAGCGAAGGCCGCTGGATTGAAGTAGTAATAGGTACTGGCGGCTCGACTCGAAGCAGGGACATTCGCAAAGGGGTTGCCGATCACTTCGGCCCGGTCGTCGTACTCTTGAGTGCCGCTGGAATCAATGCCCGAAAACACAGTAAACGGCGTGCCCGTGAAGAACGAGAATAACGTGTTCAGCTGCCAGCCGCCTAAGAGGACCTTGTACTTACTGGGCTGCGGGACGGCATAAGTCAGGAACATGGAAAACGAATGGCGGATGTCGTAATCCGAATTGCCGTAATCGCACTGCAGGCAATAGCTGTTCTGCGGAATGATGTGGCGGGCGTAGGACAGGTCGTCGAGCGAGTGCCCGTAGGTGTAGCTGAGCTTGGTAGTGAATCCGTGGAAACTGGTGGTCCGAACGGACGCGATCAGGCTGTTGTAATTGGCGTTACCTACGGACTGTACTTCGTCGATGGCGGCGAGATTGGGGAACTGGCTGTAGTAGGGCCGCGAGCTGTTCAATTCCGGCGCACCCTGAGGGATCTGGTTGATATCCAACGTGTCCGGCAAGTGGTGGCTCAAGCTGCCCGAATAGCCAACCTCGACCACCGCATCCTTGGCGGCCTGGTACTGAAGGTTGATGTTGGTATTCATGCTGTAGCCGGTGATGAAGTGCTGGCTCACTGAGAAACCGCCGAACGGGCCGATTGCTTCATTGGTCGCAAAGATGGGAGCGCCGGCCACGATGGAGATGGGCGCTTGATTCACCAGGTGCAAAACCGGGTCCGGTCCGCCGGGGTTCCCATTGATTCCTGAGCCGGCGCCGTTGGACGCTCCGCTGTCGCCGAAGTAGGCGATATTGGGGACTTGATAAAACATGCCCCAGCCGCCGCGGATCACCAACTTGCCTCCGGCTTTGGGTTGGAAAGCGAACCCGAAGCGCGGAGCGAAATCATGATGATCGGGGGGCCACAAGCTATTGAGACCATGTGTGCCGGTATAGGTGATGCCGCCGTCCGCGGGGATGAAGGTGGAAATGAGGTTCTTCGGATTATCGATGGGGCCCTGATACACCCAGTTCAATCCATAGTTCAGGGTCAGCTTAGGAGTTACCTTCCAACTGTCCTGCGCGAAAACGTCGCCTCCATGGAGATTGTAAATACGCTGCTGGTTACCGTAAGCGACGCTGGCATTGCCCTGAGCGACGCGGAGAGCGAGGAAATCGGAGAGCGCATTGAGCGAACTAGCGAGGGGGTTACTGCCAAAGCCCCAGCTGTCTGCCGCATTTGTGTTGGCAAACGGCCCTTGCGAGCCATTGAACGTGAACGAGCCAGGCGCGTCCGAATCATAAAACACATCCAGGCGGGAGTAGCGGTAATCGCCACCGAAACGGAATTCGTGGGAGCCCACTGTATAGGTGAAGGTCTGATCGATGTGGCCGGTGGTATCAATGCGCCCGAGCTGCGGGGTCAAGCCGGTTGAATCGAATCCGGAAATGTTGATGTTCGGGGAGCCAAAATCAGTGGGATTCGTTACGCCGTCGTTGAATCCGAGACCGGGCATATTAAAGCCATGGTTGGCGTCACCGAAAATTTGCAGGAAGTAGTTCACCCCTAGCAGCGTTTGCGCGACGAAACGAGGCGTAATTACGGTGTTGTAGACCACCGAGAAATTGTGCATCCGGCTGGGAGCAGCCTGGAAGTAGGAGGGCAATGCGGAGCCGACATATTCCACCTGATTCCCGGTCCCACCGAAATAACGGATTGCCAGGCTATTCCTCTCATTGAACTGATGATCCAGCTTGACCACGCCATTGTAGCTGTTGGACAGGTTAATGCCGGCGCCCGCAAAGTTGTGCACGGCGGCGGGCCCGGTCAGACTGTTGGCCGGCCAAAGAGTGTTGATTAGGGTCAGAGCAAGCGGGTTCACTTGCACTCCATCTTTGTTCATAACCGCCGTGGCCTCGGAAACCCAATCGGCAGACGGGGTGGTTCCCGGGGCGGTCAGAGCTTGCCGGTAGTTCTGCTGCTCATAGTTCATGAAAAAGAAGGTGTGGTTCTTCCAGATGGGGCCACCTATGGAGCCACCCCATTGGTTGTTGCGGAGTTCCGACGTGGGCGAACCGGGGGGCGTGAACCAGTCAGACGCGGCCAGGGCTTCGTTTCGATTGAAGTAGTACGCGGAACCGTGGAGAGTGTTGGTTCCGGACTTGATCACAACATTCAAGACGCCTCCCGAGTTGCGGTTTTCTTCCGCGCTGCTGCTGCTCTGCAAGGAGAATTCGTCGATGGCGTCAATGGGAAGTACGACGCCGGCAATACCCGACACGCCGCCTTGATTGACGGAGTTGATGTTGTGCCAGAGGTCATTGTTGTCGGCTCCATCGATCTTCCAGTCGATGCCGTTGAAGCGGGAGCCGTTGAGGGAGCCGTTGGCGTTGGCTCCGGGATTGAACTTCAGCAATTGGGTGAAGTCGCGGCCATTCAGGGGAATGTCCAGGATCTGCTGAGTGCCGATCAAGCTGGTTTCCGCCGACGAAGCAGTCTCAATGGCTACCACCGACGCAGCAACCTCGACCGTGGTGGCTTGCTTGGCCACTTCCAGCTTCAGTGCGACGGTGGCAATCCTGCCCGCATCCACCACGACGCCGGACACGTGAACCGTATCGAAGCCCGCCTGGGTGACTGTAATGTCGTACTTACCGAGTGGGAGATCCTGAAAAACGAACTCACCCGTGGAAGAAGTAACGCCTTCACGTGTCAAGTTCGTATCCGGACTCACGAGTTTAACGGGGGCGCCGGCGACGGCTGCGCCTGTGGCGTCCGCTACGGTACCGCTAATGCCGCCTCGGAAAGTCTGCGCGATGAGTGATGCTGAGGCCAGCAATGTCACCAATAATGCGACGGGAAGAATTCTTCGAATCATGAGCAACTCCTTCTTGTGTTTGTGCTGACTTGTGTTTGTGCTGCGTTCGCTTCAAGGAACAAAACCAGCAATACTCGCAACTAACCAAGCCCAGGAAAAGCTGACTGGACCGTACGCAACGGAGCGCGAGAGACCCTATGGAACAAAGCGATATATGTCTAGAGAGAATACCAATCTGAAACGCAATCGTCAAGAGACTTTAATGGGTTCCTACTACCTTACGGGAGACTCGCACGACCGCAAGTCTTGAGTTTCTGCCGGTTTAGGGCTTGAACGCGTTACTTTCGCTCCCGGAAGGAGCGTTCGGTCATATCGTGCGGATCGGTTGAGGCCGGCTGATCGCGCCACAGCCAGCGCAGTATCTCGGGCAGCAGATGGCCGCCCTGTTTGAGGCTGTGGGTGCCAATGCTGAACGTGAAGTTCAGGTCGTAGCCTTTTTCAGTGAGCGCCTGCACCATGCGCACGTTCTGATAGAACCAATCGCGCGCTTCGTTATAGCTGCCGTCCGCCGCTAGTGCGCGGTTGTCGTTTCTGCCGTCCTGCAAAAAGATGCGAATCGGTTTCTTGTCGCTCTTGCGCACGATGTCCGGGTAAGCGTTGCCGCCGCGGATATCCGTGAAGCTGCCGATCATGCTGAAGACCTTGTGGAACTGGCCGGGCCGCTGCCAGGCCACCGTAAACGCCGCAATCGCGCCTGAACTGGCGCCGCCGATCGCGTGCTGCTCCGGGTCTTTTGAAATGTTGTAGTCCTTGTAAATCGCAGGCATCAGCTCATCCACGATAACGCGCGCATATTTGTCGTCGAGAGTGTTGTATTCGGTAGCGCGGTTGGTGGTGCCATCGCCCCAGCTGGCCGGCGTCGGCTCCTGCTGATCCGGCGTGCGGCCGGGATTGATGAATACGGTGATCAGCACCGGGATTTCGCGCCGGTAGATAAGGTTATCGAGTACGTTTACGGCGCGCGCCTCGCCTTCCGGTGCGATGTACGCCTGCCCGTCGTTGATGATCATCAAGCCGGCGGGGTTTGCTGGATCGTAGGAAGCCGGCACATAGACCCAATAGGTGTGCTGCGTTCCCGGATAAGCCTGGCTGGGCAAAACAAATGGACCGCGCAGCACTCCCTTGGCGACCCCCTCGTGTGGGAGTGAATCCGGCCCCAGTTCGAAATACGCGAGTGAATTGGCGATAGGCGGCGGCGCCTGCGGAGGCCGCTGTCCGGACAGGAACGTAGGCGCGCCGAGCGCGAATCCGCAGAAAAGAAGCGAGCGAAATCTCATTAGCAAAGAATATCAGGCCGACGCGGCGGCTACGCGAGAAACTTTGTTGGCCCGGGGGTCTGCCCGAGCGTGGCGGATCAACCGCGGTACGTTACCGTGCGCGGCGGCACCGCCGGTTCGGCCAGCGCCACTTAGCAGTGGTGGTAACCCCCGGCGTGTCCGCGCGTAAGTTGCTTGGGCGACGGAAATTCATCGAAGTGGCGTATCGCGCGCCACAAATCATCCATCAGAACTCCAGCCAGATCACGGCTTAGGCCCAGGCGCGACAGCACCCGTTGGACTACCATGTGTTCCAGGTTCTGCGGCATGGGATACGCTGGAACCTGCCAGCCTCGGACGCGCAAACGATCCGCCAAATCGTACAGCGTGAAATTCAGATCCTCGCCGTCCTTGATGGTCCAGCAACATCCTGGCACACCACTGCGGCCGTCGTACACAACATGAAACATCCCCAGCTTGGCGATTTCATCGGCCACCCACGCGCCCACGTCCTCGCAGCCGCGCGTAATGGCGGTGTAGCCTTGCCGCCCGAGGCGAATGAAATTATAGTATTGCGACGCAACCGGACCGCCCGGCCGCGAGAAGTTCAACGCGAACGTAGGCATGCTTCCGCCCAGATATTTCACGTTAAAGATCAAGTCTTCGGGGAGATCCTGGGGTTCCCGCCATACGATCCATCCGCAGCCCAGCGGCGCCAAACCAAATTTGTGTCCTGAAGCATTGATCGATTTCACCCGCGGGAGCCGAAAATCCCAGACCAGGGACTGGTGGATGAAAGGAGCTACAAATCCGCCGCTGGCCGCATCCACGTGAATGGGAATGTCGATCCCGGATTCCTCTTCAAGGTCGTCGAGGGCGGCGGCCACAGCCTGGACCGGCTCATACTGCAGCGTGAAAGTGACACCGAGTGTCGGCACCACGGCGATGGTGTTCTCATCGCAGCGCTTCAGCACCTGCTCGGGCGACATCAACATGCGTCCGCGCTCGCAAGGAATCTCGCGGAGCTCCACATCAAAATAGCGCGCAAACTTATGCCAGCAGATTTGGACCGGCCCACAGACGATGTTCGGTTGGCCGGCAGGCTTTCCCGCAGCCTCCCGTTTTTTGCGCCATTTCCACTTCAGGGCCAGGCCTCCGAGCATAGCGGCCTCGCTCGACCCGGTGGTGGAGCACCCCAACGTAGCTGCCGCGTTCGGCGAATTCCAGAGGTCCGCTAGCATATGAACGCAGCGGGCTTCGAGCTCCGCCATTTGCGGATATTCGTCTTTATCGATAATGTTTTTGTCCAGGCACTCAGTCATGAGTTGGCCAAGTTCCGGTTCGATCCAGGTCTGGCAGAAGGTAGCCAGATTCTGGCGCGAGTTGCCGTCCAGCAACAACTCATCGTGCACTACCTGGTATGCGGCCGCGCGGTCAATTCCCGTCTTTGGAAACGTAAATCTGGGAGCGGGCTTCGCGAGGAAATTCGATTCAGTTTGGTCCATGTGTGCAGCCGGTACAGTGTCTAGTGTATTCCGGCTGCTATCCAAAACGGTAGTGCGGGTGTATCCGCTGCTAAAAGACGAACTTCAGCGCTAGCTGCAGCAGGCGTGGAGGACCCGCCTGCAGGATCTGACCGAAAGCAGGCGATTCCAGGTCGTTCTCGGGCAGCCCGAAATTCGGGTGGTTCAGCAGATTGAAGCATTCGGCACGGAATTGTATGCGCCTGGTCTCGTCGATGTTGAAGTACTTGAACAATGAAAGGTCGACATCCGCGATCCCCGGACCGCGCACTACGTTGCGGCCTTCATTGCCGAACTGGCCGGCCTGCGTTACCGGGTTCAGTTGTAGAAACGGCGCGCGGCTCACCCATTCGTTCGGCGTGTGCGGCTGCCCCGAATTTGGATCGGAAATCAGGTCCGGCCGGCTGGAGTAGAAGCCGGAAATCTCGGGCGCGCTGCCCTGCAGGGAAACGTCGGCGCTGTCGTAAACGGTAAACGGCGTGCCGCTGGAAATACTGGTGATGGTGTTGAGCTGCCAGCCGTTGGTTAGTAACGCAGCGGCCTTCGGCGCACTGCCCCACTTTGGTAGCGCCCAGGTCCCGCTGAATACGAACCGGTTCCGGGCGTCGAACAGCGACGGTCCGTGCTCGGCGCGCAAATCGAATGGGTTTTGCGCCAGGTCGTTTTCGCCGGCCACCAGTGTGGGAGCCGAACCGGCGACGTTCAGCGTGGAGATATAGTCCAGGCTCTTCGAGAACCAGTAAGAAGCCAGGAAGCTCAAGCCATGCGAATACTGCCGCGAAAAAGCGATCTCGAGCGCATGGTAGGTGGAGCTGGAATCGTCGGCGATCAATCCAACAGATCCGTAATTGCAGACGCCCGCGGCATTGCAGGTGGTGTACTGACGGATCTCGTTATTGTTGTTCGCATTCACGCCCGGGCCATAGATAGAAGGATTGGCTTCTATAAAGCGCGGCAGATGCGTGCCCTTGTTTCCGACGTAGCGAACGTCGAGGAGGTAGTCCTTCGCGATCGCGTGCTCAATCGAAAGATTCCAGTTTTGCGAATAGGGCGGCAGCGCTCCCGATTGCACGGTGAGCACAGTGGCGGGCGCAACAAAGTTATTGCCTCCAAACGGTGTTGGGGAACTTCCATAGGGATTGGCCAGGTTGAATCCCGGCCCGGGCAACTGGTACGCCTGAGTCCACGGCAGCGCGCTGACGGCCCCCTGCAGCGGCCCTCCCGTTCCATTCGTAAAACCGTCGTAGAAAATGCCGTAGCCTGCACGCACAGTGGTCTTGTTGTCGCCGAATGGATCCCAGGCCAGGCCCACGCGCGGCATGAACTGGTGATAGTCCACTGGGGCGATGCCCGGCGGCACGCCCGGATCGCCGGGGAACAGCAAACCTTCCGGCGCCTGCGGGTAAATCACGGATTGCTTGCCAGGCTCCCACGCATTCATCCGATTCCGGATATCGGTGTAGGGCGTATTCACTTCGTATCGCAGACCGAGATTGAGTGTCAGACGCGGAGTGATGCGGAACTCATCCTGCGCGTATCCGGCGGTGACCCACTTGCGCAGCCCACGGTCAAACTGGCCGCCGCCCTGGAAGAACTGTACCGATTGTCCCAGCAGGAAACTGGCGAAGGAATCGCTGGCGGGAAAAGGCGCGAATACGAAGAAGCCGTTGGTGGCGATTCCGAAAAGAACGTTGATCTGTTCGCGAGTGAGCTCGGCGCCGAACTTCAGATTGTGCCGGCCGCGCGTCATAGCGATGGAATAAGATCCCTGGTAGTCGTTCTGATACGTGTTCTGCGGGCCGGTAATCGGATTCCCTAACGATGCGTAGCCGCTCACGATCAGATACGGAGCGCCGTCGTTCAGCCCGAGCGTGGGCTGATATTGAAAACCAAGATCGCTGCCGGGTGTGTGATTGGTGGCCTGTCCATTGAGGAACACGTTGCGTAGAAAAGATACCTGCGCGGTTTGCACGATCTGCGGCGAAATCAGGTGCACCCAGGACGCAGTAGCGGAGTTGGTGCGAATGTCATCGACCACCGGGAAACCGGGGACGCCCGCGCCGGCGATGGGCAGCGGGTCTAACTGGTGCAGCGACGATGTAGAGAATCGCGCGAAGAGTTGGTCGCTCGGGCCGAAGTAGTGATCCAGACGGAACCCGCCCTGATCGTAGTTCGTCGATCCAAGCTGGGTGGATTCAAAAACGTTGGTGCCGATATTGGGCAGCGGATAAAGTTGTTCCGCCTTCAGAGCGATTGGATTCTGCAGGGCCAATGGAATCTGATTTCCCGGGAACGGCTGGCCGGTGAACTCATTGATGAGAGGGGCAGGCTGCCCTGTGGATGGGTTGACGAGACCGGAGAAATCGCCTGCCCGTTCGGCGGCGGTGGGCACGATGGCTGCTTGAGTTTTGCCTTCCGAATCGCGCTGGCCTTCGTAGTAGAGGAAAAAGAAATCTTTATCTTTACGGATCGGCCCGCCCAATGTCGCGCCGTACTGATTGCGGTGCAGTGGTTCGGTTTGGGCGGCGAAGAAATTACGCGAGTCCATGGCATCGTTCCGGAGGAACTCGTACAGATCGCCGTGAAAGTTGTTGCCTCCGGACTTGGTGACTACCGATGTCGTCGCGCCGCTGGTATTGCCATACTCGGCCGGCGCGTTCAGCGAGAGGATGCGGAATTCATTCACGGCGTCCACCGGCGTGCGCAACGCGTACCCGCCATTCACGCTGTCCACGTTCGAGGCGCCATCCAGCAAGTAGTTATTCGATTCCGGACGCTGACCATTCACTGCGTAGGCCTGGCCGCTGCGCGCAATGCCACCCGCTTCAGCAAGCCCCGACGTCATGGGAGCCACTCCCGGCTGCAGCAGGCCGAGTTGCGTTAGGTCGCGTCCATTCAAGGGAAGGTCAACCACTTGTTTTTCGGAAACCACGTTGCCAATTGTTGGGCTGGTGTCCACGGTGACGGCTTCGCCCGACACGTTCACTACGCTGTGCTCACTGGCGATTTGCAATTGCACGGGCCAGGAAACCACTTGGCCGATGTCGATGCGAATAGAGGAAGCTGAATAGGGCGCGAATCCCTGGGCTTTTACTTCCAGGAGATACGAACCGATTGGAAGGTCGGAGAAATGGTACGCTCCCTGGCGCGAGGAGTGGACGGTGCGCGTGAGACCGGTTTGAGCATTATGGACGCTGACTTCGGCGTTCGATACCAGCGCCGCGGCCGGATCGGTAATTTGTCCTTCCAGCGTTCCGATGGGCGTCTGGGCCCTCACCATTGTGTATAGACACACGAATAGCCAGGCGAATTTTCGCATGAAAAAGTAAATGCCTCCCTGAAACTAACTCTCAATAGTTTACGTATCAGGTGCGCTTACGACAATAGTGGAAAACGACTAGTAGCGGGACAGACCGGTCTTCGTTAGATCTGGGAGGGCCGTTGCGGAGTCCCCTCTTCGTCCTTCGATGTTGCTGGAGGAGCAGGGCGTGTATTCGAAAGGACCACCGCAGGCAAGCTTTCTTGCGGGGTGCCGAATGCTTTCCGGAATCCCTCGGTGAGCTTGGACGATTTTGAGATTGGACTCGCCAAGGTCGTGACTCCGAAGTAACCCGTCCCTATGTGAATCCTCATACTTAGATGTTAGCCCCGCTTTGGCTTTCAACACCACCCCCCTTGCCATGACACAGTCGCCGGCTTCCGTGACAATTTGTTTTCAACGGCGCAGACATACTCCGCGAACCCCTCCCATACCCGTTCCGCCGAACACCTCATCGCCGGGCTGAAACTGCTTTACGAGTGGGCCAACCGCTTCAACTTGCCCGGCGATATCACAACCCAGAATCTGTTTCTTCGGTGTGAGCAACCCGTTCATCAGGCGCAGGAACGACGGTTTGCCTCGCATGAAGTCCACTCGTAGCGGATTAACGAACGTCCGCGCACAGCTTTATCAATACCGACGATCAGGTGCCCGCACGAACTGGCACCTGCGCGATTTCCCAAGATCTAAAACATAGAGTCATACTGAACCATAGCCCGGAGGTTTTATGCCAACAATGAACCACCAATTGTTTGCGGATTCCCCTATTCTGCGCGTGCGCGATGTCGAGCTCTCCGCTTCTGACAGCCCTCACATGCATCGCGAAAAACTCGCGCGTATCGTTCTGGAAGAGATGTTTCAGTTCATAGGATTGCTGGACGTGCATGGCAACACGCTGGAGATCAACCGCGCGGCGCTGGAAGAAGCCGGCATTCGCCTGGACGAGATTCACGGCAAACCATTTTGGGAGACACGCTGGTGGCTGGTATCAAAAGAGACTCGGGAAAAGCAGCGAGAACTGGTCCGGCGGGCAAGCCAGGGCGAGTTCGTTCGTTGCGATATGGAAATCTACGGCCAGGCTGGCGGCGGCGAGACAATTGTTATCGATTACTCGCTCTCGCCCATTCGGGACCGGAGCGGCAAGATCGTGTTCCTGCTTGCCGAAGGACGCAACATTACGGAAAAGAGACACGCTGAGGCGGAAATCGCCCGGAAGAACACGGAATTGGAACGGTTGGCCGCGAGCGGTCAAGAGCTGCGAAGCAGTCTGGATGAGTTGCGGGCAAGTGAAGTGCGCTGGCACTCCATCTTCGATAATTCGGCTGTTGGAATCGCCCTAACCGACACCTCGGGAATCTTCATCGCTGCGAATCGTGCCTATCAGGAAATGGTCGGTTACACGGAGCAAGAGCTTCAACACATGACCTACATGGACATTACGTATGAGGAAGACCAGCCAACCAATCGGGTGCTGGCGGCGGATTTGTGGGAAGGAGAACTTAATCCGTTCCGGTTCGAGAAACGGTACCGCCGCAAAGACGACAAACTGATCTGGGTGAGAACCACGGTTTCTATCGCGCCTTCCACCGAAACTACAGCTCAGTTCGCCATGGCGGTGGTGGAAGACGTCACGGAACGTAAGCTGGTTGAGGAACGGCTTCGAGAATACGAAAAGGCCGTAGAGGGCGGGGAGGAGATGATCGTGGTGGTGGACCGCGAATACCGTTACCTGCTCGCGAACCGGGCCTTCCTGCGCTTTCTCGGATTCGACCGGGAACAAGTGGTCGGCCGGCGCGTCCCGGAATTGATGGACCACGATCCCTTCAACAAAGTTGTCAAGAAAAGGCTCGACGAGTGTTTTCAAGGTAAGGTTGTCAAATACGAGGGGCGGTATAGAGAAAGCGATCTGTTCATATCGCACTTTCCCATCGAAGGTCCAGCCGGCGTGGATCGGGCAGCCTGCGTCCTGCAAGATATCACCGAGCGCAAATGGACCGAAAAGCGGCTGAATCGTTCGTTCGTCCAATTGCGCGCTTTGGCCGCGCGGTTGCAAAGCGTTCGGGAAGACGAAAGAACCAAAGTAGCGCGCGAGATTCATGATGAGCTGGGGCAGGCCTTGACGGCGATCAAAATAGAATTGAGCTCGTTGCTCTTTGAGTGGCCAGCGGAGCAAAAGCCGTCCACACGCGCAGAATCCATAACCAGGCTTGTGGAGCAAACCATCCAGTCCGTGCGCAAAATCTCAACGGAGCTGAGGCCTGGAATTCTGGATGCTCTAGGTTTGGTAGCGGCAGTGGAGTGGGCCGCTGAGGAATTTCAAAACCGTACCGGGATCCGCTGCCATCTGGATCTGCCGAAAGCCCCCCTCGAAATCAGCCAGGAGCGGGCCACCGCTATTTTCCGGATCTTTCAGGAGACCCTGACCAATATCGCCCGGCACGCGGATGCTACCCAGGTGCATATATGTCTGGCTAGAGAGAACGGCAGCTTGAGCCTTGAGGTCGACGATAATGGCGTTGGTGTGAGCGAAGAGCAGCTTTCAGCCAGCGAATCGCTGGGCATTCTCGGAATGCGGGAACGGGCGTTGTTTTTAGGAGGGGAAGTCCAAATTAGTGGGGCGCCGAATCAGGGCACACGGGTGAGAGTACGCATTCCTTTGTCTTTTCGTCATATTAGGAAAGATGCGGAGCAAGCTGGATGATCCGGGTGCTGCTCGCTGACGATCACGCTATCGTGCGCGGCGGGCTGAAGGAGATTCTGATCCGGCACATGGAAAGCGTAGAGTGCGGTGAAGCCGAGAATGCCGAGCAGGTTCTCGTCCAAATTCGGGCGCATCCCTGGGATCTTCTGATTCTGGACATCACCATGCCGGGCCGCAGTGGGTTAGATATTCTTGCCGACATCAGGCTATTGCGGCCGGAGCTTGCGGTGCTGGTCCTGAGTATGCTGCCGGAAGATCAGTTCGGCAAACGGGTGTTGCAAGCGGGCGCCGGTGGTTACCTCAAAAAAGAATCCGCACCAGAAGAATTGATTCAAGCCATACGCAAGGTGCTCTCCGGCGGCCGGTATGTGAGTCCCGCGCTGGCGGAGAAACTGGTGTTGGACTTGGATGATGACGCGAACCGGCCAATCCACGAAGGACTGTCGGGACGCGAGTTTGAGATTCTGGTGATGCTTGGCTCCGGGAAAACAGTGGGCCAGATCGCCGAAGAGATCCATCTCAGCGTCACAACGGTTAGCACGTATCGCGCACGCATCCTCGAAAAAATGAAGATGTCAACCAATGCCGAACTCATGCGCTACGCGTTCCGCAACCACCTGGTTGACTGATACGGAACACGGAGTACCGAACACGTCGTAGTACGAACAACGACAGGCCCCCTCCGCGTAGCTTACGTGAATGTCCCATTTCTATCGATAGTCCCATGCTGCCAGCGTTCCAGACGATAGGAGTTGGATTTGCGGGGGCTCCCGTTTTGTGGGGCCGAACCAGCCGGGGCTCGTGGCCGCATGAAGAGACTGCTCATCGTGGATGCCCATGTGGTGGCGCGGGAAGGTCTGAAGAACATTCTCGAGGCCCCATCAGAAATTGTTTTCGGCGAGGCGAGCAACGCCGGTGAGGTTCTCCGGCTGCTAGAAGAGCAGGAATGGGACGCCGTATTACTGGATCTTTCTCTAGGCGAGCGAGGTGCCCTGGACGCTCTGAAAAAAATGAAGCAAATCCGGCGCCGGCTTCCGGTTCTGATCCTCGGCACTCAGTCAGATCATGCTTACGCGCGGCGCCTGTTCAAAGCCGGGGCATCCGGCTTCATCACCAAAGACAGCCCGCGTGACGAACTGGTGAAGGCCGTAAGTAAGGTCCTCGAAGGAGGCAGATACGTGAGTTCAGCCTTGGCGGAGAACTTTGTCTTGCACTTGGAACAGGGCCCGGAAAAGCCTCGGCATGAGGCGCTTTCCGACCGCGAGTATGAGGTGCTTACGCTCATCGCGCGCGGCAAGACCATCCGTGAAATCGCTGAAGTGCTCTCACTGAGCCACAAAACCATCAGCATCTATCGCACACGGACGCTGCGAAAGATGGGAATGAAAACCACCGCGGAGCTTATTCGCTATGCGGCCCGAAACAAATTGGTTGACTTAGAATAGGGTTGACGAGTTGTTGCGGACGGCGCCAAGTCGGTGTGGGACAATGAATTCTTCGGTCATGGTCGATACCGAGCTAATTCGCTGCTCCAAGTGCGACGCGAACAATCGCGTTCCGAGGGAGAAGATCGAACAGGGCCTCGAACCCGTGTGCGGTCGATGCAAAACGCCGCTGATCGTATCTTCCCAACCTCTCACCATCACCGATGCCAATTTCTCCGCAGAAGTGGAACGCTCGCCCTTACCGGTTTTGCTAGATATGTGGGCGCCGTGGTGCGGCCCGTGCAAAATGATAGCGCCGGCGATTGAGCAACTGGCGGCTGAGCATCGCGGCAAGCTGCGGGTCGGGAAATTGAATGTCGACGAGAATCCCGTGACGGCGGAGCGCTTCAACATCCGTAGCATCCCGGCTCTTCTGGTGTTTAAGGGAGGGCGCGAAGTGGATCGCATCGTTGGTGCGCAGCCCAAAGAAGCCATCGCCAGGCGGATTGATCCATTCTTAGGCTGAGCCCCGCAAGCCGCCGATGCACGACGTTTCTAAAAGCGAAGCACTGCCGCGGCATCCACGCCGTCCGGCATCCCGGATGCCTCCAGACCGAACGCCTGTCCCCGGTGCGAAAGCGTCGCGATCGCTGCAAGATTCAAAAGGTCCTCTTCAACGCTGGAATCGCCGCCATTCGAAGCTGTTGCATCTCTTCATCCCAAACGCCCCGCTGCTCGGCGTCCAGGCGAAGCATCCAAATGGGACACTCGGCCTTCGTGCGCCCGCCTTAATATCTGAAGCAGATCGAACGACACCAGATGCGTGCCGCGATACTCCTCGAGTTCTGTCCGTGCTTTTATAAGTGGCATGGAAAAAGTCTGCCGCAGAATCTCGACCGCCCGCTGCTGTAATTCCCGGACCGTGAATCCGTCCGGTGAGCCGTGGTTGGCTTGCTGCATCAGGTGGGGATAAGTATTCACGCGCCGGTAAATGGCGACCTCCTGTTCCACCGCGGCCAACACCAGTGGAATATTTTTATCACCCACAACAGCGCGCACCACTTGGTCCACTTTTCATCCGTGCAGTCAAATAGACGAACGTGTTTTTGACTTAGCGCGAGCAGATAACAGCGTTGCTCGCGACTGAGCAGCCCAAGCAGCGGACGGATCTGAAAACGGTTTCCCACCGTCACGAACTCTTTCGAAAGCTCCCGCATCAGCACATACCGGAAAGTTTCCGGCGACCGGTAAAGCAGCATGCCGATTCCCCAATCGCCCTCGGTTTCAACGCTGGCCGCCAGCTCGTGGATCGGCTCCGCAAGCATTCTATGCCGTGTCGGCGTCAATCCTGGCGTCGCTTAAGCGTTTTTCAACTTCGCGAACGGCGTTGTTGATCTGCGGGCGGATTTAGGCAGGATTTGGAATGGCCAGTGCGACCGAGATGCAGGGGCCCGTCGCAGCCGCCAGCGCTCGCAAGTCCACCCACGAGACGATATTGGGCGCTGCTGTCTCCTGGATGTCATGACGAGGTGATTGACTCAGCGGGAGGCAACGCGTATTCCTCCGGCAAGCTCAATTCCAATAGCCTTTTCGTTCCATCCTGCGCTTCGATCAGCAGGGCCGCGCCAACAAGTCCGGCGAGCGGACGAACATACATCGCCGTTACGTCGCTGACGCTGTGCGCGAGATGATATTCGGGCGTGTCGCCGGGGGTGTCACCGGGGGTGTCACCGGGGGTGTCACCGAATGTTATCCAGACCGTATCTTCCCCATCCTTGATGTCCGCTGAGACGCCGTCGAAGGGCCGGTCCTCGGTCTCCACCTGATAGCCGAGATCGTCGCCAAGCACCTCCAGCACGGCGTGCGCGCCGCGATTCTCGCGCGTGAACTGTGCGCAAAATGGAATCCATTGATCCCTCGTCACCCCTAGATCGGGCGTTACGCCTCGTCTGACTCCTGCAATTGAATTTGCCATTGAATATCCTCCTTCGCTCTGTAGCCCTACTCGGGCACGAAAATCAAACCGCAATGAAAATCGCTGAGCTCCCCCGCTTCGCTCAGCGTGAAGTTGGAAGTGATGAAGCCTTGCGCGGCGGCAAATTGTCCTTCGCCGCCATCCACCTTCCAACTCGCGGAACCTGCCATGGTCCCGGGCGCGATACTCGATGTGAAATGACCATCGCCCAGTGTCGAAAACCGCAGAACATTCGCGTTGTCGTCTCCGAATGTGATGGAGCCATCTTCGCGATATGAGTCCGGTCCCGTAACTCTCAGCTCAGAATCGAGGAATGCAAGATCGCCTTCCGAGGCCTTGAGGCTGGTCTCCACGCCGGAGCCCCGAATCACGGTGCTGACTACACAACTGGTGGCGCTACCGATCGTTCGCAGCAACTGAGAATCCCTGGAGGCCCGTGAGGTGCGCCCTTTGAAATGCATGGTGTATAAAATTTGGCGCATGTTGTCCGGCAATCAATGCTGAATGGGCACGGTCATCGGCGACGAAGCTGGAGCGGACGCTTTACCCCAGCTTCTCAACCGGAACCCGAGCGCGATCAGCAGCACTCCGAAGACCAGCGCGTAGATTCCCACCATGTAGGCGATGGCCAGCGCGCCGGCGAGGGGGAAGGTGAGAATCAGGAATCCGAATAGTATGGACGCAACACCGCTGAGCGCTAGCAGCCATTCTCCGTCGATATGTTTCCGCAGACGAATTGCAGCGGCAATTTCGAAAACTCCCGTCACCAGCGCCCACGCTGCCATCATAACCACCAGGGCAAAGGCCGTGACGTTTGGCCACAGAATGGCGACCGCCGATGCCACGATGCCGGCGATACCCTCCAGCACCAGCACGCCCCAACGTTCGTGCGCGCGGGAAGCTTTCCAGGCGCCGATAAAGCTCACCACGCCATCAATCAGCGCGTATGCACCAAACAAAATCACCAGAGCGGCCAAAGTAATTCCGGGCCAAACAAAGGCGACGATACCTACGATAAGCGCCACCACGCCACGAATTACCAATGACCACCAATTCTCAGCTAGTACCAGCGTCATAACGTGCCTCCTTCTCCCTTGCGTTTCTCGTCCCGATCCTCAGTTCTTACTGTGCAGATCCAGTACCACTTAGCCGGCGCGCAGTTTGTCTTTCGTTATGAACCAAGAAGCTTCTGACCCGGTTTCACGAATCCGTCGACGATGTCAGTTTTTGGCTTAGTGACGTCGACCTATCGACTCGTACTCCGTCGAAAACGTCCATGGCGGCGGTTCGTCATCACCGGCAATTGTGCTAGCGTCTAGAGTGCTTGAATCATTTGCCACGGTGTTGAATTTGACCTGAGCCGCCGATGGGCGACCTAAGAATATGAAGCCGATTCTCGAAACTGCGGAGTATAAACGACTGCACGGGTCCTATCCAGGGCGGTTAGTCCGGCCTTGGCGCAAGTGGGGTCCCTACACTGCCGACCGCGCCTGGGGCACCGTGCGTGAGGACTACAGCGCCGGCGGCACCGCCTGGGACTACTTGACGCACGATCTCGCGCGCAGCAAGGCTTATCGCTGGGGCGAAGACGGCATCGCCGGCCTCTCGGACCGCTACCAGATCCTGGTATTCGCGCTGGCCTTTTGGAATGGCCGCGATCCCATCCTCAAGGAGCGTCTCTTCGGCCTAAACAGCGGCGAGGGCAATCATGGCGAGGACGTCAAAGAATATTATTACTACCTCGATAACACGCCGTCCCACAGCTACCAAAAGATGCTGTACAAATACCCGCAGCGCGAGTTTCCCTACGGTTGGCTGGTGGAGGAGAACCGCCGGCGCGGCGGCAAGGGCCCGGAATTCGAGTTGATCGATACGGGCATCTTCGACGATGACCGCTATTTCGACGTCTTCGTCGAGTACGCCAAGGCTTCCGAAGAAGACATCTGCATTCGCATCGAAGCTTTCAATCGCGGCCCCGAGGATGCCGAACTTCACCTGTTGCCGCATCTGTGGTTCCGCAATAGCTGGGCCTGGAGCGATCCCGCCGGGCCCGAGCCGGCGATTGTCCTCGGAAAAAAGAGCAGCGGCTTGATCGACCTTCAGGCGGACGATCGCAGCGCCTTGCCACCACAAAACCTGCGCGACATCTACCAGCTCGGCCTGCGTCATCTTTATGCCGATGGCCATGGAACGCCGCTGTTTACTTACAACGAAACCAACGCGCCTCGAGTATATGGACCGGGGAACGTCAGCCGGAAGTTATATGTTAAGGATGCGTTCCACCGCTACATCGTCAACGGCGAGCAAGGACAGGTGAACCCGGCGCAGGAAGGCACCAAAGCCTGCATCGATTACAAGCTGCGCATCCCGGCGGGACAATCCGCTGTGTTGCGATTGCGGCTCACTCCCGGCCAACTCAACGATCCGCTGGGCGCGGTGGACAGCATTATCGCGGAGCGCAAACGCGAGGCCGATCTGTTCTACGATGCCGTCCATCCCGCTCGCGCGACTGAAGAGGAGCGCATGATCCAGCGGCAGGCCTTCGCGGGCTTGCTCTGGAGCAAGCAAATGTTCTACTACGATGTCAACCTCTGGCTGGAGGGTGACAACCCGAAGTGGCCGCCACCGGATTCCCGCTGGCACGGCCGCAACCTCCGCTGGCGCCACCTCAACTCCATGCGCATTCTTTCCATGCCGGACAAGTGGGAGTATCCGTGGTTCGCAGCGTGGGACCTGGCGTTTCAGTGCACCACGATGGCCCTCATCGATCCGGGCTTCGCGGCGGATAATCTTTGGTTCCTGCTGTTCGAGCAGTTTCAACACACCAACGGCCAGATCCCGGCCTACGAATGGGAATTCTCGGATCTCAATCCGCCGGTGCATGCCTGGGCGGTCTGGCGCGTTTATGAGATAGAGCGTGAGCGTACCGGCTACTCCAACCGCGAATTCCTCGAAAAATGCTTCCACAAATTGCTAATCAATTTCGCCTGGTGGGTCAACAAAGTCGACAGCCAGGGTAACAACGTTTTCGAAGGCGGCTTCCTCGGATTGGACAACATCACGGTTGTCGACCGCAGCGAGAAGCTACCCAACGGCGCGATTCTCGAGCAATCCGACGGCACCGGCTGGATGGCGTTCTTCTGCGTGTATATGATGCACATCGCGCTCGAGCTGGCCAAGGAAAACCGATCGTACGAAGCCCTGGCCACCAAGTTCCTTCAGCATTACACCTTCATCGGCAAGGCGATGAAGAACATTGGCGGGCGCGATTTTCAACTCTGGGACAACCAGGAAGGCTTCTTCTACGATGTGCTCCGCTACCCCAACGGAGAGTTCCACCGTTTCCGCGTTCGTTCGCTGGTGGGGCTGATCCCGCTCTTCGCCGTAGACGTGCTGCGCGCGGAGGATCTAAAGCAGCATTCTGAATTCAACGCCGACTTTCAATGGTTTTTGCGCAACCGGCAGACGCTGGCGAAGCACGCGTGCATCCTTGACACGCGCGACGGCCAGGAAATCCTGACTCTATCCATCGTCGACCGCGAGCAACTGAAGCGGCTGCTCGAGCGCATTTGGGACAGCGGCGAATTTCTATCGGACTACGGCATTCGCAGTCTTTCGAAGTACCATCGGGAGCACCCGTTCGCGTTTGGCTCAAGCGTGGTGCGATATGAACCGGCCGAAGAGGACATCAAACTGAAAGGCGGCAACTCCAACTGGCGGGGACCCATTTGGTTCCCCACTGCCTACCTGGTGGTGGAATCGTTGCGCAAGTATTCCCAGGGATTCGGCCCCGGCTTTGGCCTGGAAGGGCCGGACGGCAAGCTCATCAATACGCGCCAGATGGCGGAAGAGATCGCGCAGCGGTTGATCAACATTTTCAAGCGCGATTCGAATGGGCGCCGGCCAGTATTCGGAGGCGCCCGCAAATTCCAGGAGGACCCGTACTGGCGCGACCACCTGCTGTTCTACGAACACTTTCACGGTGACAACGGCGCGGGCATCGGCGCCAGCCACCAGACCGGCTGGACGGCGCTAGTAGCCAATCTTATCGATGAGTGGCGCTCGTAGGCTGCAGTTGCACCGTAAAATCGTC